>NZ_JBICUP010000025.1:0-85451 GCF_043198215.1 Micromonospora sp. NPDC048830
ATAGCCATCAACCTGTTCCTATCTGTGCCGACCAGCTTCTACTGGCCATAACGGACTTTCATTGACATCCGTTACACAGATCTCCCTACAGGCCCGACTCGGCGTACTGCGCCGGCAAGATCGTGGCCGCGGTCGTCAAGGCCGGCGCCATGTTCTCGTTCGCCATCGCCCGTAACCCGGCCGTCGACGCCGCCATCGCCAGCATCGACGACAAGAAATGCCAACCGGTGCGCTACCCCGGCGCGGTCATCGACCCCGACACCGGGCAACTGATCTCCGACGCCCACGTGGCCGAAGTGCCGTTCACCGCGTTCGCCGGCACCCGCCACGAGACCACCGGCCGGCTGATCGTGCGCCGCGTCCTGGACGCCAACGCCCAAGACCCCCTGTTCCCGGTCTGGCGTTACCACCCGTTCTTCACCAACAACCCCGAACCCGTGGCCGACGCCGACATCACCCACCGCCGGCACGCCATCTGCGAGACCGTCTGGTCCGACCTCATCGACGGACCCTGGGCCCACCAACCCTCCGGAGTGTTCGGCGCCAACGCAGCCTGGAACATCCTCGCCGCGATCTGCCACAACCTGCTCCGCGCCGCCGGCACGCTGACCGGCGCCGCCCGCTACACGGTGGCCCGAGGCGCCACCCTGCGCACCCACCTGATCAACATCCCAGCCCGGCTCGCCCGCCCTCAACGCCGCCCCGTGCTGCATCTACCCGCCCACTGGCCCCGCGCCAGCGCCTGGCTGGCCTTCTGGAACGCCGTGTTCACCTGACCACAACACCACTGCCACCCGCACCACACCACGCACACCCCACGCGACTGACCCGACGAACAGGAACCGAGCACGCTGGACCCAGAGGCCAGCAGAACAGCCGCACCCTCAAACCACCAAGATCAACTCATTCGGGCCAAAGATCATGCCGGCCACCCGATCCACGGATTCAGGCTAAAGGCGTGGGATTCCGACCCTCGCGGGTTGGGGTTCCTGGTTCACCGCAGACAGCACGGAAGGAGTTCCTTCGTGTCTGACGTCCGCTCCGCAGGCGTTTTGCGTCTCGACCAGCCCGGCCGCGACGGCGATGTTCTTGGCGGCGTTTACGTCCCGGTCATGCCGGGTGCCGCACCCCGGACACCGCCAGTGGCGTGTGCCGAGGGAGAGTGTGGCGAGCAGATGCCCGCACGTCGAGCAGGTTTTCGACGACGGATACCAGCGGTCCACGACGGCGAAGGTGCGGCCGTCGCGGTGGGCCTTGTAGGTGAGCAGGGTGCGAAACTCGGCCCAGCCGGTGCGGGAGATCGCCTTGGCGAGGGACCGGTTGCGGACCATGTTCGCCACGGCCAGGTCCTCTACGGCGATGGCGGCGAACCGGCGTACCAGGGTCGTGGACTGCTGGTGGAGGAAGTCCCGGCGGGCGTCACGCACTCGCGAATGCGCGCGCGCCACTTTCCGTCTGGCTTTGGCGCGGTTGGCGGAGCCCTTCTGTTTTCGGGCCATCATCCGCTGGTACCGCTTGAGTCGGCGTTCGCGGCGCTCCATGTGCCGGGGGTGGGAGATGCGTTCGCCGGTGGACAGCACCGCAAAGTCGGTCAGGCCGAGGTCGACGCCCACCACCTCGCCCGGCGGTTCGGGTGGGGTGGGTGTGGCGATGTCGACGGCGAAGGTGACGAACCAGCGGCCGTCCGGGTCACGCGACACCGTCACCATCGTCGGATCCAACCCGGCCGGGTCGACGTCGGGCCACGACCACACAAACCGCAGCACACCGGGTGTTTTTCCCAACGTCAGATTGCCGTTACGCATTCGGAAGGCCGACCGGGTGTAGGAGGCGGACTGGCGGCCGTGGCGGGACTTATAGCGCGGATACCGTGACGGGCGGCGAGAGTGCGGTTCCATACCACCCTGACGCAGCCGAACGTGCGGTTCAGCACCACCGCCTGCTCCGGGGTCGGGTACACCCGACACCTGTACGCCGTCCGCACAAAACCAGTCATACCAGAAAGGACAGTAACGGCTGACGGCACGTCCGCCATTCCTCCCCGCCCTGAAGGGCGGGGCATCCTGGCGGTGATCCGGTGACCTGACCCGTTCCGGGCGGCGGATGGCGGCCAGCATGGCGACCACTCCGCCGTACGAGTGCCCGACCAGGTGGCTCGGCCTGTCCATCAGTTCGACGATGTCGTCGGCGTCGACGTCGTAGTCGCTTCGTTCGACGTCGGGGCTGGCGCCGAATCCCCTCCGGTCGACGACGAGGATCCGGCGGTGCTCCCCGAGTGGCCGCTGGTGTGCGAACGACGCGAGGCACCAGGTCATGGTGCCGTGGATCAGGACGACCTGCTCGTCACGCGCTTCCCGATCGTCCCACACCGTCACGTGTATCGGCTGCACGGCCCCGAGCGTATCGAGGCGGGCGGGTCCCGCGCTGTCCCTGATCGCCCGGCCGGCGAGAGCCGGGCGGCCTATTGACAGTCTTCGCTGAATCGATCAAGACTACGTCTACCGTCGACACCCTTCATGAAACTTCCGACACGGAACGGGCGTTCCTCGCAGTTCGGCGAAGGTGGGAATCACTGGTGCAGTTGACAGCGGCATACCGGACGATGCTCCGGATCCGGATTCTCGAAGAGAAGATCATCGACTGCGCCAACCGGAACCTCGTCGCGGGGTTCGTCCACCCGTACACCGGTCAGGAGGCGATCGCGGCCGGCGTGCTGGCCGCCCGGCGCCCGGACGAGTGGGTGGTCAGCTTCTACCGCTGCCACGGGCACGCGGTGGCGGCCGGCCTGCCGCTCGACGGGATCGTGCGGGAGGTCCTGGGCCGCGAGGGCGGCGTCTGCGGCGGCAAGGGCGGCTCCATGCACCTCGCCGACCGCGAACGGCGCTTCCTCGGCGCCAGCTCCATCGTCGGCAGCCAGCTCTCCGTCGCGGCCGGGGTGGCCATGGCGGAACGCGGAACCGGCCGGGCCACGGTCGTCTTCTGCGGCGACGGAGCCCTCGGCGCCGGGGTCAGCTACGAGACCCTCACCATCTCCGCGACCCTGGGGCTGCCCCTGCTGCTGGTCTGCGAGGACAACGGCTGGCAGGACCAGACCCGGAGCGAGCTGGTGCGGCACCGGACACCGGCGCAGCTCGTCGACGGCCTCGGGCTGGACCACGTCGAGGTCGACGGCAACGACGTGGCGGCCGTCCACCGGGCGGCGGAGACGCTGCTGACCCGGTGCCGGCGGGAGCGCCGCCCGCAGGTCCTGGTGGCGAGGACGTACCTGCGGCACTACCACGCGCAGGTCGGTGGCGCCCGGCCGCCGGAGTACCGCCCGGCGGAGGAGGTCGCGTACTGGCTGGCGCGCGACCCGCTCGACATCGCCGCGGCGGCGGCGGACGTCCCCGACCCGTGGCTGGCCGAGGCGCGGGCCGAGATCGAGCGGGAGGTCGACGAGGTGTTCGCCGCCGCGCTGGCCGCCCCGCCGCCGGACGTCGCGACCGCGGCGACGAACGTGACGGCCGCGCCGCTGCCCGCCGCCGTCCCCGCCGTAGCGGCGGTGGCGCGGTGAGCCGGCACCCGGTCGGTACGACCGTCCGCGCGGCGCTCACCGAACAGCCCGACCTGCACATGTTCTGCACCTACCAGCAGGACGACCTGATCGAACTCTTCGGCGCCGACCGGATGGTGCGGCTGCCGATCGCCGAGAACGCCATGGTCGGCATGGCCGTCGGAATGGCGCTCGTCGGCCGGCGGGTGCTGGTCAGCATCGCGCGGGTGGCGTTCCTCTTCACCGCCTTCGACCCGCTGGTCAACCAGGCCACCAAGTGGCGCTACATGTCCGACGGGCAGTACCAGGTGCCCCTGGTGATCCGGGGGCTCACCCGCGGCGACGAGCACCTCGGCGCGCAGCACGAGCACAGCGCCCACTCCCTGCTCAGCCAGATTCCCGGTCTGGTGGTGGCCGTGCCGGGTTCGCCGAACTCCGCCGCCGGGCTGCTCGCCACCGCCCTCACCCACCCCGACCCGGTGGTGGTGCTCGAGTCGCCCCGGCTCTACACGCCCGACTGGCAACAGCTGCCCGAACCGGAGCCCACGCCGGCGCCGCTGCCGTTCGGCGTCGCCGGTCGGGCGCTCGCCGGCCGGGACCTGACCCTGGTGGGCATCGGGAACACCGTGGCCCTGTGCCTGCGGTCCGCCCGCCGCCTGGCCGACCACGGCCTGCGCTGCCAGGTCGTGGACCTGCGTACCGCCGCGCCCCTGGACCGGGACGGCGCCGCCGAACTGGTGGCGGCGGCGGGGCCGGTGGTCCTGGTGGACGAGGAGCCCCGTCGGTCCTCCCTGATGTGCGACCTGGGGATGCACCTGGTGCAGGCCGGCGCCGTCGAGCCGGACCGCCTGGCGTTCGTGTTCGGCGCGGCCGTGCCGGCGCCGGCGAGCCCGGTGCTGCTGGCCCCGCTCCTGCCCACCGTCGACGACGTGGTGGCGGCGGCACTGGGGCTCCTGCCCGCCCGTTCGGGCGGCGACGGCGGCCGGGCCGGGCGGCTCAGGCCTGCGTGACCCGTTCCGCGGCCGGCTCTGCCGCCGCCGGCTCCGGGCCGCCGCGCCCGGAGCCCGCGGCGGGAGCGCTGCGCCCGGTGTCCGGGACGGGATCGCGGCGCCGGGAGATCCCCACCGCCACGACGGTGGTGCCGGCGAGGGCGACGACGGCGAACCCGGCCAGGGCCAGCGGCAGCGGCCAGATCCCGGCGGCGACACCACCGACGACGGCCCCGATCGGCACGGCCAGGACGGACACGGTCCGGCTGAACGCGACGACCCGGCCCATCCGTTCGGCCGGTACCAGCCGCTGTTGCAGGGATGCCGACGCGATCGTCCACACCGTCGCGCAGTAGCCGAAGAGCAGTTCGTACACGACGAACAGCGGCATCGGGGCGGCCAGCGAGGCGGCCGGGATGAGCAGCAGCGACCCGGCGGCGACCGGGGCGAACACGCCGATCGACCGGTGCAGGCCGACGCGGCGGATCACCCGGCGCGCGGTGCCCACCGCCGTCATCGCCGCCGCGCTGTTCACCCCCCACAGGACGCCCACCTGCACCGGGTGCAACCCCAGCTCCCGGTAGGCGTAGACGGTGTAGAGGGCGCCGAGGCCGGCGCCGCCGACGTTCAGCGCCGCGGCGGCCAGCGCCAGCCGGGGCAGCAGCGGGACCTCCCGGAACGTGGCCAGGCCCTCGCCGATCGAGGTCCGGAAGTCGCGTACCGAGCGCCGAAGGCCACGGATCCGCGCCGCCGACGCGGGCGCCCGTTCGGGGCGTTCGGCGCCGCGCAGCCGGCCGAGGATCGCGGCGGAGAACAGGTAGCTCACCGCGTCGACGGCGACGGCCGACGCCGCGCCGAGCAGCTGGATCAGCAGGCCGCCGAGGGCCGGCCCGAGGATCTGGCCGGCGGCCCGGGCGCCGGTGAGGGAGGCGTTCGCGCCGACGAGGTGCGCGGCCGGCACCAGCCGGGGCAGCACCGCGTTGACGGAGATGTCGGTGACCCCGGCGAGGACGCCGGAGGCCGCCGCGACCAGCACGAGCACGGGCAGGGACAGCACGTCGAGCAGGTACATGGCGGGCACGGAGGCCACCACGAGGGCGTGGGTCAGGTCGTTGGCCACCAGCAGCCGGCGCGGCGACCGGAGGCCGTCGACGAGCACGCCGACCAGCGGGGCGGTCAGCCCGCGGGCCCCGTACTGCAGCGCGAACAGCAGCGACGCGGCGAGCGGCCCCGCGTCCAGCAGCAGCACGGCCAGCGTCGGCAGGGCCAGCGCGGTGACGTGCGTACCGGTCAGGCTGACCAGCTGGGACAGGACCAGCGGCCGGATCGCCGAGCGGCCGAGCAGGGCCGATGGACGCCGCACCCGACCTCCCGCGGTGCCGGGCCCCGTCACCAGGCAACCGGCAACTCGCGAGGCCCACGCAGGATGGTGCCGGTCTTCCAGCTCACGTTACCCGCGGGGACGGCGAGGCGGAGGGTCGGTATCCGGTCGCGCAGCGCCGCCAGCGCCTCGTGCAGCTCCATGGTGGCCAGTCGGGCCCCGAGGCACCGGTGCGGCCCCCAGCCGAAGGCCAGGTGCGGGGCCGGATCGGCCCGGTCCGGCCGGAAGCTGTCGGCCGCCGGGAAGACCTCATCGTCACGGTTGCCGGAGATGGTGGAGACGAAGACCGCCTCCCCGGCCCGGACGGTCACCCCGTCGAACTCGACGTCCTCGACGGCGACCCGGGCCAGCCCCGTGCCGCCGTTGAGCGGCACGAACCGCAGCAGCTCCTCGACCGTGTGCTCCAGCCCGGAGGGGTCGGCCCGCAGCTGGGACCACTGGCCCGGCCGGGTCAGCAGCAGATAGGTCGAGTTGGCGATGTGGCCGGCGGTGGTCTCGAACCCGGCGGCCAGCAGCGTCACCCCGAAGGAGACCAGCTCCTGCTCGGTGAGGCGGCTGCCCTCGTCCCGGGCGTGGACCAGGGCGCTGAGCAGGTCCTCCGTCGGCTGCTCGCGCCGCTGCCGGATCAGGTCGCGCAGGTACGCCTCCAGCGACTCGACGACCTCCCGGAACTCCTCGGCCGTGATCCTGCGCAGCGCCACCAGCGACTCGGTCCACCGGCGGAACTCGGCCTGGTCCTCCAGCGGTACGCCCAGCGTCCGGCAGAACACGGTCATCGGCAGCGGCAGGGCCAGCGCCCGGATCAGGTCGACCGGCGGCTCCTGCCGGAGCAGGTCGTCGATGAGCCGGTGCGCGACCTGGCGTACGTAGGGCCGGAGGTCGTCGATGCGGCGTTCGGTGAACGCGACGGCCACGAGCCGGCGCAGCCGGCCGTGCTCGGGGCGGTCGACGTCCATGATGGTGCTGACGAACGGCGGGTCCGGCATCTGGCGGGGCACGTCCGGGCCCATCGCCGCGGCCCGGCTGAACCGCGGGTCGGTCAGCACCTTCCGGACGTCGGCGTACCGGGTGGCCAGCCACGCCTCGCCGGCGTACGGCAGCCGGATCCGGGTCAGGGTTCCGGTGCGCCGCGCCTCGTCCAGCCGCGGGTCCAGGGCCAGTTCTCGGTAGTTCAGGAACGGGTAGTCGTGGACCTGGTCCAGCAGACTCACGGAGGTTCTCCTTCTGCGTGCCGGTCGGGGCGTGGGCCGGGTGGGAGGATGCCGGGTACCGGCCGTCAGACGGACAGGTACGGGACGGGCCAGTGCCGGATCCGGTAGGGCAGGACCAGCAGCCGGTCCTCGGCCCGCAGCAGCAGGCCGGCCTCGGCGACGGTGTCGACGAGCTCGCGGGCGGCCGGGCCGAGGTCGTCCACGGTCCGCGCCCGCGCCATCGCGAGGAAGTGCTCGGCGCCCTCGTCGATGGTGAGCCGGGCGTCCTCGCTCTCCGGGCGGACGTCCTTGATCATGACGAAGCCCGGTCCGCGCCGGTAGAAGAAGCTGCCGTACCGGTACCCGGCGGTCCACCGCATGGCGTACGCGGCCGCGTCGGCGTCCACCCCGCCGGAGGGCGCCACCAGGTGGACGTGGGTGTGCGGCGGGAAGGTCGGCGCCCCGGCCAGCCGCCACCGCAGCCGTACCGCGTGACTGGTGACGTCGCGCAGGTAGCGCAGCAGCTCCAGGTCCTCGGCCGGGGACCGCCCGAAGGTCAGGACGGTGTCGACGTCGACGGTCCGGTAGGTCAGCTCCGGCGTGATGACCGGCAGGCCGTCCGGCCGTACGGCGACGGCCTGCGCCGGGCCCGGCAGGGTCTGTTGTGCACTCGGCATGTCAGCCCACCTTGATCGGGATGGTGGAGGTGGCCAGGGCGATCCACTGTCCGTTCTCGACGAAGGCCAGGCCCCGCTCGACGAACCCGGCGAGGACGGCCAGCAGCTCCGCCTCGGGGACGGCGAAGCCGGCGCCGGCCAGCTCCCGGCGCAGGGCCGGCAGCGACCGTCCCGGCTCCACGGCCAGGTACGCCGCGCGGTGCAGCGGGTCGGTGATCCGGTGGTCGGTGGCCGGCCAGCCCACGCGGCGGTCCTCGACGACGATCGCGTCCGGCTCGTCGACGCGGACCAGCGTGCTGTCCGGGTAGCCGGCGCTCCACGCGTCGAGCAGCTCGCGCAGCTCCACCGCCTGCTTGTCGGAGATGCCGGCCGGGTCCGTGTCGAACAGGTAGACCATGTCCCGCAGGTCGGCCTCGGGCAGGGCATAGACGTGCCGGTACGCCTGCGCCGTCCACCGCTGCGGGAAGCCCAGCGCCGGGTTCTCGAAGTACGGGCTGAACCGTTCCAGCAGGATCCGGGCCGCCCCGCCGGGCGGTTGCAGGTGCATCAGGGCCGGCAGCTGGCGCATCACCGGCAGGTAGTCCGCCATCCGCTCCTCGGGGAAGCCGTACAGCCAGTTCCAGGTGACGGTGAGGCCGGCCGACTCGCAGTCGCGCAGCGTGCGGACGTTGCGGACGCCGGACACGCCCTTGTCCATGATCTTCAGTACGGGGGAGACGAGGCTCTCGATGCCGGGCTGTACGTGGCTGACCCGGGCGGCGCGGAAGGACTCGATCTCGGCGGGCTTCAGGTTGGACTTCACCTCGTAGTGCAGCCGCAGGTCCCAGCCGAGCTCGGCGATGCGGGGCAGCACCGTGGTGGGGAAGCTGTTGTCGATGATGTTGTCGACCATGATGACGTCGAGCGTGCGGTGCCGCCCGGTCAACTCCTCGAGCTCGGCGAGCACGGTCTCCGGCGACTTGGCGCGGAACGTCATCAGGGTGCCGTTGAGCCCGCAGAAGGTGCAGTGGTGCTTCTCGCCCCACCAGCAGCCCCGGGCGGTCTCCATCACCAGCTTCGGCTCGATGTGCGCGTTGACCGCGGACGCCTCCAGCTGGGCGAACCAGTCGTCGAAGTCGGGCCGGGGCACCTGCGTCATCGGCAGCGGGGGCGGCTGCGGGTTCTGCCGGGCGGTGCCGTCCTCGTCCCGCCAGCACAGGCCCGGCACGGTGGCCAGGGCGGTGGGGGAGGGGTCCTCGACCAGGACGGCGAGCAGCTTCGGGAAGGCGACCTCCCCCTCGCCGCGGACGACGAAGTCGACGTAGGGGTAGTTGCGGTGCAGCGCGACACCCATCGGTCCGTCGCAGTTGCCGCCGCCGACGACGATCCGGACACCGGGTTCACGTGCCTTGATCCGCTTGGCCACCGCGAGGCTCGGGACGTTCTGCATGAAGGTGGTGCTGAAACCCACCACGGTCGGGCGCAGCGCCAGCACCTCGTCGGTCACGAGGTCCACGAAGTCCTCGGCGTGTTCCCGCATCCGCTCGACGGTGTCGATGTCCTGCTCCCGCTGCCGGGCGTACTCGCGCAGCGTCTGCACGCCGAAGCTGGGGTCGTCGTGCAGGACGCCGGTGAAGACCCAGTCGCCCAGCCCGTCGAAGAGGCCCTCCTCGGCGACGGCCGTGTACTCGCGCGGACCGATCTCCTCGCCGGTACGGGCCATCAGGAACTCGGCCCAGCGCAGGTTCGCGTGGTAGGTGGCCGGCGTTTCCAGACCGGCGCGGGTCACCGCGGCGCGCAGCAGACCGATCGGCAGCGACGGTGACTCCAGCGACTGCCACGGCATGGTGACGAGGCAAACGGACACGTCGTCGTCCCTTCCTGCAGTGGGGACCCGGGATCGCTCCCGGGTCCCGCACCGTCACTTCTCCGACTCGGTCTTGGGCCGGTTGAGCGGCACCAGGTACTTGCAGACACCGTGCGTCGGCGCCTTGACCTTGACGACAGTGATCTTCATCGGGATCACCTCCCCTCCTGGATGTCGATCTCGATCCCGGCGGCGGTGAGCCTCGCCCGGTGCCGCCGGAGGAACCACGCCTGGACGTCCGCGGGGTCGCGGTTCGTGTGGGCGGCCAGCGCCACGCCCACCTCTTCCAGGCCGGTCAGTCCGATGCCGATGTCGTGCCATTCCTGGGCGTGCGCCGCCCAGGCGTCCCGGCCCTCGGGCGTGCGGGTGGCGCGGGCCAGGAAGTTCAGGCCGATCGCGATGTGCCGGATCTCGTCGCGCCGGACGTGGTGGTACAGCCGCCCCAGCGGGTCACCGGCGAAGACCTGGCTGAGCAGGATGAACTCGTCGGCGGCCAGACCCTCCAGCAGGGTGTGCACCAGGGCCCGGCCCATGTAGGGCAGGCTGGCCAGGCCGTCGTCGAGCGGTTGCAGCACCTCGCGGCACTGCTCCGGCTCCCCGCCGACCGCCTTGGCGTACTGGTAGAAGGCGTCGGCGTGGCGGGCCTCGTCGGCGGTGGCCAGCGCGAGACTGAACCGCAGCGGGGCGTCCTCCGTCTCCACGGCGAGGGTCGCCGCCGCCACCAGTCCCGCCTGCTCGGCGTAGTAGCCACGGGAGGCCACCCGCCAGGCGCGTTCGGCCCGCACCGGGTCGTCGCTGAACCGCCCTTCGCGCAGCACGTCCTCGATCCGCCACGGTGACCGGTCCCGGGTGACCCGGAAGATCCGGTACGTCAGTTCGTCCTCGTCGAGTTCGTCGGGGCGCAGCAGCGTCATGAGGGGTCCGATCGTCGCTGGGGGGCGGCGGTCAACATGCCTAGGAGCTTCACCGCACGCGGTCGACGGTGGCAGTGCGGCCGGGTACCCATATTTCGGCCGGGTCGGGGCCGTGGCCGGCCGGGACAACCTCTCCGCCGGCCTCGGCGTCCCGTCGGGACCGACCGATCCCCGGTCAGCGGCGCTCCGGCCGGCGATCGAGGCGCGGACTATCTGGGTAGTGACCACCCAGCGTGCGCCGCTGATGACTGAAAGGTCAGGTGAGTGGCCGCCGGTCGATCGGACAGGGTGGCCGATTGCCGGCCCCCGCTGCGCCGATCGTCGATGGGTGATCCCTCAAATAGTTGATATCAATGAATGTATGCCGGTGCGGGCTTGCGACTTGGTGGGCAGGGACGACGAACTGCGCGCCATCGAGCTGGCCACGGTGGCCGCCCGCGAGGGCCACGGTCAGGCGCTCTTCCTGACCGGGGAGGGCGGCATCGGCAGATCCCGGCTGGCCGCCTCGGCCGGCGGGCTGGCGTCGGCCGCCGGCATGCGACTGCTCCGCGGCCGGGCCGGCGCGATCGGTCCGACGATCCCGCTGCGCGCGTTGACCGAGGCGCTGCTCTCCCTGCGCCACGATCCCGCGCCGGTCGACCTCGCCGCGGTGGGGCCGTACCGGCGGGTGCTGGCCCGGCTGGTACCGGACTGGGCGCCGGCCGCCGCGCCGGACCCCGGCGGGCCCGCCGACCAGGCCGGTGCGCGCCAGAGCCGGGACACCCACTGGTCACCCGGCCACGACCTGCTCATCCTGGCCGAAGGGGTGCTCCGACTCGCCGGGCTGGCGGCGGAGGGCCGCGGTTGCCTGCTCATCCTCGAGGACCTGCACGACGCCGACGCGGAGACCCTGGCCGTGGTCGACTACCTCGTCGATCACCTCGACCGGCAGGCGATCACGCTCCTCGGCACCCTCCGGGCCGATCCGGGCCCGGCACTCGACCTGGCCCGTGCCGCCGCCCGCCGCGGCGCGTGCCGGCTGATCGAACTGCACCGGCTGGACCGGGACGACCTGCGCCGGCTGGCCGCGGCGCGGCTAAACACGCGCCCCGCCGACATCCCGGAAGCCACGCTCGACCTGCTCTGGGCGGCCAGCGGCGGCAATCCCGCGCTCGCCGGGGAGCTGCTCGACGGCATGGTCGTCGGCACCGGCACCGGCACCGGCACCGGCACCGGCGGGCGGCCGACCGGCGGGCACCACGGCACCGAGGCGGTCCTCGTCCGGAGCCTGGCCCGTCAGGTCGGCCTCCTGGACCCGGGTCGACGGGAACTGCTGTCGCTGGCCGCCGTGCTGGGACCGCGCGTCCCGCTGGCCCTGCTGCGGCGGGCCACCGGCCGGCACGACCAGGAACTCGTCGACGACCTGCGCAGCGAACCCCTCGCCCGACTGATCGTCCCGGACGGGCCGGCGGCCGACTCGTACGCCTTCCCGCACCCGCTGCTCGTGACCGGCGTCCGTACCCTGCTCTCCCCGGCCGACCGGAGCCGGCTGGCCCGCCGGGCCGCCGAGGCGGTCGCGGACGTCCACCCGGGACTGCCCGGGCCCTGGTGCCAGACCGCGGCGGGCCTGCGACTCGACGCCGGCGACCGAGAAACCGCGGGCCAGCTGTTCGCCGAGGCCGGTCGACGTGCCGTCGTCCAGGGCGCCGCCGAGTCGGCGGTGGCGCTGCTGGCCCGGGCCACCGACCTGCTCGCCACCGACGCAGACAGCGCGACCCGCGCCGAGGTCCTGGACGACCTGATCGTCGCGCTGACCGAGGCCGGCCTCCCCGACCGGGCCCTCGATCACGCCGCCGCCGCCGACGATCTGGCCGACGCCCTCGACCGGCCCCACCGCGTCCGGCTGCACACCAGCCTGGCCTGGGCGGCGGCCGCCGCCGGCCGACCCGCCGACGGCCTGGCCCACGTCGACGTGGCCCGCGCCCTGCTCCCCGCCCGTCCCGCCGCGGCCGACAGCGCTCCGGTGGACGTCGTCGCCGCCTGCCTGACCTGGCAGGCGAAAGGGCCGGAACAGCTGCGTGCCGCCGAGGCGACGGTTCGCCGCGCCGAGGCGGCGGCCCGGGCGGTACCGCTGCCGATCGTCGCCTGCCGGGCCGCGCTCCTGCTGAGCGTGCTGACCGGATCCCGCGACCCCGACGAGGCGACCGCCAGCCTCGACCGGGCCTGGACGACGGCGGTACGGCACAACCTGCCGAGCTGGGAGATCCTCGCCCTGGTGCGCCGCGGTGAGGACGACGCGCTGCGCGACGGAGACCTGGACCGCCTGGAGCAGGCCGAGCGCGCCGCCGCCCAGGTCGGTGCCGTGGCCGCCCGCCAGCACGCCGAGGCGGCGCGCGCCCTGCACGCCGTCCTGCGCGCCGACTTCGCCGCCGCCGCCATGCTCACCGAGCGGGCCCGCGCCGCCGCCTCCCGGCTGACGCGGCCGCATGCCACCCGGTACGCGCTGCTGCTGCCCGCCGTGCTCGCGGCACACCAGGGCAGGCAGCGCAGGATGAACGACGCGCTGGCCGAGTTCTGCCGGCACGGCGGCGACCAGCGGCGGTATCTGCCCGTGGTCCACGGACTGGCCGGAGTGTTCTGCGCGTTGCTGCAGGAGAACCGGTCCCGCGCGCTGGCCGAGTCCTGGCGGGCGTGCCGCGCCGCCGCCGACGAGCCCACGTGGGGTCGGCTCGCCGGCCGGTACGGCGTGCACGCGCTGCTCCGGGCGCTGGCGGGGGACCTCGACCCGGCCGAGTGTTCCGCCCTCGCGGCGGCCCCGGCCGCCCGGTTCCGCTGGAACCGGCAGTTCATCCTCTTCACCCGTGCCGTCCTGGCCGGCCGCGCCGGCCGCCCGGCGGACGCGGTCGCCGCCGTGGCGGAGGCTCTGCATGCCTCCGCCCCGTACCCGACGGCCCGGCACCTGGGCCTTCGCCTGGTCAGCGAGGCGGCCCTGACCGACGGCTGGGGCCGGCCGGTGGAGTGGCTGCGCACCGCCGAGGAGTACTTCCACGCCGCCGACGCCCCGGCGGTGGTGGCGGCCTGCCGGGCCCTGCTGCGCCGCGCGGGGGCCCGGCCCCTGCAACGCCGGGCCGGGGTCGAGGAGATTCCCCCCTCGCTGCGGTCGGCCGGTGTGACCCTGCGCGAGTACGAGGTGCTGCGGCTGCTGGTCGACCGGCTGAGCAACCGGGAGATCGCCCACCGCCTGCACCTGTCCTCCCGCACCGTGGAGAAGCATGTGGCGAGCCTGATCGCCAAGACCGGTCAGCCGGACCGGATCGCGTTGGGCCAGTTGGCCGCTGCCACGGCGGCGACCTGGACCACCGAGCCGCGACCGCCCGCCCCGCCCGACGGGTGACGCGACGACTGTAGCGATCGGCCTCTTCCACCTCGACACGATCCTGCTGCGGCGCCTGTACACGCTGGTGGTCGTGCAGGTGCCACCCGAAGGGTCGTACAGGGTTTACGTACTTCCCATCCGGGCATCCGTGACGGCGACGCAGCCAGGTCCTATGGAGGGAGGTTAGGAATCCGCATGCAGAAACAGATTGAGCAGTTCTTCAGCGATCTGGGCAACCGCGGGCATGACCCGCGACTCAGGCGAATTAGCGGAGTCGTCCGTTTTGATATCATCAACGGCGCTGAGCGGGAGAGCTGTTTCGTGACAGTCAACGCGGGAGACGTAGCTGTCACGGCCGAGGGCCCCAGTCCTAACGCGGTTCTAGCCGCAACCGAGAGCGTCTTTGCCCAACTCATCAACCGGGGAGAATGGTTCGCGGCCTTTTTGCGGGGCGACCTCGTCACCAAAGGCGATTACCTCCTCATCGACCGTCTCTCCATTGTGATTTTCCCAGGGCCGCCAGACGCACTTGGCCCGCGGAAGTGGCAAGAAAGGAAACGGCAGTGTCCGACGGGGTGAGGCTCCTCGATGGACGCACCTTCGCTGTATCCGATGGCAGCGGCGACATCCGAGAAGATGGTAATGCCGTGCTCGGCCTCTTCTCCCTGGATACACGATTTCTTTCCAGGTGGGTACTGACCATCGACGGCACCCCGCTGGCCCCCCTTTCTCGAGACGAGCTCCAGTATTGGCAGGTTCGTTTTTTCCTCATCCCCGGCCTGGCGACACAATACACCGACTCAAAAGTTTCGGTAATTCGGGAAAGATCGCTAGGCGGCAGCAAGGCCGCCACGCAGGCGGGATCAACCGAAGCGTCCCGCATGACTGAGAAGATTGTCGTCCTCAATCATGGAGAGGAGGCGATCAACCCGAGGATTCGCCTTGACGTGGCGGGGGACTTCGCCGACATCTTCGACGTCAAGGGAGGGACGCCAAGAGAACGACCAGGCACGATCGAGGTGTCGGCAGAACGCGAGCGCCTTAGGCTGGTCTTCCGCCGCGAGAACTTCAGGCGCGAGACCGATATATTGGCAAGTAGCAACCCCCGCATCGACGAGCATGGCCTGGAATACTCGCCGAGAATTGCACCTGGTGGAAGTTGGACTACGGAGATTCAAGTCAACAGCTACCTGGGTGGTTCAGATATCAGAGACTTTAGAGAGGCGATCAACGCGCCGCATGGCGTGGTTCGCATGGCCCTGAAGGATGACCTGAGGGACTGGTTGGACGAGGCACCCAAGGTGGAATGTTTATCGCTCGACATCTCCGAGACATACCTGCGAAGCATGGTTGATCTCGCGGCGCTACGTTTCCCCCCTCTCGCTCTCGCCGGACGCACAGTTCCTGCCGCGGGCCTGCCTTGGTTCATGACGATCTTCGGCCGCGACAGCATCTTTACATCTCTTCAGTCTCTGCCTTTCGTGCCCGAATTGTCACAGAGTACTCTTCGATATCTAGGTCTGGATCAGGGAGTGCATATCAGGGATTTCAGAGAGGAGGAGCCAGGAAAAATCATGCATGAGGTGCGATACGGCGAGACGGCGGCCTTCGAGGAACAGCCGCACGGTCCATACTATGGATCCGTGGACGCAACCCCCCTGTTCGTAATTCTCCTTGATGAATACGAACTCTGGACTGGGGATGAAGCGCTGGTCAAAGAGCTGGAAATGGAAGTGAGAGCCGCCCTGAGCTGGATGGACGACTACGCCGACCTCGTGGGCAACGGGTACCTTTGGTACGAGCGAAGGAATACGGTGACGGGCCTTGAGAACCAGTGCTGGAAGGATTCCTGGGATTCCCTCTCGTACGGCGATGGCAGGATTCCAGGCTACCCACGTGCCACCTGCGAGGCCCAAGGCTATGCGTATGACGCCAAAATTCGCGGCGCACGGCTTGCCCGACGATTCTGGAACGATCCGGCATATGCCGAGAAGCTTGAGCGCGAGGCGAGCGACCTGCGGGAAAGATTCAATCGCGAGTGGTGGGTTGAAGACGGCGGCTACTTCGCTCTTGCCATGGATCCCGACGGACGCCAACTGAGCGTCCTGTCATCGAATATCGGCCACTTATTGTGGAGCGGCATCGTCGATGAGGAGAAGGCTCCGCAACTCGTTCAGCATCTAATGGGAAAACGCCTGTTCAACGGCTGGGGCGTACGAACGTTGGCCGAGGGAGAGGCTCGCTACAATCCCATCGGATACCACGTTGGAACCGTATGGCCGTTCGATAACTCAATAATCGCATGGGGGCTGCGCCGGTACTGCTTCGACGCCGAGGCCGCAGCGATCGCCGAAGGCATGTTTACGGCAGCAAAATACTTTGATGGACGCCTCCCGGAGGCCTTCGCCGGATACGACCGCTCGCTTACCAACTACCCCGTGGAGTATCCCACGGCCTGCAGCCCACAAGCCTGGTCCACGGGCGCACCCTTACTCCTGCTCCGAACGATGCTCGGAATGGAGCCCCGCGACGCTCGCCTGACATTCGCGCCAGTTCTACCCGCCGGAGTCGATCGCCTTGAGATCCATGGTATCAGAGGACGATGGGGGCGGATTGACGCACTGGGTCGCGGTGCCGGCTAAGGAGAGGCTCACGGGGACAGGGGTCTACGGCCTCAACTGTGTGCCGTTGCGGAGAAGGGAGTCAAGCGACCAAGACGAGCAGGAGCACATGCGGGTGTCGAGCACCGCATGCAGCACCGATTGATGGCCCACCGCGCTTGAGATGGGATAGGGCGCCAGGAAATCCGGAAGACACCCGTGCAGCTTATTTGCTCGCTCCTTCCCTCCCGGCTCCAAAGGACTATGAGCCCGGAGGGCAATCGCATGGATAGAACGTTGCCCGCATGGCTAGAAGTGTTCTACGCATCGCATGCGTCGCGTGTCGGCGGGCAGGGGCAACACGCCGCATCCGAATGCAGCTCCTCTCGTTGCTGAGTTGGGGCGTCAACGGCCAACGTGGTAGGTCGTCCGGCTTCAACGCGGGAGAGGAGAGCGGCATGCACCAAAAGGGAGCAGCAAGTGAAGGTCTGCCGCCGATCTTCCGGCGCAAGCCGGTCGAGGAACTCACCGAGGAGACCGAGGAGGGGCTGTCCCGCTCGCTCGGGCTGTGGCAGCTCACCGCGATCGGGATCGGCGGCATCATCGGCGCCGGCATCTTCGCCCTGGCCGGGGCGGTCGCCAACCAGACCGCCGGCCCGGCCGTCCTGGTGTCGTTCCTGATCGCGGGCCTGGCCAGCGCGGCGGCGGCACTGTCGTACGCCGAGTTCGCCGGCATGATCCCGAAGGCCGGCTCGGCCTACACCTACGGCTACGCGGTGCTCGGTGAGCTGGTCGGCTGGTTCATCGGTTGGGATCTGCTGCTGGAGTACACCGCGATCGTGGCCGTGGTAGCCATCGGCATCTCCGGCTACCTCAGCTTCCTCGTCGGGAAGCTGGGCGTCAACCTGCCGGCCTGGATGCTGGGGGCACCGGGCACCGGCGACGGACACGTGGTCGACCTGTTCGCGGTGCTGCTCTGCCTGCTGATCGCGTACCTGTTGAACCGCGGGATCAAGACGGCGGCGCGGATCGAGGCCATCGTGGTCGGGCTGAAGGTCGGCGTGGTGCTGCTGGTGATCGTGGTCGGCTTCTTCTACGTGAAGGCCGGGAACTACTCGCCGTTCTTCCCGTACGGGGTCGGCGGCACGATCACCGGCGCCGCCACGGTCTTCTTCGCCGTCTTCGGGTACGACGCGTTGAGCACCGCCGCGGAGGAGTCCCGGGAGGCACGTCGGCACGTACCACAGGCGATCATCTGGTCGCTGGTCATCTCGATGGTGCTGTACGTGCTGGCCACGCTGGTCCTCACCGGCATGCAGAACTACCGGGACATCGACCCGGAGAGCGGCTTCTCCTCGGCGTTCGCCGCGGTGGGGCTGTCCGGGCTGGCCAGCGTCGTCGCGGTCGGGGCGATCATCGGGATCCTGACGGTGATGTTCACCTACATGCTCGGGGTCAGCCGGGTCTGGCTCTCAATGAGCCGCGACGGCCTGCTACCGGCCTGGTTCGCCAACCTTCACCCAGTCCGCCGAGTCCCGACCCGGATCACCTGGATCGTCGGGACCGGCTCCGCGCTGCTCGCTGGCTTCCTGCCGATCCGGCGGGCCGCCGAGCTGACCAACATCGGCATCCTGCTGGCGTTCGTGGTGGTCTGCATCGCGGTGATCGTGCTGCGCTACCGCCGTCCGGACGCGCCGCGAACGTTCCGGCTGCCCGGGATGCCGGTGGTCCCGGCGCTCGGGGCGCTCTTCTCGATCTGCCTGATCGCCTTCCTCAACCCCGTGACCTGGCTCCGCTTCGCCGCTTGGTTCCTCCTCGGCACAGTCATCTACGCCCTGTACGGCTACCGCCGCTCCAAGCTGAACAGCAGCCCTCGCCATGCTAGAAACGACCTGGGGTAGCCGACGCCGAGCGCCGGCTGACAGAACACCCTGGAGTGGCCCGACAGTGTTGTCCGGCTCCCGTCTTCGGGTGAGCGGTGGGTGGCAGTTCGGGTCTCCTGCAACCGTCGACCAACCACCGGGTCATTCTTGGCAACATCCGTAATCCCTTCTGTGGGCGGCAGGAGAAACCGCAGAGCCCGGACATTGCGGCGGACATTGATCCGGACGTGCACTTCCGCCGCCCGCGGATCCCGGCACGTCGGCGAGCCGGCCAGGCAGAGACGACCGCGCATACCATCGGGCGGGTGGCGACCGCTCCCGACGTTCCCGGCCCCGATTCGCGGCTGCGCCTGCCCCGGCTGGCCACCCTCGCCTACCTGGCCATGAGCGTGCTGACCAGCATGTTCATGCCCGGGATCGGGGTGTTCGGCGAGTCCGACAGCCGCTGGTTCGTGCTCGGCGCGGTCGGTGTCCTCCTGTTCGGTGCCGCCCACGGGGCCGCTCTGTACACGGTGGTCACGCCGTGGCTGACCGAACCGGCCCGGCGCCGCCTGCCGCCCGGCTTCGGGATCGCGTCGGTCGGGTCGGTGCCGTTGGTCGGCCCGGCCGGCAGCGACGACTGGTCCACCTGGGCGTGGCTCGGCGCCTCGATCGTCGGCGCCGTGCCGCTGCTGCTGCGCCGCTGGGCGGCCGGCGCGGCGATGCTGGCGGCCACCGTGGTGTCGGCCGCGGTGGCCTGGTGCACCCGCGGCTCGGTCGCCCACTACGTCGTCGTCACCGCCGGCATCGGGCTGGGCGTCGCCGCGGTGAACTGGTTGCAGGTGTGGTTCTGGGACCTGCTCGTGCAGGCCCAGCAGGGCCGGGCCGCGCAGGCCCGGCTGAGCGCCACCGAGGAGCGGCTGCGCTTCGCGCAGGACGTGCACGACCTGCTCGGCCACAGCCTGTCGGTGATCGCGCTGAAGGCGGAGCTGGCCGCGAGGCTGGCACCGGTGGACGCCGAACGGGCCGGCCGGGAGGCCCGCGAGGTGCAACGGCTGGCGGTGTCCGCGCTCGCCGAGGTACGCGAGGCGGTCCACGGCTACCGCACCAGGCAGTCGCCCTCTGCGCGCAGCGCGTCCTCGCCCGCCATGGCGAGCACCGACGCCCGCGACTGCTCGCGGGTACGCGGCTCGGCGTCGAGCATCCAGCGGACGACGTCGGCTCGGCGCTGGTACGCGTACACGTCGTCGAGGTCGTCCAGGGTGACCGGGCGCAGGGTCAGCCGCGCGGTGCGGATCGGGTACGTCGGCCGGAACATCAGGCGATCCTAGGGAAGCCGGGGCCGGTGTGGCCTTTCCATCTCGGCGATCCGGGAACGGGCACGGGCGACGGCCGGTCGTCGAGGCGTCCCTTGGGGCCTGTTGCAAATGTCAATGGCGTGTTCTCATACGGACGACCATGTGAGCGACTTCCGCGACGGGCCTCGTCCATCCCGCTCCATGGCCCCCAATCCCATGCGTGAAAGGTGCACGGATGCGCAGAAGATCATCATTTCAACTGGCGGCCCTGACCGCTACCGCCGCCACGTTCCTGGCGGCCGGTGGCGCCTCCGGGGCGGTCGCCACGGCGGCGCCCGTGACCGCCTCCCCGGGTGTCGTCGTCTGTGAACCCGGAGCCGAGGGGCACAGCGCGGCGCGGGTGAGCGAGGGCGCCACCGCACAGGAGCCGGAGCTGTATTCCAAGAACGAGGCGAACGCCTACGGCGTGATCAAGGATTCGCCGCGCCTGCCCAACGGCAGCGTCACCGTGCCCACGGTCTTCCACATGATCTCCGACCACCCTCTCGGCGCGGCCGAGAAGGACAGGTGGAACACCCTGATCGCGGCGCAGCTGACGGTGCTCAACGACTCGTTCGCGGGCCGCACGGCGGCGGACGCCTCCGACACGCCGTTCCGGTTCTCGCTGGTCGACACGACGTGGACGGTGAACAGCGACTGGTACACGGTCGTGCCGGGCAAGAACGAGCGGGACATGAAGCAGGCGCTGTACACCGGCGACTCCCGCACCCTCAACGTCTACGCGGCCAACATCGGCGGCGGGCTCCTCGGCTGGGCGTACTTCCCGAAGGGTTACAACAACGGCCGGGACCACATCGACGGCGTGGTGATGCTCGACGAGTCGATGCCGGGCGGGACGGCGGGCAAGTACGCCCTGGGTGACACGCTGACGCACGAGGTCGGGCACTGGCTGATGCTGGAGCACACCTTCGCGCACGGCTGCTCCGCCTCCGGCGACTACGTCGCGGACACCCCGCGCGAGGCGGTGCCACAGTTCAACTGCCCGACGGGCGCGGACACCTGCACCGCACCCGGGCTGGACCCGATCCACAACTTCATGGACTACACGCAGGACTCCTGCATGAACATGTTCACCGCGGGTCAGGCGGACCGGATGAGCGACGCCTGGGTGGCGTTCCGGGCCGGTGGCACCAAGTAACCAGGCACCTTCGGGGTTGACGGGCCGCGACCGGCGGCCCGTCAACCCCGAACACAAGCGCCACCCTCACCGAACCAGCCGTCCTCGACGGCCCGCTTTCAATACGTCAGGCCGAAGCCCTGCGGAAAGAGCGGCACCTGCCCGTCGCCCGCGTTTATGGGCTGCTGGCTGACCGAGTTCATCCAGGTCATCGGCAGCTTGCCGGTCGGCGCGGCGCCGAAGAGCACGTCGGCCACGCCGGCGCCCTCGGTGCCGGGCAACCACGCGGCGAGCAGCGCGTTCCAGTTGGGCAACTCGGCGGCGACGTCGAGCGGGCGGCCCGACACCAGCACCACGATCACGGGCACTCCGCTGTTGCGCAGGGTCGAGATCGTCCGCAGGTCCTCCCTGTCCAGGCTCATGCTGCCGGTCCGGTCGCCCTGCCCCTCCGCGTACGGTGTCTCGCCGACCACGGCGATCGCGGCCCGGTAGCTGCCGTCGATGCCGGTGCCCCGGGCGTTGTAGGTGACCGTCGTGCCCGGACCGGCGGCGGCCCGGATGCCCTGCAGGATCGCGGTTCCCGGGGTGATGTTGCCCGACGAGCCCTGCCAGGAGATGGTCCAGCCGCCGCTCTGGTTGCCGATGTTGTCGGCGTTCTTGCCGGCCACGAAGATCTTGTTGTTGTCCCGGGCCAGCGGCAGCACGTTGCCCGCGTTCTTCAGCAGCACCTGCGACTGGCGGACGGCCTGCCGGGCCAGCGCCCGGTGGGCGGCGCTGCCGACGGTCGGGGTCCAGCCGCGATCGGTGAACGGCCGCTCGAAGAGCCCCAGCTCGAACTTCTTCGTGAGGATGCGCCGGTTGGCGTCGTCGATCCGGCTCAGCGGCACGTGCCCGTTCTGCACCTCGGCCCGCAGGGTGCTGATGAAGGTCTTCCAGGCGGTCGGGACCATCACCATGTCGATGCCGGCGTTGATCGCGGCGGTGACCTCGGCGGCGGTGAACCCGGCGGAGCCGTCGATCTGGTCGATGCCGTTCCAGTCGGAGACGACGAAGCCGCCGAACCCGAGCTCGCCCTTGAGTACCGTGCTGATCAGGTACTGGTGGCCGTGCAGCTTGACGCCGTTCCAGCTGCTGTAGGAGATCATCACCGAGCCGACGCCGCGCTGCACCGCCGCCTGGAACGGTGGCAGGTGGATGGCGCGCAGCTCCGCCTCGGTCAGCGCGGTGTCGCCCTGGTCGTCGCCGCCGGTCGTCCCGCCGTCGCCGAGGTAGTGCTTGGCGGTGGCGAGGACCGAGGTCGGGCCGCCGAGGCTGGTGCCCTGCAGCCCGGTGATCAGCGTGGTCATGTCGGAGGGGATGTCCGGCGTCTCGCCGAACGACTCGTACGTGCGGCCCCACCGGTCGTTGCGGGCCACGCAGAGGCAGGGGGCGAAGTTCCAGTCGACGCCCGTGCCGGAGATCTCCTCGGCGACCGCCTGCCCGACCTGCTGCACCAGGGCCGGGTCGAGGGTCGCGCCGAGCCCGATGTTGTGCGGGAAGATGGTCGCTCCGACCACGTTGTTGTGCCCGTGCACGGCGTCGACGCCGTAGACCATCGGGATGGCCAGCGGCGTCGCGAGGGCGGCGCGCTGGAAGCCGTCGTAAATGTCGGCCCAGCCGGTGGCGGTGTTGGGCGAGGGAGCCGAGCCGCCACCGGACAGGATGGAGCCGAGCCGGTAGGTCGTCAGGTCGGCGTTCGTCACCGAGCCCCGCTCGGCCTGGGCCATCTGGCCGATCTTCTCGTCCAGCGTCATCCGGGACAGCAGGTCGGCGACCCGGGTGGCGACGGGCTGCGTGGGGTCCTGGTAGGGGAGGGGCGCGGCGGTGGCGGGTCCGGGCGCGGCCAGGGCGGTGACCGCGGCGAGGAGCAGGACGAGGCTGAGGGGACGGCGGACGCGGTGGGGGTGGCGGGTCACGGGGCACTCCCTTCGACGGAGCGGGGCGGCCGTTACCGGCACCCCATGGCAGCAGGAGATCGAAGAACACCACTGGATCCTGGCTGGTGCGCGCGGCCGCCCGACCCCCGGCATGGAACGGCGCCGGGTCCGAGGCCGGACCCGGCGCCATTTCATGATCGTCAGGCGGAGATGTTACGGATGGTGTTGTACAGGTTCGCCACCTGGTTGCCGTAGTACGGCGAGTACATGTACTGCGGGAGGGCGTTGTACTTGAAGTCGTTGTGGCCGTTCAGGTAGCCCCAGTTGCCGTCGAACTGCATCAGCCAGCCGCCGCCGGAGGAGCCACCGGTCATGTAGTTGACCATGAAGATGGTGCCGCCACCGCCGTTGTAGGTGGGGCCGTTCTCCGCGGTAAGCAGCTGGCCGTTGAACGGCGACGCCTGCGGGTAGCCGAAGGCGTACACGTACTGACCGATCGCGAAGTTCCAGGCGATGCCCTGGCCGCCCAGGTAGTCGCAGATCCGCCAGCCGTTGACGCGGCCGATCACGGCCGACCCGACGTCGTTGGCGAAGTCGTTGTTGTTGTAGAAGAAGGCCGTGGTGGACCAGAGCTGGATGGCGGGCCACCGGCCGTAGGGGGCAACGCCGTTGTAGTAGTTCGGGACGAAGACCCAGTTGCTCGCGAACACCCCACCGCCGGTCAGGCAGTGCGCCGCGGTCCACACCGAGGACCGGCCCTCGGTGTTCACGATGGTCCCCGAGCAGACGTAGTTACCGCCGTTGAGGGTGAAGAAGACCTTGCCGGCGGTGCGGGCCGTCGGGTGGCCGACCGGGTAGTTCGGGTAGTAGGCCTGCGTCCCCACGTCGGAGGAGTCGACCGTGGACGTGCTCGCCTTCGGCTCGACCGCGGGCGCGGCCGGCGCCACGCTGCCGGACGGCCCCTGCGGCTTGGTGGCGCTCTTCGTGGAGTCGGAGGCGCGGTCGCGCTTGGCGAGCGCCGCCTTCACCGCGGGGATCTCGGTGTCCGGCTTGGCCGCCTTCATGCGCTCCGGGGTCCAGTACGCCGTCAGGGCGTCCTGCCGGGCGTCGGCGCCGGTGCCGGTGACCGTGCGGGTCACCTCGGGGCTGAGCTGGGCGGGGCTGCTGATGACAGCGCTGGTCGAGCTGGCCGGGGCGGCGGAGGCCGCCCCGACGGTGCCCGCGGCGGTGAGCGCCGCCGCGGACATCACCGCGACAGCCGTCAGGCCGCGTAGCAGTCTCGAGGACATCTTCCCTACCTCTCGGATAGTGGATCGGGAGGACGAAATTACTGCACCGAAGCCATGGATTGTTATCGCTTGAAGTTCAAGTAGGCAGATGAAGGGAAATGTAACCAAACTACTGAAGGTTGATTTTATCGATTGACTCTGGTAAATAGTGATCCGAATGCGGAGTTGCCGCTGAACGAAGCGGGCGCATGGGAATTCCATACCCCTCCGGCAAATCCCGTCAAGATGCGTTTCGGTCGCCGGGACTGGCGTCTGCCGCCATTGCGCCGCGCGCTGGTTCGCTCGTCGTCGCGCCCCGGACGTCGCCCCTGATGGGATTGGCGGCCCGATCGAGCAGGCCCCGATGGACCGGGTCCGCGCGCAGTTCGAGACGAACGTCTTCGGGCTGAGCCGGCTGACGCAGCTGGTCCTGCCCGGCATGCGTCGGGCCGGTCGGGGCCGCATCGTCAACATCAGCTCCATGGGCGGCCGGATCGTGTTCCCCGCCGGAGGCTACTACCACGCCAGCAAGTACGCGGTCGGGGCGATCTCCGACGCGCTGCGCCAGGAGGTACGGCCCTTCGGCATCAAGGTGGTCGTCGTCGAACCGGGCCTCATCCGCACCGGCTTCGAGGCCGTCGCCGCCGCGTCCCTCACCGCGGGCGGTCAGGCGTCCGGCCCGTACGTGGGCATGGTCGCCAGCGTGAACGCCGCCATGGCGAAGTCGTACGGCAACGGCCTGCTCACCGCCACGCCGGAGGCGGCGGCCCGCACGATCGAACGGGCCGCCACCGCCCGTGGTCCACGCAGCCGCTACCTGGTCACCCCCGCGGCCTGGGCGATGGTGCACACCCGCCGCCTCTTCGGCGCCCGACTCTTCGACGCGGTCAACCGGATGCAGTTCCGCTGACGAGCCGCCGGCTCCTCAGGCGCCCGTGGTCGCGTGCGACGCGGTCACCGGCTTGGACTCCGGTGAACCGTGCTGACGCAGGAGGATGCTCAGCAGGATGAGCGCGGCAACGGCGAGGAACTCGCTCTGCCAGTTCTGCATCGACTGGAACCAGAAGTCGCTGGTGCCCAGGAACTGCCAGGCGCTGATCGGTGCCGCCCCGCTCTGCAGCATCTGCTCCTCGTTGTATTCCGCCACGCCACCGAACAGGTGCCCGAGGAACGCCCCCGCGAAGATCATCAGTAGGGCGATGGAGAGGCTGTTGCGGTAGACCGTCAACGCGAGGCCGCCGACGTGCACCGGGCGCGGCGACTCCGGGGTCGCGTTCTCGGCCCGGTCCTCGGGCCGGTCGCCCTGGTCCACCGGCTTGGACTCCGAGGAGCCCTTCTGCACCAGGTACGCGGTCAGCAGCACGTACCCGCCCATCTGGAGGAACTCCGACTCCCAGTTCTCGAACGTCGCCTCCGCGAAGTGCCCGCTGTGCAGGTACGCCAGGTACGACAGGGCGTCCTGGCCGTACTGGCTCAACTCCTCGTTGTGTACCTGCCAGCCGAACACGCTCTGCAACAACCAGAAGATCACGAACGCGCCGAGCATGGCGACCGACAGTGCGTGCTCCCGAAGCCACCGGCGCATGCGAACCTCCCGTTTCCAGCATGTTGACCTGCGGAAGGTGCCCAGGGCTCGCCGGCGCGAAACACCACGGCCGGGGGAGGCGGGCGGAACGCGGCGAGCAGACCGGTCACCGGCCGTGGCAGGGGCTCCCGAGGCCTATCGACAGTCAGCGACGCCACCCCGTGACGGGATCCGGCACGTCATCCCTGAGCGCTTGCACCAGGTCGCCCGCCGGGCCGCCGAGGGCAGCGCCGGCGGGCGACCCCGGCCTTCGACAAGGCGGTCCACCGCAAGCGCAACGTCGGGAAGCGCTGCTTCGACCGACTCAGACAGTGGCGGTCACAACGCGGCTCTCACCGGAGCAGCTCGCGTCACGCCGCGGGCACCTTCACCGGAGACGGCGCGTCGGGCAGCACCCGCTCCAGACGCCGCACCGAGGGCCGCAGGAGGGTCGCCGCCACGACGGCGAGCAGCGCCGGACCCAGGAGGAGGAAGACGGCGGCGATGTCGGCGCCGGCGCCGGCCCCTGTCACCCCGTGCAGCGCCCCGCCCTCGGCGGACAACGGCGCGCCGACCAGGGCGACGACCGGTCCGGCGAGGCCGTAGGCGACCGGCTCGGCCGACCAGGCCATCATCCGGCGTACGGCGAAGACCCGTCCCTGCAACTCGCTGGGCGTCTTGAGCTGCCAGATCGTGGCGGTGACCGCGTTGGTCACGGCGTACCCGCCGAGGATCCCGGCCATCGCCGCGCCCACCGTCCACACCGTGTGCTGCATCCCCATCGCGAGCACCAGCACGGCGTGTACGCCGGCCACGAGCGTGATCGCCCGGATCCGGTCGCGGGGTTCCCGGGTCAGGCTGATCAGCCCGCCGACCAGCACCATGCCCGTCCAGCCGACGGCGTCGACCACGCCCAACTCCGCCGGACCGGCGATGCTGAGCACCAGCGGCGACACCAGCACGATCGCCATCTCCATGACGAGGCCTGCCAGAGCAGGAACCCGGACATGCGGCGTTCCCCGCTCGTACGGATGACGAGGTCGGGGTCGGGCCGGCCGCCGGTGTACAGGTGCGTGGCGAGGGCGTCGGCGGTCAGGCGCTGCGCCAGGTCGCCGGGAGTCGCCCCCGCTCGCGCCTCCTGCTCCAGCAGGGAACGCACGGCGCTGACGATCTCCTCGCGGCCGTCGTAGCCGATGGCGACCGTGACATGGAAGTCTCCACGCCGCTCGCGGGTGCCGTCCTCGGCCAGCTTCAGGGCGTGCCGTGTCGAGTCGGGCAGGACGTCCGCCCGGCCGGCCAGGTGCAGCTGCCATGGGCTGTCGGGACGCAGAAGTGGCTTCGTCACCACCTCCTCGATCATCCGCATCAGGTTCTCCACCTCGGCGGACGCGCGTTTGTGCATGTTGTCGACGGAGGCGAGGAACAGGGTCACGTGGTGGATGCCCAGCTCGGCACACCACTCCAGCACCTCGTGCAGGTGCTCCGCGCCGTACCGGTGGCCCACCTTGGGATCGTCGAAGCCCATCTGCCGGGCCCACCGCCGGTTGCCGTCCATCACCTCGGCTCCTGACTCAAGGGTTGTAGGCGGCCGTGGCGCGACGTGACGGCGCTGTCGATGACCGGTGTACCGTCCGAAGCGACGGCTTGCCGGCAGGGGCTGGCGGCCGGCCATCCCGGTCCTCTACCTGGGAAGTAGGCGAAGGGCATGGACAGGAAGGCCGACACCATCGGTGCCCGGATCCGGTACTGGCGGATGCGCCGTGGCGGCATGACCCAAGCCGTTCTCGCCGGGCTCGCGGGCGTCAGCCAGGCTTATGTCTCGCAGGTCGAGTCCGGTCGTAAGACGATCGACCGTCGCTCCACCCTGGTCGCCATCGCCGCCGCGCTCCAGGTTACTGTGGCCGACCTGCTCGGCCAGGGCACGGAATCGGGTGACCCGGCCCGAGAGCGGGCCGCCGAATGCGTGCCGGCGATCTGGTCGGCCCTGATCGAGATCGAGGATGGCGAACGCCGCGCGATGACCCGCACCAGGGATGAGGTGGCCGCCGGTATCGCGCGTGCCGACGAACTTCGCACCCGTTCCAACTATCCGGCGATGGCCCGGTTGCTCCCCGGTCTTCTGCTCGATGCTGCCGCCCTCGGCGGGACCGTGCTGGCCCAGGTGGCCTACCAGGCCTCGACGTGCCTGCGGAACCTCGGGTATCGGCACCTGGCGCTCAACGCGGCGCGGGTGGCAGTTGTCGCCGCGGAGGACGTGGAGGAGTCGGCGTGGATCGGCGCCTCGCGGTTCGCGTACACGCAGAGCCTGCCGATCGAGTCCGCGCTGGTTGCCGCCAGGGCCGCCGACCGGTCGTTGGCCGAACTCCAGGCCAACGCCGCCGACGAGCGGGTCCGGCAGATGCTCGGCCAGCTCCACCTCTCGGCGGCGCTGACCTCGACCGTGAGCGGTCGACCGGACGTTGCTCGTGACCACCTCTCCGAAGCGGCTCGTGAGGCAGCGACCCTCGGGGACCCGTCTGACGGCGCAGGATTCAACGGCTGTGGTTTCGGGCCGACGAACGTGAAGCTGTGGGAGATGTCCATTGCGGCGGAACAGGGTGAGCACGGCCGGGTGATCGAGCTGTCCCGGACGGTACGGCCGCAGGTTCTCGCGGCGTCGATCCGCCAGCAGTCCTACTGGCTCGACCTCGGCCGCGCGCTGGCCGAGTCCGGCCGCCGTGACGCGGAGGCGTTGTCCGCGTTCGTGCGGGCTGAGCAGGCCGCACCGGCACCGTTCGCCCTGAACCCCCTGGCCCGGGACGCCGTCGTGGCCATCGCGCAGCGGGCAAAGCGCCGCGCCATCCCGAACGATCTGCGGTTGCTGGCCGGCCGGATGGGAATCAACCTGGCGTCATAACCGCCGGTAATTCCGCCAGCACCAATCCGCCCTAGTGTCCGGTTCGGCGGAGGCGCTTGCCTCCGTTTGACCGGGTGCCGCGATGTAGCTGCTTCATGGGCTGCCGCCGTGCCCCTACCAGGGAGGTAGGGATGGGCGGTCAGGCCGACGCCGCCAACGAGAGCAGGGGCCAGCGGATCCAGGCGGCCGAGCAGGAGGCGGCGAAGCGGCGGCTCCTGGCGTTGGCCCAGGCGGATCGGATACCGGTCGAGGAGATCACGCGGGCCGTGCCGGAGGGGCGCTGGCGTCGCCTTACCAACAGCGCCACCCGTCATGACCGCTTGGCTCCACCTACCCAGCGCGTCTCGTACGAGGAGTACCTGCTCGCCGCCGCGCTGACCTTCGCCCGTCGGCACCGGCCGGTGTGGTGCTGGCGGAAGTGGCGGCGAGTCTGCCGGTGCGGTGCCGACCTGCCCTGCCGTGCCCGGCACCGGATTCCGATCAACCGTGGTCACTGGCCGGTCGGGGAGACCGAGTGAGCGACGAGCAGGAGCGGGTGGTCCTCGCCGTCCACCTGCGCGGACTCGACGGCATGTGCACCGGCTGCCGGGCGTGGTGGGGGCGACTCACGCCGTACCCGTGCTCGCAGGTGGACTGGGCGATCAGCCGGCAGGCCCGGACGATCATGGCGCGGTTCCTGGGGGTGCGGGCGTGACCGCCCATGGCCCGGTGCTGCCGATCTGGAGCTGCGGCGGCTGCGGCGTGCCCTGGCCCTGCCGGACGCGGCGGCAGGAACTACAGGCTGAGTTCGCGGACGCGCCGATGTCGCTCGCCCTGTACATGGGGGCGCAGTTCGCCCGCGCCGCCGAGGATCTGACGTGGGCACCCGCCGGTACCCTGCACCGCCGCTTCCTGGGCTGGCTGCGGTGAGCATCGCCGGCGTCGGGCGGCAGTACCGGTGGCCCCACGCCTATGGTGGTCGGATGTCCCGGCGCGCGAACCCCACCGTCGAGGCTGACCGGTCCTCGGTGAGTCATGCGTACGGCCCGGCTGTCGAGATTCCCGACCTACTGCGCGCGGTGAGGTCGGACAGCCGGGAGGTTCGCCGGAGCGCGTACAGCGACCTCGCCGACCTGCTCGTGCACCAGGGGTCCCGGTTCGAGGCGAGCGCTGCCGTGGTCCCGTACCTGATCGATGTCGTCGCCGATCCGGCGGCCCCCGACCGGTTCGCCGCCTGCCAGGTGGTGGCGGCGATCGCGGTGGGCGACGAGAGTTCCTGGCTCGACAGCCGGACATGCCCTCTGTCGCGGGTGACTCATCCTGATTCAGCATGATTGACGCATAAAGGGGGGTAATGTCCCCTTCAATCACGACGCCTTCAGATTCAGGATGATCGCATGGACCCTTGGCAGCCGATCGACGAGTTGATCGTGAAGCGCCGCATCCTTCCCGCGATGCAGGCGATCCGCGAGGCCGAGGGATGCAGCCTGCAGCGGGCGATCGAGGTCTTCGACGAGCGGTGCGAGTTGCTCCGGCGGACCAGGCCGGACGCCTTCGCGGTGACTCGCGAGGAGCGCGGCCAGGGCGTCCACACCTGAGGCGCACCGCCTCGATCCGCCGAGCGAGAGACAGAAAAGAGCCGGGGGGCGCCGGGTAGGCGGGGGCCCGGGCGCGGCGCGGGGGGGGGGGGGGCGCCCGGGGGGGGGGCCGGGGGGGCGGGGGGGGGGGGCAGCGCCCGCGGCGGTGCGGGGTCCCGCGCGCGGCGGGCGCCCGGGCCCCCCCCCCCTGCCGCCCCCCCCCCCCACCCCCGGCCCTCTCAACACAAAACCCCCGCCCCCCCCCCCCCCGCCCCCCCCCGGCTCTCGACGAGGTGCGCGCGGGTCAGCCGGCGCGGTGCCGCTGCGCGCGGTAGCGGGCGATCAGCGCCCGGGTCGACGAGTCCAGCCCGGACAGGTCGGCCTCCGCCCCGGTGAGCAGCGGCGCGAGCTGGTTGGCCATGACCTTGCCCAGCTCCACGCCCCACTGGTCGAACGAGTTGATGTCCCAGACGGCGCCCTCGGTGAACACGATGTGCTCGTACAGGGCGACGAGCTGGCCGAGCACGCCCGGGGTCAGCTCCGGGGCGATGATCGAGGTGGTCGGGTGGTTGCCCGGCATCACCTTGTGCGCCACCAGTTCCGCCGGGGTGCCCTCCGCCGCCACCTGCTCGGCGGTGCGGCCGAAGGCCAGCGCGGCGGTCTGCGCGAAGAAGTTCGACATGAACAGGTCGTGCATGTCGGCCAGGTCGTGCCGGGGCCGGCTGAACCCGATGAAGTCCGCCGGCACCAGCCGGGTGCCCTGGTGGATGAGCTGGTAGAAGGCGTGCTGGCCGTTGGTGCCCGGCTCGCCCCAGAAGATCTCCCCGGTGTCGTACGACACCCGCTGTCCGTCGAGGGTCACGGACTTGCCGTTGCTCTCCATCGTCAACTGCTGCAGGTACGCCGGGAACCGGCTCAGGTACTGCGAGTACGGCAGCACCGCGTGGGTCTGCGCGCCGAGGAAGTTGGTGTACCAGACGTTCAGCAGCCCGAGCAGCGCCGGGACGTTGCGCTCCACCGGGGTGGTGCGGAAGTGCTCGTCGACCGCGTGGAACCCGGCCAGCAGCTCGCGGAACCGGTCCGGCCCCACGGCCAGCATCACCGACAGGCCGACGGCCGACGGCAGCGAGTACCGGCCGCCCACCCAGTCCCAGAAGCCGAACATGTTCTCCGGGTCGATGCCGAAGTCGCGGACCCGCTGCTCGTTCGTGCTGACCGCCACGAAGTGCCGGGCGACGGCGGAGTCGTCGCCGTCCAGGCCGGCCAGCAGCCAGGCGCGGGCCTGCCGGGCGTTGGCGAGGGTCTCCTGAGTGGTGAACGACTTCGACACCACGACGAACAGGGTGCTCGCCGGGTCGAGGTCGGCGATCGCCTCGGCGATGTCGGTGGGGTCGACGTTGGAGACGAACCGGCAGGTGATCCCCGCGTCCCGGTACGCCCGCAGCGCCTCGTACGCCATCACCGGCCCGAGGTCGGAGCCGCCGATGCCGAGGTTGACCACCGTGCGGATGCGCTGGCCGGTGTGCCCCACCCACTGTCCCGAGCGGACCCGCTCGGCGAACGCCGCCATCCGGTCCAGCACCGCGTGCACGCCGGCGACCACGTCCCGGCCGTCCACGGTCAGCGAGGCGTCGCGGGGCCGGCGCAGGGCCGTGTGCAGGACCGCCCGGTCCTCCGTGGAGTTGATGTGCGCGCCGGAGAACATGGCGGCGATCCGGTCGGCCAGTCGGGCCCGCCGGGCCAGGGCCGCCAGCAGGTCCAACGTCTCGTCGGTGACGAGGTTCTTGCTCCAGTCGACGTGCAGGTCCGCCACCTCGCCGGCGAGCCGCTCGCCCCGCTCGGGGTCGGCGTCGAACAGGTCGCGCAGGTGCGCGTCCCGCAGCTTCTCCGCGTGCGCCGCCAGCGCCCGCCACTCGTCGGTCGTGGTGATGTCCTCTGCCATTCCCGGCTCTCCTCCCGTGCCTGCTCGCTCGTCCGGCGGCCGTCACCGTACTGTGTCCCGCCGGCCCATCGGGCCAGATTGCCACCAGCCGGGACGCGTCGCAGTCCGGGCGCGCCCGCGCCACCCGGCCGGGTCGCACCCGCCACGGCGCGGGCCGGCGGGCTCTCGGGGGATCGGCGCGGGAGTACGACCGGGACGGATGTTGACCGAGAGATCGACACGTGTAAGTGTTTTCTTCCCTGGAACGAACACGGCGGTGTCCCGTCGGGGTGCCGCCGGCCCCGCCCGGTCACCCCCGCGGGCGGGGCCGGTCACGGCCAGGTGCACAGATCCCACCTGCACCGAGGAGCCCTCATGAGACGCACGACACTGACCACCGGCCTGGCGCTCGCCTCCGTCGCCGCGTTGACGGCGACCCTGGCGACCCAGCCGGCCACCGCGTCCGCGCCGGCCGTAGCCGCCGCCCCGGTCGCCGCGCTGGCCGCCCCCGACATCTCGGTGACCAACGTCCAGGCCCACCTGAGCCAGTTCCAGAGCATCGCCACCAGCAACGGCGGCAACCGACGATCCGGCTCGGCCGGCTACACCGCCTCCCTCAACTACGTCAAGGGCAAGCTCCAGGCGGCCGGGTACACCGTCACCGAGCAGCTCTGCACCACCTGCACGTACCCCGGCAACAACCTCATCGCCGAGTGGCCGGGCGGCCCGGCCGACCAGGTGGTCATGTTCGGCGCCCACCTCGACGGCGTCTCCGCCGGCCCGGGCATCAACGACAACGGCTCCGGCTCGTCCGTCCTGCTGGAGAACGCCCTCGTGCTGGCCCAGCAGAACCCGAGCATGACCAAGCGGGTCCGGTTCGCCTGGTGGAACGGCGAGGAGCAGGGCCTGCAGGGCTCCAGGTTCTACGTCAACTCGCTCAACACCACCCAGCGCGGCTACATCAAGGGGTACTACAACTTCGACATGGTCGCCTCCACCAACGGCGGCTACTTCATCAACCGGCTCACCTCGGCCACGGCGGCGCCCCTGAAGGCGTACTGGGACTCCCTCGGCCTGCAGCCGGAGGAGAACGTCGAGGGCCAGGGCCGCTCCGACGACTACTACTTCCAGCAGGCCGGCATCCAGACCTCCGGGTACGCGACGGGCGCCAGCTACACGAAGACCTCCGCGCAGGCGGCCAAGTGGGGTGGCACGGCCGGCGCGTCGTACGACCCCTGCTACCACCGGTCCTGCGACACCACCAGCAACATCAACGCCACCGGGCTGAACCGCAGCGCCGACGGCGTCGCGTACGCGATCTGGAACCTCGCGGTCGGCACCGGCACCCCGACCAACGACTTCTCCGTCGCGGTGAGCCCCACCTCCGGCAGCGTCGCCCGCGGCGGCTCCGCCACCGCCACCGTCTCCACCGCCACCACCAGCGGCAGCGCCCAGACCGTCGGCCTGTCCGCCTCCGGCGCGCCCAGCGGCGTGACCGTCTCGTTCAGCCCGTCCTCGGTCACCTCCGGCGGCTCGGCCACCATGACCGTCACCGCCTCGTCCACGGCGGCCACCGGCACGTACACGATCACGGTCATCGGCACCGGGTCGGCCACCCGCACCACCACGTACACGCTGACGGTGACCGGCACCGGCGGCTGCTCCGGCGGCCAGGTGGTCGGCAACTCCAGCTTCGAGAGCGGCAGCGCCCCGTGGACGGCCAGCTCGGGCGTGATCACCAACGACAGCGGCCAGGCCGCCCGCACCGGCACCTGGAAGGCGTGGCTCGACGGGTACGGCAGCAGCCACACCGACACGCTGTCCCAGTCGCTGACCATCCCGGCCGGCTGCAACACGTACACCCTGTCGTTCTGGTTGCACGTCGACACCGCCGAGACCACGACCACCACGGCGTACGACCGGCTCACCGTCCAGCTCGGCACCACCACGCTCGCGACGTACTCGAACCTCAACGCCGCCAGCGGCTACACGCAGCGCACGTTCAACGCCGCCGCCTACGCCGGACAGACGGTGACGCTGAAGTTCACCGGCGTCGAGGACGCGTCGCTGCAGACCAGCTTCGTCGTCGACGACGTCACGCTCACGGCCAGCTGACCTGTGAGAAGGGGGACCCTTCTGGAGAAGGGTCCCCGTGCTCGCGCCGGTTCCGGCGGTTCCCGGTCAGCTTGTCGCCCTGTCCCTCGCGTGCGGCCAGGGAGCCATCTCGTCGATGTCCTCGCCCGCCTCCGCCTTGACCCACCAGCCGGTGTCGTCGACGTAGTGCTCGAGCCACGCGGCCAGGCTGGGCGAGTCGATCCACCAGGCGAGGTCCGGATCCCCGGGGTTGGGCTCGAAGAGCAGCACCGTGCCGTCGTCGCTGCGGCAGTCGACGCACGCGTACATGCCGCAGCCCCAGGTGAGGATCGGCAGGACACCCTCCGGCCAGGCCCACTCCGTGTCGGCGTACTCGGCGCGGGCCTCGGCATAGCAGTCGACCGCCTGCTCCGAGGTCGGGCCGTCGACCAGGCTGAGGAGTTGGTACTCAGGGCCGAAGCCGCCGTTGGCGAGGTCCCGGTAGATCGCCGCCAGCAGCGGATGCAGCGCGAAGCCCAGACGCTGCTCCGCCTCGGCGATCCTGGTCGGGGAGAGCGGGGCGGGCAGGCCGTGCGGAGCGGGTGGCTCGTCCGCACCGGCCCGCCGAGCGAGGCGGGACAGCAGCCCCGAATAGTCCGTCATGGCCGCACATCATGCCGCAGCGGTCCGTCGACCACGGGCGGCGCCGTCGGTCGGTCTCCAGTCGATGAAGTAGCGACGGGCAGTACGGGAATCAAGCCCCGGGCTGCTGGGCGAGGAAGTCGGCGAGCACCTGGGTGTGCGTGGAGAACGCCAGCTCGACCGGCTCGGTGAGCACCAGCCACTCGGTGGCCTCCTCGGTGGGCGCGGACGGGGGCAGTTCCCCGGCCGCGCGCTCCGGCAGCGTCCCGAACACCATCATGGTGCCGCCGCTCGGCGCGCCGTGCACCGCGAACAGTTGCGCCTCCCCGGCGGCCGCGACGAGCCCCGTCTCCTCGCGCAGCTCGCGGACCAGGGCGTCGCGCCAGTCCTCGCCGTACTCGATGAAGCCGCCGGGGAGGGCGAGCTGACCGCGGGCCGGCTCGATGTCCCGGCGGACGACGACGACGCCGAGGCCGGCGGCGGTGCGCACGGGCAGCACCGCGACCGCGACGGGCAGCGGGTTGCGCCACACCGTCTGGCCGCAGGCCGCGCAGACGCGGGGCCAGCCGGCCGCCGTCGGGTAGGCGGCGCCGCAGTAGGCGCAGTGGGAGTGGGGGAGGCCGGTCACGCCGAAACCGTACCGGCCCGCCCGCCTCCGCCGTCGACCGCACCGCCGCCGCCGTCACGTTTTACGCGTCGCCGGGCTGCCTCGTTGCCGGCGTGCTGCCGCATGGTCGCCGTCAGCGTTGCGGCGTGGGGGAATCGGCCCCGAGCAGCGCCGCCCGGGCGTCCATCAGGGCGAAGCCGAGCAGGTTGGCGCCCCGCCAGCGGGCCGGGTCCGCCGCGTCGGGATGGTCGGCGGCCAGGCCGATGCCCCACACCCGGTCCACCGGGCTCGCCTCCACCAGCACGCTGTCACCGGTGCCGAGCAGGAACGCTCGCAGGTCGTCGTGCGCGGCGAACTTGGCGACGCTGCCGGCCACCACGATGTCGTACCGCCGGGCGGCCCAGACCGTCTCGTCGAAGCCGCTGACCTGGCGGCCGAGGGACTTGGCGCGCTGCGGGTGCCCGGCGCTCAGGATCCGCTCGGCCACCCCGTGGTCGCCGAAGAGGGTGGCCTTGTGCCACATCATCCAATGCTCGGCGGTGTCGAACGTGCGGCCGTCCACGGTGAACGGCGCCGGCCACCACTGGCTCAGGCAGCCGGGCCCGACGGAGCCGTCCCGCCGCGGCCGGTGGCCCCAGAAGTGCAGATACTTCACCCCGGCGCCCGAGGCGTGCAGGGCGAGCAGGTCGGCGACGGTTCGAACAGGCATGCGCGACAGTCTGCCCCGTACCCCCGACATCCTGCCGCCCGATTTTCGCCCCGGCGGCTCCGGTGGACCGCGACCGGGTCAGGCCGGCGGCGCCCCCGTGTACGCCGCGACGACACGCTCGGTGGCCGCGGTGGCCTCGGCCGGGTCGGTGCCCGCGGCGACGCTCGCCTCATCCCATCGCCGGCCGCTCTCCACGATGAACTCCCGCCCCTCGTCGGACGCCAGCCACGCGTTCGCCTGCTCCGGCGTGACGCCGCCGGTGCCGCCGCCCACGTACGTGGACAGCCCGACCAGCGCCAGGTCCCAGCCGATCCCCATGGCGCCCGGGCCGAACCGGGCCCAGGTCTCGTCGTCGATGTGCGCGACGTGCTCCAGGGTGAACCGGGTACGCCCGTTCGGCTCCGCGGTCAGCCGCACCTCGATCCAGCTGACCTCCCCGCCGTACTCCCACGTGGCGGCGAAGCTCTCCGGCGGGTCGCAGCGCTGCACCACGCCGCCCGCCTGACCCTCCAACTGGTAGCGGCCGTGTAGCCGCAGCTCGCCGCTGACCGGCAGGAACCAGCGGCGGATCCGGTCGGGGTCCGTGCAGGCGTCCCAGACGTCCTCCACCGGCGCGTCGTACGCCTGGGAGATGGTCAGCACGCGGGCCTCGCCGGCCGGCAGCACCCGGCTGCCCACCCGGCGCTCCACCGCGGCGATCTGATGGGTGACGTCCACTCAACCGGTCCTCTCCTCGTGGGCGCTTTGGCCTTCGTCGTCGTGCCGGCGGTGCTCGGCCGCGGCGGCCTCCTCGGCCAGCCGCCGTTGCCGCCGGCCCCGGGCCAGCTCGGTGGCCAGGGCGTCCAGCGGCTGGGCCCAGAACCGGCGGAAGTGACCGAGCCAGTCCTCGACCTCGCGCAGCGGCTCGGGGTTGACCGCGTACAGCCGCCGGGTGCCCTGTGGGCGCACGGTGGCGAAGCCGCTGTCCCGCAGGACCCTCAGGTGCTGGGAGACGGCCGGCTGGGAGATGCCGAACTCCTCCCGGATCACCGCGCAGACCTCGCCGGCGCTGCGCTCGCCGTCGGCGAGGAGCTCCAGGATCCGCCGCCGCACCGGCTCGCCCAGCACATCGAAGGCGTGCATGACTCCTTTATATCACGCACGGCTTATAGAATGCCGCGGCGGTGGACCCGTCCGGGGACAGGACCACCGCCGCGGCGGTACGGGAGGGCGGGTGCCTCAGCAGGGTCCGTTGCAGGCCAGCACCTTCAGCCGGTCCAGGCTGCCGTTCCAGACGTTCTGGTCACCGGGGAAGACGCCGGAGGACGCCCACTGCCAGAAGGAGTACGTCGGCCAGCCGGCGGGCAGGGTGCCGACCGTGCTGGCGTACCGGGCGATCCACAGCGGGTTGTTCGCGGCGAACTGCGAGGTGTTGCCGGTGCAGGTGGTCCACCAGTCGGTGGTGGTGTAGATGGTGGCCCACCGGCCGGTGCGCGCGTAGTACTGGTTGACGAACGAGGCGATCCAGCTGCGCATCGAGGCCTGGGACAGCCCGTAGCAGGTCGCGCCGTACGGGTTGTACTCGATGTCCAGGGCGCCCGGCAGGGTCTTGCCGTCGCGGGACCAGCCGCCGCCGTGGTCGACGAAGTAGTTGGCCTGGGTGGCGCCGCTGGACCGGTCCGGCAGGGCGAAGTGGTACGCCCCGCGGATCATGCCGACGTTGTACGAGCCGTTGTACTGCTGGGCGAAGTACGGGTTGGTGTAGCCGGTGCCCTCGGTCGCCTTGACGTACGCGAACCGGGCGCCGTTGTTCCAGGCGGCCGACCAGTTGACGTTGCCCTGCCAGCTGGAGACGTCCATGCCGGGCAGGCCGGCCGGGGCGGCGCTGGCGGGGGACGGGGCGACGGCGGTCGCGGCGGCCATGGCGACCACGGCGGCCAGGGCGGTGGCGGCGGCGCGGGCCACCGCGCGCAGGGGACTGTTCATCTTTCCTCCCAGGGGGTTGGTCGCCGAGGCGACGCGGGGAGCGACGAAAGGAACTGCCACCATTCTGTTCACGGCCTGAAGCCGGCTTTCAAGCCATTCATTGAAGATTATCTTTCTCTATCTGACCGTGGGTGCGGGCTGCCTTGATCGTCTGCTGCCCAGGGAGACGACGCGCCGGCCGGAGTGCTCCCGACCAGCAGACGATCTCGGCCCTACCAGACGCGGCCGCTCTCGCGCGTCGTCCACAGCAGGTGCCGTGTCCACAGGCGGTGGCCCGGCGGGTTGCGGGGCGGGTACGGCGAGCGACACGGTCGGTGGCGTGAACGACGTACTCCGGTCGCTGCTGGACCGCCACGACGGCGTGCTCACCCGGGCTGCCGCCACCGAGGTGGTGCCCGCCTGGGTGCTGACCCACGCCGCGTCCTCCGGCCAGCTCGTCCGCGCGCTGCCGGGCGTGTACGCCGACGCGCGGCTGGTCGACCCCGGCGCCGCCCCGGTGCTCGCCCGCCTTCCGCACCGGCTGCGTCTGCGGGCCGCGCTGGCGTGGGCGTCCGGCCGGGCCGCGCTCGCGGGGCCCACCGCCCTGCACGTCTGGGCCGTACGCCGGCAACCCGACGACGAGCCGGTGCACCTGGACGTCCCGGCCGCCTCGGGCCTGCGTACCCGGCCGTCGCTGGTGCTGCACCACCGCCGGGGCTTCCGGCCGGAGTCCCCGGATGCGCTGCTCCGCGACGGCCTGCCCGCCGTCCGGCTGGAGCGGGCGCTGGTCGACGCGTGGCCGGCGCTGCCCACCGCCGACCGCCCCGCCACGCTCATCCGGGCGGTCAACGACGGTCTGACCACACCAGGCCGGGTCAGCGTCGCGCTCGCCGCCGCGCCGAGGCTGGCCCACCGCGCCGACCTGCGAGAGCTGCTGGACCGGCTGGCCGCCGGCTGCCGCAGTCCGCTGGAGGTGTGGGGCCACGACCACGTCTTCACCGGCCCGGGGATGCCCCGCTTCCGCCGCCAGTTCCGGGTCGGCGTCGAGGGGCGCATCATGTACCTCGACGTCTACGCCGAGCGGGAACGCGTCGACTTCGAGCTGGACGGGGCCACCACCCACGGCGATCCCCGACAGCGGGAGGTGGACCTCCGCCGGGACGCCCTGCTGGCCACCCGGGGCATCCTCGTCGTCCGCTTCGCGCACCGCCGCCTGGTCCACGAGACCGCGCAGGTGCGCCGCGAGATCCTCGCCATCCTCGCCACGCGCCGAAACCACCACTGAGCCGTCCGCCGTTCGTGTTGGTCGAGGCGCTTCCGGGCTGGCGTACCGTCTCGCCCATGCCCTCGGCCCTGCGCGCCCTTCTCTCCGTGTCCGGGGTGCCGGGCCTGACCTGCCCCCGGGACACCGTGCACGCTGTCCGGACCGCTCGGCTGGACGTCTCCGTCGCCCGGCTACGTGACCTTCGCGAGTGGACCGCGCTGGAGGACGACGAGTCGCGGTACCGCCAGGGCTTCTCGCAGCCGGGCTGGCTGGCGTCGCTCGACGCGGTCGACCCCCGACTGCCGTTGTGGAGTCGGGAGTTGGCGATCTTCGTCGCCCGTGAGCGGGGAAGTGCGGCGCTGGCGGCGCACGTGGCGCTGGCCGTGACACCGGACCGTCAGGCACAGGTGGGCGGATCGGTCGTCGCCGGGTTCCGCCGGCAGGGACTCGGCCGGGAAGCCCTGGACGCCGTCTGCGCGATCGCCCACCGCCACCTCGGCATCCGGGACCTGACCGCCGGCTGTGAGGTCAGCAACGTCGCCAGTCGGCGGTGGCTGGCCGCCTGTGGTTTCGGGTGAGCGGACGTGCTCGTTGATCGTCTGCTCGCCACGCGGACGACACACCGGTAAGACTGCCTCCCACCATCAGACGATCAAGGTGGCGCCTCACGTGAGGTCGTCTCGGTCGTCACCTGTGCGGTGCGGCCCGACGTGTCCCGGGCGGGGCCGGACGCCTGCGGCGGGACGACGTCGATGGCGGTGAGCGGCTCGAAGATCCCGTCGAAGCGCCGCCGGTCCCGCAGGAGGTCCCCGGTCCACCGGGCGGCGGCCCGCTGCTCCGCGGCCATGTGCCGCCGGGCCCGGGACAGCTCCTCGCGGACCGCCCGCGCCTCGTCGCCACCGGCGGGCTCGTCGACCATCCCGTCGAGGATCGTGACCCATCGCCGGTTGAGCTGCTCGGCGTACCGGGCCCGCTTCAGGTAGAACTCGTACTGCTGCTCCAACTCGATCAGGCGTTCCCAGTGCGGCCGCAGCGCCTGCCGGACCCGGTCGTCGTGGCGCACCGACACCTCCAGCCGGCACTCCACCGTCGCGCCGGCGCGCTCGTACCGCCACGGGGCCTGCTCGTCCAGCGCCGCCTGCAGGGCGACCTCGAGGTGACCGGCCCGGTGCGGGGCGACGTGCCGCGCCCGCTCCGCGGCGGCGCGGCGCAACCGCTGGACCGCCGCGGGCATGAAGTGGCGCGCGTACCAGATCAACACGTCGGGTCCGAGGCCGGTCGCCGACCAGGTGAGTACGGCACGGACGGTGAACGTGAAGACGTGCCCCTTCGCCGCGACGCTGATCGGGCCGGACGGCTCCCGGTGCTCGAAGACCTCCTCCGGCGGGGGCGACGACCGGCTCCCCTCCATCGCCCGTCGCACCCTGCGCAGCAGCGGAAGCAGCCGCGCCCACGAGGTACGCAGCGCCGCCAGCACGCGGGGGCCGGCCCGCCGGGCCAGCTTCCGGCCCCGGTCGACCCACCGCGGCGGCCGGTCCTGCGGGCTCGCCTTCCCGCCCGACGCGTCGCTCAATGTCACCCCTCCTGCGCACCGTCAGCCGGTGCCACCGCCGGCGGCGGGTGACTGGTCGAGGGGTGTCGCGCCGTCGGCGCGGACCAGCCGGGACGTGTCGACGGTGACGAACCTCGCCCCACGCTAACAAGGCGGGCACGCGGCGGCCGGCAGCCGCGCGGGCGTACGCTCACGCACTGCCGGTGCCGGCGGTCACCCGGTGGGCGTCTCCGAGCGGAAGCTGTGCTGGCGGCCCCGCGGGCTGGGGGCCCGAAGGTTGGCGGTTGAGCTACTCGACACGCCGTGCACGAAGTAGCTGAGCTGCCAACCTTGACGCCGGCCATAGCAGAGGGCGACGGCTGGCGGGGGGACGTCCACAGGGCGGCCCGGCGTCCACAGGCCGGGCCGGGGGCGTTGCGGGCCGGCGGGGCGGGCGACAGGGTCGGCGGCGTGAACTCGGTGCTGCGGGAGTTGGTGGAGCGCGGCGGCGGGCTGGTGACCCGCGCCGTGGCCGAGCAGGTCGTGCCGGAGTGGACGCTGCGGCGGGCGTGCGACGGCGGTCACCTGGTGCGGGTGCTGCCCGAGGTGTTCGTCGCGGCGCGGCTGCTGAACCGCCGACAGGGGACCGACGGTGCCCCGGCCGTCAGCCGACTGGACCCCGCCCTGGCCCACCGTGCGGCGTGTGCCTGGGCCGAGGGGCGCGGCGCGCTCAGCCACCTCAGCGCGCTCGCGCTGTGGGGACTGCGCGAACCGGTGGCCGGCGACCTGCTGCACCTGAGCGCACCGGCCGGCGCCGGCCTGCGCGGCCGGCCCGGGGTGGCGGTGCACCGACGCCGGGGGCTCACCCTCGGGCCGCCGGACGTGGTGGTCCGGCGGGGGCTGGCGGTCACTTGCCTCGAGCAGACCCTCCTCGACTCGTGGCCGGTGCTGCCACCCGGCGAGCGGCGGGAGCCACTGATCCGGGCGGTCAACGATCGGCTGACCACGCCGGAGCGGCTGTCGGCGGCCCTGGGGAGGGTGCCGACGCTGGAGGACCGGGCAGCGTGCCGGACCCTGCTGACCCGGCTCGCGGAGGGCTGCCGCAGCGAGCTGGAGATCTGGGGCCAGGACCACGTCTTCACCGGCGCGGGAATGCCGGCGTTCCGTCGCCAGGTGCAGGTACGCGTCGGCCGGCGGACCATGTACCTCGACCTGTTCGCCGAGCGGGAACGGGTCGACATCGAACTCGACGGGGCCAGCACGCACGGCGATCCGCGCCAGCGGGAGATCGACCTGCGCCGGGACGCCCTGCTGGCGACCGTCGGCATCCTGGTGGTCCGCTTCGCCCGCCGCCGCCTGGTCCACGAGGCCGACGACGTACGCCGGGAAACCCTCGCCATTCTGGCCAGCCGCCGCGGCGTGCCGAGCCCAGGCCCGAACGGGGTGCTCGCGTCGCGGTGACCGCGGCCGTCAGGGTGCGGGGCAGACTGCGGGACATGGCAGCGACCGGACTTCGGCGAACACGATGTGGCACGCGTACGCGACTGGTGCGCCGAGCGCGTCCCGGAGACCGTCCGACGCCGACCCGCGATGTCGCTGAGCTGCTCGACGAGGTGCAGCGGGACCCCACCGGCATCTTCTGGGGCTGACCGCTGCCGGATGCCCGGGTCGTCGACGCCCACCGCAGCGCGGCCGCCGCCTCCTGGGCCATCCGACACGCCGACGCCTGAGCGTGTGTCGCGTTTCGGTCGGGCCGGTGGAATGGGACAGACTGTCCGGGTGAGTCCAGTGAGCCGTAATCGACGCCGCAATGGGAAGAAGCGATCAGTACGGAGCGGCGCGCCGCTCGTCGTGGTGGGCGCGCCGGAGGAGTGTGACTGCCCGGCCTGCACCGGGGCGCAGCCCGATCCGGAGCAGCTCGTCGACATGCTTACCCAGTCGGTCGACATCGACGCCCTGCAGGATCCGCTCGAGCTGGAGATCGCCGCCTCGATGCTGCTGGCGATGGGAACCGCCCTTGGCGACGACTTCGACCAGGCGTTGCTGCAGCTGTTCGTGCCACGGTTCGAGGCGCAGTCCACGCCGGAGGCGCGGGCGATGCTGGCGGGGATCGCCTCGGTTGCCGAGGGTGAGGTCAGTCGGGCTGCCGCGGAGGCGGCCGGCCGGCTCGCCGCCGCCGGCGTACCCGCGCCGCCCTGGCTCGCCGAGCTGGAAGCCCCGGTCACGGTGCAGGAGTGCCGCCGCTTCACCGGGCCGGAGGGACTGACGTTCCTGCTGGCCGGCAGGTTCCAGCGGGCCGACCGGAGGCACGCTCTCTTCGTTCTCCTGGACGACTGCGACTGCGGTGCCGCCGGTCAGATCCTGCTGATCGAAGCGGACCAGTGGGACGAGGCGATCGAGTCGCTCCTGTCCGACCTGCGCGCCGGCGGCGTCGACGTCACGGAGGAGAAGCTGCGGCCAGCGGACTTCCGTCGCGCCGTGGAGGACGCGCTGGACGCCCGCGCTGAGCACGACGAGGTCGACCCCGAGCCGCTGGACGAACTCGTCGACGAGGACGGCCCCGCCTACCCGCCTCTGGCCGTGCTGCTCCGCAGCCGGATGCGGGCGCTCCCCGCGCCCCGGCGCAGGCGTCAGCCGCAGGGCGCCGAACTGGACATCGCCTCGATGTCCGCGCTGCTCGGCATCCTGGCGCCGCCCCGGCGTGGCGCCGTCCTACCGGCCCAGCGCCGTCCCGCCGGCCTGCCCGCGAAGCGCAAGAAGTCGGACGGCCCGGCGCCGATCTACCAGATCAAGGTGGGCCTGCGGGGCGCCCGTCCGCCGATCTGGCGACGTCTCGAGGTGCCGGCCGACGTCAGCCTCGCCCGACTGCACGAGCTGATCCAGGGCGCCTTCGACTGGTACGACACCCACCTGCACGTCTTCGAGACCGCGTACGGCAGCTTCGGTCGCCCCGACGCCGATCTCGGCCACCGCGCCGCGTCCCGGGTCACCCTGGAACAGGTCGCCCCCGAAGTGGGGGACAAGCTGCGGTACACGTACGACTTCGGCGACAACTGGGAACACGACATCGTCGTGGAGAAGGCCGTCGACCGAGACTCGTCGGTGACGTACCCGCGCTGTGTCGGCGGGCGGCGGGCGGCGCCGCCGGAGGACTGCGGCGGAGTGTGGGGGTACGCGGAACTGGTGGAGATCCTCGGCGACCCCGCACACCCGGAGCACCGGGACAGGCTGGACTGGCTGGGCCTGGACGACCCGACGGACTTCGACCCGGCCCGGTTCGACGCGAAGGTGGTGACCGCGGCCCTCCAGCAGCGCCGGTAGTGCTGGATGCTCGATCGTTGACGGTTGAGCGACTCGACACGCCGACGACGACGCCGCTGAACTGCCAACCTTCAACCGAGCCCCGCGAGCTGGACGTAGATTTCGCGCTTGGCAGTCGCCTGGCCGCGCCGGTCGAGGACGTAGCCGGTCAGCCAGACCCAGCCGGCGTACGTCGGGCGGTCGCAGACCGAGACGATGCGGAAGGTCAGGGCGCGGTCGCCGGCGAACTGCACCGAGGCTCGGCCGTCGATCCGGAGCAGGTCGCCGGGGCGGGGTCGCACCGCTACCAGGGCCCGTCGTTCGGTCGGCGGCACTCGCGGGCGTGCATCGCCTGCCAGTCGCGCAGCGCCCGTTTGAGCCGGTCGTTCTCCTGGCTGAGCATCCGTACCTGCTGGTGCAGGTCGTTCAGCTCGTCGGCGACCCGGGCCGGGAACTCGCGTACCTGATCGGGGTCGACGCCCCGGCGGCGCGGGTCGAACGTGCGGGTCCGCACCTCGTGCGGGGTCAACCGGGCCGGGCGGCCGGTCCCGTAGAGCTGGCCGGATCGGTACACCTGGGCCACGACGATCCTTTCCAGGGCAGGGGAGAGCCGGTGGGGTTGGAAGGGCGGGCCGTCCGCACGCCGGCCGCGGGCGGCCCGCCCGCTCCGCCGCCGCAGCCCTGTTCGGCGGTACGACAGCGGAGCAGTCCGGTGGGTCGGGACGGGCACGCGCACCCGCCCCGACCAGGGGGAAGAGCCGATCTCGTTGCCACGCGAGGAACGACTCAGGAGCAACATATCTAGAATAGCTAGGAGAGTCAACGCTGCTTGTTAGGCGCGTCGCGGTGTGATCGAATCTGATTGCCACGCGAGGAGTGCCATGCCTGAAGTGCCGGATTACTGGCGTATCGCTGACGACGTGATCGCCGATGTCGGAGCCAACAAGCTCAAGCCGGGCGACAAGCTGCCCTCGATCGCCGAACTGCGGCAGCGCTACGGCGTGAGCCACGGAACGATCCAGATGTCCTATGCGCGGCTGGAAGCGCTGCGCGTCATCCGGCGACACCAGGGCAAGGGCATCTTCATCACCGACCCCAAGACCTGGATGCGGGAGCCCTGAACGCATAACGCCGGTCGTTAAGGCCACGAAAGATCAAGGTGCTCGTCCGGGCGCCGAGTTTCCTCGGTCGCTTGCTGCCTGGGCGACGGGAGCACCCCCTGCCGAGTGCTTGAGCCGCCGGCTTGTCTAGATCGTCTGCGCTTGGCGTAGACGACACGCCGTCGGACCTCTCTCTCAACAGCAGACGATCATGGCGAGCGGTACGTGGCAGGGCTGACACGCAGGCCCGCCGCCGCATCGACACCGTGCCATTTGTGGATGTTCGGATGGTGTCGACCGCCCTGTTGAACTGGTCGGATGGCGGGCACGGACCTCACGTTCGACGAACAGGAGACACTGTGCGCACACCACCCGTGCGTTGCGGGGGACCGCGGCGCTGCTGCTGGCAGCCGGGCTGGTCCTGACCGCAGGAGCTGGCGGCCAGGCGGCGCCCAGGGAAGAGCCCCGCACCCAGGCGACGCCCGGCCACCTGCCCGGCGACCGCCACGACAGCAAGACCAGGGACAACCGTACGGGCCGGATCGCGGCCACCGAGCGGCAGCGGGACAGGGCCGCCGCGCTGGGCCTCCGCGCCACCTGGAACGACCTCGGTACGCCCGCCACGCTCGCCTCGACGGGCCGGGCGCTCGCCACGGGCCTGCCCGCCGACCCGGCCGCCGCCGCCCGCGCGTACGTGGCGGCGAACCGGGATCTGCTGGGGCTGACCGCCGACGGCGCCGCGGCCCTGGAGCAGGTGACCGTCGCGCCGATGGGGGAGGGCGTGGCGGTGCTGTTCCGGCAGCGCTTCGGCGACCTGCCCGCCGCGGTGGACGGCATGCTGTCCGTCGCCGTGCGCGACGGGGCGGTCTGGCACGTCAGCTCGTCGATGAGCCGGGACGGCGGCACGCCCGCCCCGGCCACCCTCACCGAGGAGCAGGCGCGGCAGGCGGCCGTCGCCGACTCCGGCCTGACGAACCCGACGATCCTGCGTACGTCGCTGGTGGCGGTGCCGACCGCCGACCGGGGGCCGCGGGAGGCGTACGAGGTGGTGCTCGTCGCGGCCACCGCCGACGGGGACGCGGCGGCGTTCTCGACCTACGTGGACGCCCGGGACGGCGGCGTGCTGGTCCGACAGCCCGCTCAACTACGGCGCGATCGACTACGACTTGGTCGGCCTGCAGGTGCACGCCTCCGGCGAGGTGTGGAGCGCCACCAACGCCGACATCCGCGCCGCCCTGGTCGGCCGGTACGGCGCGGGCGACGCGGCGCTGCAGAAGTCCTGCGCCAACGGGCAGACCCCGGTCACCGCCTGCCCGGGCAACCGGCGCTGGATCCAGATCGTCTTCGACTCGTTCCTGCTCATGGCGAACAGCCGGGTCAGCATGGTCGACGCGCGGGACGTCATGCTCGCCGCCGACCAGGTCCGCTTCGGCGGGGCCAACCAGGACCTGCTCTGGAACGCCTTCGCCGCCCGGGGGCTGGGCGAGGCCGCCGCCAGCAACGGCAACGGCGACGTCGACCCGACGCCGGGCTTCACCTCCCCGTACGCGGACGAGGCGACGCTGACCTTCAAGCCGGAGGGCGACGACGCGCCGGTGCGCTGCTCACCGCTATGGTCGCCGCCGCCCTGGTCGGGCCGTCCGTGGTGACGCCCCGGCTGGCCGACCCGGCCGAGGCCGCCGTCTACAACTCCTGCTCGATGACCCGCTGCGCGGACGCGCGCACCGCCCGCTCCGGCTGGGCCGCGAAGGGCTTCCCGACCACCCGGGGCTGGTACTCGTGGAGCGGCGGGCTCTACAACTTCGCGGGCGGCCGGTTCTACAACTACGAGGGCCAGCTGCCCGCCAACGCCACCTACTACGAGTACGACGTCTACCCGCGCGCCTACGGTGCCCCCCGGGACGCGTACCGGATCGTGGTCAACAAGAGCACCGGCGCCACCTGGTTCTCGCCCAACCACTACACCGACTTCTACCTGCTCTGACGCGGCACCCGGCGGGGTCGGGGCCGCGGCGGGCCCGGGCCCCGCGCCAGGGGAGGTGACCATGACCGAGGGGTACGCCCCGGGCGACCTGCCGCCCTGGCTGACCGTGACACCGGGCCCGCTGGACGTGGGGGAGCACCCCGCCCCGCCCGCGCGGCTGCCGGCCGGGGCCGCCCGCACCCGGGCCGGCCTGCACGCGGCGCTGGTCGACGCCCTCGACCTGCCCGGGTACACCGGGCGCACCTGGGACGCGCTCGCCGACGTCCTGCGCGGCCGGCTCGACGCAGGCCCGCTGACCCTGGTCGTCGACGACGCCGGGGAACTGCTCGCCGACGAGCCCGACGACCAGCTAGCCCTCCTGCTGCGGGTGCTCGGCGACGCGGCGGCCGACGCGGGGTACCCGCTGCGGATGGTGCTGCGCGACGTCCCCGACCGCCTCCCGGCCCTGCGCGCCCGCATGCGAGGCGGGGCCCCATGATGACGCCCACGGCAGAGACGGCGGCGCCCGTCAGGGGGCGCTGACCGGCTGGTCGAGGATGGCGCTGAAGCGTTCCTCGGCGAGGTCGAGCTGGCTGAAGATGTGCTCCTTGACCGCCGGCGAGAGCGGGGTGTCCGGCCGGGCGACCAGCTCCCGCAGGACCGGCACGAGCGGCCGGTACTTGGTCGCCGACTTGAAGACCTTCGGGCCGACGGTGTGGATCACCCCGACCCCGTTGTCCGTGAAGTCGGAGACCTTGATGACCCGCGCCCACGGCTCCCGGTCGAGGCTCGCCGCCACGTGCTCCCGGTACTGGACGTATCGGTCGCGCTCCGGGTCGTACGCCGGGTTGGTGACCGCGGCGACCAGGCGCGCCACCCGCGGGCCGAACCGCGCGGCGAGCGTGGCCAGCGCCGCCGCCGTCACGTCGGCGCCCGCCGCCGTGGCCCCGCCGGCACCCGCCGCCGGCCCGGCCAGCTCCGCCGGGTGGTCCTCGACGGCGTCGTGCAGCAGCCCCGCGACGATCACGTCCACGTCGCGCACCTGGTAGTGGTGCATCATCCGGATCGCCACCCGCAGCAGGTGATTCAGGTACGGCTCGCGCACCCGCCGGTCGTCGCGGTGCAGCTCGGCGGCCAGGTCGAGGGCGGCGGTGAGCCGGGCCCGCGCGTCGTCGTCGAACGCGCGGATCTCCAGCCGGAACCGCTCCAGCAGGCCGGCCTCGCCGTGGATCTCGGTGATCGCGTGCATCGGCATCGAGGCAAGGTACGGCGGGAAGCTCATGGACCACTTATAGCTGATCTTCACCGTCGGCGGGGGCACGCCGTCGGCCTCGCGACGTGACCCTTGCGGACCACGGAATTCCGGCATGCGGGCCGGGCGGCGGTGCGCGGGGGCAGAATCACCAGATGGACCGGGTGGTGGAGGTGCTGCTTGGGCTGTCGCCCGCGCTGGTCCTGGCGCTGGTCCTTGTGCTTCCGGCGCTGGAGGCGTCCACCTTCCTCGGGCTGGTCGTGCCCGGCGAGACGGCCGTGCTGGTGGGCGGGGCCCTCGCGCACGAGGGACGGCTGCCGCTGTGGGCGGTGGTGGTCGCGGCCTTCGCCGGTGCCGTGGCGGGCGACCAGACCGGCTACCTGGTGGGCCGCCGCTACGGCCGCCGGCTGCTGGCCCGCATGCCCCGTCGGCTCGTCCGCTCCGCGGAACTGCGGTGGGCGCTGGACCTGGTACGCCGCCGGGGTGCCGTCGCGGTGGTGGTCGGCCGGTGGGTGGCGGCGCTGCGCGCGCTCGTACCGGGGATCGCCGGGCTGAGCGGGCTGCACCGGCGCACCTTCACGGTGGCCAACATCGCCGGCGGCGCGGTCTGGGCGGTCGCCGTGGCGGTGCTCGGCTACCTCGCCGGAGCGTCGTACCGGCAGCTGGAGCGCCGCCTCGGCCTGGGCGGGAGGTGCTGCTGGCGGTCGTCGCGCTGCCGGTGGCGGTGCGCGTCTGGCGGCTGCGCCGGGCCGCCCGGGGCAAGCAGGGCCCGCCGGCCCGGGCACCGGGCGCCTAGGCTGGCCCGCTTCCTCGCCTCCCCGGAGTACGCCGAGGCGCTCGCCGCCGGGCGCGCCCAACCGGCCGGCTGAACGGGGCGGGTGCGCCCGGCCGGCGCGGCCGGGCGCCGGGTGCGAATCCCGCCCTCCGGGGCGCGGGCACGACGTCTATCGGGGCGCGTTCGTGGTAGTCAGCCCCGACGGACGGACCCCGACCCCGAGGAGAGGCACGATGACCGTCACGGTTCCCAGCGTGATCGTCCGCTACTTCGAGCTGAGCGGCAAAACCGACACGGACGCCTTCGTCGCCCTTTTCACCGACGACGCGATCGTGGCCGACGAGGACCGGACGTACGACGGCCCGGCGGCGATCCGGGCCTGGCGCGAGCGGCAGGTGGCCGAGTTCGACCACAAGGCCGTGCCGGAGGCGATCGAGGAGGAGGCGGGCGGCAACCTGCTGGTCACCGCGATGGTCTCGGGCACCTTTCCGGGCAGCCCGGTCCGCCTGCGCCACCGCTTCACGCTGCGCGACGGCCTGATCGGCGCCCTGGACATCCGGCCGTAGCCGCGACACCCGGATCCTCGCCGCCACCCCGGCCCGCGCTCGCCCTCGGCGTCCGGCGCGTCCGGGGCGACGGGTCAGCGCTCGGCCAGGGGCAGGATCGTCCGGCTCCGGCCGGGACGCGGGTACGCCTCGGCCGCCGCGGCCAGCCGCGTGGCGTGGTCGCGTTGCCGCTGCCAGTGCCCGTAGAGGGCGCCGCGCTGGGAGAGGCGGTCGACCTCGCTGATCGTCTCCGGCGCCACGTCGCCGGGCGGCGCGTCCCGCCACGGGGTGCCCGGCAGCGGCATGAAGGTGTGCGCGTGGATGCGGGCGCCGAGGTCGGCGAGCTCGCGGGCGAGCCGCAGCGACGCGTCGACGTCGGCTCGGTCCTCGCCCGGCATCCCGAAGATCATGTCGACGTTGATCCGGAAGCCCTCCTCGACGCCGAGGCGGACGGCGCGTTTCACCTCGTCGACGCCGTGGCCCCGCTTCGCCGCGTCGAGGATGCGGTCGGAGCCGGACTGGGCGCCCACGATGATGTTGTTGTTGGCGCAGTACTTCTTCACCACCCGCAGCGCCTCCCGCGAGACGTGCTCGGGGCGGATCTCGCTGGGGAACGAGCCGAAGAACACCCGCCCGTCGGGGCCGATCCCCTCCCGGCACGACGCGAGGAGTTCCTCCACCGCGTCCAGGTTCGGCTCGTCGCTCTGGCTGCCGTACGACAGCGCGGTGGGGGTGATGAACCGGACGTCCCGCAGTCCGCGCCGGCGCATGGCGTCGACGTGCCAGCGCACGTTCTCGACGCTGCGGTGCCGGAACCTCGCCGAGAACATGAACGGGGTCTGGCAGAAGCGGCAGGAGAAGACGCAGCCGCGGGTGATCTCCAGGGCGTTGAACCGGTCCCACCTCAGCGAGAAGCCACGGAACTCGTCGAGCGGTCGCCGCTGCGGGCGCCCGGTCCGCACGACCGCCCCGGTGGCGTCGCGGTAGGCGAGGCCGGGGACGCCGGTCGGGTCGCCGACGGCGTCCACCAGGCGCAGCAGGGTGGTCTCGCCCTCCCCGACCGCGGCGACGTCCCAGCCGGCGTCCAGGGTCTGCACCGGCTCGGCGGTCGCGTGCACGCCGCCGGCGACGTGCGTCACGTTCGGCGCGTCGACCAGGGCGCGGACCTGGGCCAGCTCGCCCGCCATCGCCTCGGCGTCCGGCGAGTAGAACGACCACAGCACCAGCACCCGCGTCGTGGAGCCCGCCGCCGCCCGGACGTGCGCCGCGGTCGCCTCCGGGGTCTCGCCGAAGCGCACCTCGTACCGCGTCGGGGTCTGGTGCTGCTCCAGCGCCCCGAGCAGCACGTGCAGGCCGTACGTCACCGCCTTGCGGTACCGCAGCACCAGCACCAGGTCCACCGTCGTCATGGTCACATCGTGCCAGCCGGCCCGCCGGCCACCGGCGGGGGCCGAGCGGGCCCCGGCCGGGCCGCTCGGCGCGCCGACGGGCACCATGGGTGGCGGCGCGACCAGGGGAGGAGGCGGCGATGCCGCGGTGGAGCTGGTTCCGGGAGGCCGCCGGTCGGGTACGGCGGGGCTGGCGCCCGGTGGTGGAGGCGACCCTGGCCGCCACGGTCGCCTGGGTGCTGGCCACCCGGCTGCTCGGGCACCCGCAGCCGTTCTTCGCCCCCGCCGCCGCGCTGATCGTCCTCGGTCAGGCCCGGGGCCAGCGGACGCGGCGGGCGGTGGAGGTGGTGCTCGGCGTCGCCGCCGGCGTGCTCGTCGCCGACGTGGTGGTGCAGGCCCTCGGACCGCACACCAGCTGGACGGTCTTCACGGTCATCCTGCTCACCGTCGCGCTGGCGGTGGCCGTCGGCGCGAGCGGCGTGTCCGTGGTGCAGGCCGCCGTCTCCGCCCTGTACCTGGTGGTGATCGCCCCGCCCACGGAGTCGCTGGTCCCGTTCCGGTTCGTCGACGCGCTGGTCGGCGGCGGGGTCGCCCTCGTCGCCAGCCAGCTCCTCGACGCCCGGCGTCCCCTCGCCCCGCTCGTCGCCGAGTTCCGGCAGACCTTCGAGGACCTGGCGGGGCTGCTGTGCGAGGTCGCCGACGCGCTCGACGCCCGCGACGAGACGGCCGCCCTGGCCGCCCTCCACCGGGCCCGGGGCATGGACGCCGCCGTCGAGCGGCTGCGCGGCGGCGTGCTCGCCGCCGGCGAGGCGCTGACCCTGCACGTACGCCGCCGCCGGGACCTGGGCCGGCTGCGCTCGGTGGACCCGTCGATCGGCCAGATCGACTACGCGGTGCGCAACGTGCGGGTGCTCGCCCGGGCCGGGGTGACCCTCACCCGGCTGGGCAGCCCGGCCCCGGCCGAGCTGGGCGCGGCGGTCCGGTCGCTGGCCGCCGCGGTGCACGCCGCCGGCGAGGCGTTCGCCGCCGACCTCGACGGCCGGGACGCCGCCGCCGACGAGCACGCCGCCCGCGCCGAGGACGCCGCGCTGGAGGCGGTCCGGCTCGCCGGCCGGCTGTTCACCTCCGGTCAGACCCTCCCGGTGGCGATGATCGTCGGGCAGCTCCGGGCCACCGCCATCGACCTGCTGCGCGGGCTCGCGCCCGGCGACGACGCGGCCGTCCTCGGCCGCGTCGACGAGGCGCTCGGCCTGCCCGCCGTCTGAGCCGGTCGAGTTCCGGAGACAGCGGCCCGAACGGGAACCTGGGCACGGAGGGCTCAGCCGGCCGCGAGCCAGTCGAGCGCCTGACGCCGGATCGCCTCGGGCACCTCGTGCCCGCCGTCGAACTCGGCGTACGTCACGTCGTGGCCGAGGCCGCGCAGCCGGGGCGCGAGCCGGCGGCTGCACACGTCCACCGGCAGCACCTGGTCGTCGGCGCCGTGGGAGAGGAACAGCCGGGGCCGACCGTGGCTGACCAGGGGCGCGGCGAAACCGGGGGAGAAGGCCAGCACCGCGTCGGCCAGGTCGCCGTTGGTCAGGCCCAGCGAGAGGGCGTACGAGGCGCCGTCGGAGAAGCCGCCGAACGCCACCCGGGCGACCCGGTAGTTGCTGAACGCGTCGGCGAGCAGCGCGTCGATCCGGCGTACGTCGGTGCCGTACCCCTCGACGATCACGTCCCACGTCGACGCGGTCGCCTTCGGCGCGACCAGCAGCAGGTGGTGCGCGTCGGCCAGCGGCAGCAGCAGGTCCAGCCCCTGCCGCGCCGACCCGCCCGCCCCGTGCAGCAGCAGCACCAGCCGGTACGGCCGGTCGTCGGCGCGCTCCGCCGGGGCGTACAGCAGGGCCGCCGGCTCGCCGCCGGGGCCCGGCACGGTCACCAGGCCGCGCTGGGCACGGGTGACCGGCGGGCCCGGGCGGGCGGTCAGCCGCCCGTGTCGGTGGTCCTGCGCCGGTTCCCGGTGCGCCGGGGCGGGCTCGGTCAACTCGTTCTCACCTCGCGTCGCGGGACGCTTCACCGCCGTCGGTCGGCGGCGACGCCGGTTACCCGCCGGAGCAGCGGTTAACCGGCCGTCGTGCCGCGCCGGTACCGACCGGCGTCACGCCCGGCTCCGGCGGGCCGCCGGCAGGCGATGGAAGACGTGGTGGTGGGAACGCTCTCAGGTGTGCGATCGTCGGCGGGGCCGCGCGTGGGCGGCGCCGGGCACGGGGAGAGGAAACGGCACTGTGAACAGTTCCACCGACGTCACCGAACCGGCGGCCGCTCCGGCCGTCGCCCGGCCGGTGCTGGCGGCGCGCAACGCCGTGGCCGTCGTGTTCGCCCTCAACGGCCTCGCCTCCGCCGCCTGGTTCTCCCGGGTGCCGGCGGTCAAGGAGGCGCTGGAGCTCAGCGCGGGGCGGCTCGGGCTGCTGCTGCTGGCGGCGTCCATCGGGGCGCTGGTGGCGATGCCGACGTCCGGCCTGATCACCCAGCGGTTCGGGGCGGCCCGCACGGTGGCGTACAGCACGGCGCTGCTCACGCTGGCGCTGGCCGTCATCGGGCTGTCCGCCGGCCTCGCCGGCTGGCTGCCCGGGGTCGCGGTCGGCCTGTTCGCCCTCGGCTACGGCTCCGGCACCTGCGACGTGGCGATGAACATCGAGGCGACGGGGGTCGAGCGGCGGCTCGGCCGGACGATCATGCCCCGGTTCCACGCGGCCTGGAGCCTCGGCTCGGTGGCCGGCGCCGGCCTCGGCGCGGGGGCCGCCCGGCTCGGGTTCCCGCTCGCCGCGCACCTGGCGGTGCTCGCGGCGGTGGTGCTGGTCGGGACGCTGCTCGCGGTCCGCGCGTTCCTGGCCGCCGCGCCGGCCCCGTCGACGGACGACGCGAAGCCGGGAGCGGACGCCGCCGCCCGGCGCCGCGCCCAGCTGGCGGCCTGGCGGGAGCCGCGCACCCTGCTCATCGGCCTGCTGGTGCTGGTGGCGGCGTTCACCGAGGGCACCGCCAACGACTGGGTCGCGGTGGCCTTCGTCGAGGGGTACGACCTGAGCGAGGCGGCCGGCGCGGCCGTGTACGGGGTGTTCGTGGCGGGCATGACCCTCGGCCGCACCGCCGGCACGGTGGCGCTGGACCGGTGGGGGCGGGTGCCGGTGCTGCTCGCCACCATCTCGGTCGCCGGGGCCGGTGCGTCCGTCGCGGTGCTCGCCGGGTCCGGGCTCGTGGCGATCGTCGGCGTGGCGCTGTGGGGCATCGGCGCGTCGCTCGGCTTCCCGGTGGGCCTGAGCGCCGCCGCCGACGACGAGGAGCGGGCACCCGCCCGGGTCAGCGTCGTCGCCGTGCTCGGCTACACCGCGTTCCTCGGCGGGCCGCCCCTGCTCGGCTTCCTCGGGGACCACGTGGGCACCCTGCGCGCCCTGCTCGTGGTGCCGTTGGTGCTGCTGCCCACCCTCGCCCTGGTTCCGGCCACCCGCCCGCTGAAGCGCTGAAGGCTCCCCGCCGACGGCGGCGGCCGTCCGGGTCCACGGTCAGCTTCTTCTCACCCGGCTCGCAGCCGGTTGCCAGCCGGCGGTGCTGCACTGGGGGAGACGCCCAGGAAAGGGGTCGGACATGGGCTGGTTCAGCCGGCGTCGGCGCGCCGCCGACGGGACGCCGACGAAGCTCGACCGCGAGGCGAACGCCGACGACCTCGCCGCCCTGGAGGCGTTCGTGCGGACCCGCCGGGGCGTGGAGTTCTATCTGGAGCCCGAGACCACGGCGACCGACACCACGGTGATGGCGATCGCCCACGACGGCGAGTGGATCCGCCGCCGGACGGGCTCGCCCCGGGCGGCGGCGCGGATCGCCCAGCGGCACGCTGTCCCGCTGTACGAGGCGGCGCGCACCGGGTACCCGGAGCGGATGCGGGCCTGGAACCGCGCCCACCCCGAGCGCCGCCTGCGCTGACCCGGCGGGCCCCGGGACCTCGCGGGCGACTCGGCTCCGAAGGGGTCCCTTGGGGCAGGTGGGGACGCGTTCCCGACCGGCCGGACGGGGCCGCCGCGCGGGCCGGCCGTGGGACGCGCCGTTGACCGGCGGCGCGCGGGTGTGGCAGCATTCGCGGCCTGACGGCAGTGAAGGAAGCCGGTGCGATTCCGGCGCGGTCCCGCCACTGTCACCGGGGAGCGATCCCCCCTCGTGAGTCACGGCCGTGTGTCTGCGGTTGGAAGGCCGGGGGTGAGCGTCGATCCGGGAGCCAGGACACTTCGGCCGTCGGGACGACCCCAGGGCGTGGACACCCGAGGAGGACCCGATGACGCACGCCGACGACCACCGTCTGCGCCGGTCAGCGCGTGGCAGCAGGCCCGCGGCCGGCCGCCGACCCGAGCCGCCGCCCGGCCGCGCCCGGCCCGTCGTCCGCCGCTGACGTCCGCATCCCGCACGCCGAGGTCCGTGCCTCGGGACCGCCGACGTCCGCGCCCCCGCCCCGCCGGGTCCTCGCCCGCCCGGCCGGTCGGCCCCCGCTGACCCGGCACCCGGTCCGCCGTACCCGCTGAGCCCGCGCCCATCCCCTGCCCGCCGACGGCCGCTCGCCGCCGGGGGCATCACTCTCCGGAGCCGTTCGTGCGCATCCTGCTGCTGTCCACCGCCGACACCGACCTGCTCGCCGCCCGCGCCAGCGGCGCCGACTACCGGCTGGCCAACCCGGCCCGGGTCGCCGCCGACGCCGTGTCCGCGCTGCTCGACGGCGTCGACCTCGCCGTCGTACGGCTGCTCGGCGGCCGGCAGGCGTGGCCGGACGGCCTGGCCGCGGTGCTCGCCTCCGGCGTGCCGACCGTGGTCCTCGGCGGCGAGGCGGTGCCGGACGCGGAGCTGATGGCGGTGTCCACCGTGCCCTCCGGGGTGGCCACCCAGGCGCTGGCGTACCTGGTCGAGGGCGGGCCGGACAACCTGGCCCAGCTCGCCCGGTTCCTCTCCGACACGGTGCTGCTCACCGGCGAGGGCTTCGCCCCGCCCGCACCCACCCCCGCGTACGGCGTCCACGGCGACCGCGAGCCGGTGCCCGGCCGCCCCACCGTCGGGATCGTCTTCTACCGGGCGCACACCCTGGCCGGGAACACCGCGTTCGTCGACACCCTCGCCGACGCGGTCGACGCGGCCGGCGGCAACCCCCTGCCCGTCTACTGTGGCTCGCTGCGCGGCCTCGCCCCGGGCGACGGGCCCCTCGAACTGTTCGCCCGCTGCGACGCGCTCGTCGTCACCGTCCTGGCCGCAGGCGGGACGGTCCCCGCGGACGCCTCCAACGGCGGCGACCCCGACGCGTGGGACGTCGGCGCGCTCGCCGCCCTCGACGTCCCGGTGCTCCAGGCGCTCTGCCTGACCAGCACCCGCGACCAGTGGGCGGCCAGCGACGCCGGCCTGTCCCCGTTGGACGCCGCGATGCAGGTGGCCATCCCCGAGTTCGACGGCCGGATCGTCACCGTGCCGTTCTCGTTCAAGCGCATCGACGCCGACGGGCTGTCGGTCTACGAGCCCGACCCGGAGCGGGCCGCCCGGGTCGCCGGCATCGCCGTGCGCCAGGCCCGGCTGCGGCACGTCCCGAACGCCGACAAGCGCCTCGCGGTGGTGCTCAGCTCGTACCCGACGAAGCACTCCCGGGTCGGCAACGCCGTCGGCCTGGACACCCCCGCCTCGGCGGTGCGCCTGTTCGCCGCGCTCGCCGACGCCGGTTACGACCTGGGGGAGCAGCCGCCGCCCGGCGACGGGGACGCACTGATCCACGCCCTCATCGCCGCCGGCGGGCACGACGTCGAGTGGCTCACCCCGGAGCAGCTCGCCGGTGCCGAGGCCCGGGTGCCGGGGGAGACGTACCGGAGGTGGTTCGACCGGCTCCCGGCCGGGCTGCGGGAGGCGGTGCTCGCGCACTGGGGCGAGCCGCCGGGCGAGCTGTACGTCGACGGCGGCGACGTCGTCCTGGCCGGGCTGCGCTTCGGCAACGTGGTGCTGATGATCCAGCCGCCGCGCGGCTTCGGCGAGAACCCGATCGCCATCTACCACGACCCCGACCTGCCGCCGAGCCACCACTACCTGGCCGCGTACCGGTGGCTGGCCGCGCCCGTCGCCGACGGCGGGTTCGGCGCGGACGCCGTCGTGCACCTCGGCAAGCACGGCACCCTGGAGTGGCTGCCCGGCAAGGGGCTGGGGCTGGCCGCCGACTGCGCCCCCGACGCCGTCCTCGGGGACCTGCCGCTGGTGTACCCGTTCATCGTCAACGACCCCGGCGAGGGCACCCAGGCCAAGCGCCGCGCCCACGCCGTCGTCGTCGACCACCTCGTCCCGCCGATGGCCCGCGCCGACACGTACGGCGACCTGGCCAAGCTCGAACAGCTCCTCGACGAGTACGCCACGGTGCAGGCCCTCGACCCGGCCAAGGTGCCGGTCGTCCGGGCGCAGATCTGGGACCTCGTGCGCGCCGCCGAGTTGCACCACGACCTGCACACCGAGGACATGCCCGCCGCCGACGACTTCGACGACTTCGTGCTGCACCTCGACGGGTACCTGTGCGAGGTCAAGGACGTGCAGATCCGCGACGGGCTGCACGTCCTCGGCGGCGCGCCCGCCGGCGAGGCCCGGGTCAACCTGGTCCTCGCCGTGCTGCGCGCCCCCCAGGTGTGGCGCGGGGCGCGGGCGCTGCCCGGCCTGCGGCAGGCCCTCGCCGCCGCGTACGGCCTCGACGAGCAGGCGCTGCTCGCCGCGCCCGGCGAGCGGATCGCCGTGCCCGCGGCGCTGACCGGGGCCGTGGACGGGCCGGCCGCCACGGCCGCCGACGCCGTCGACCTGATCGAGGGGCTGGCCCGCCGCCTCGTCGTCGGCATGGAGACCCTCGGCTGGGACGCCGACCGGGTCGACGAGGTCGTCACGGAGGTCGCCGGCCGCGCGATCCCCGACGCCGCCGACGTGCTGCGCTTCGCCGCCCGGGAGGTGGTGCCCCGCCTCGACGCCACCACCGACGAGGTCGACCGGGTGCTCGGCGCCCTCGACGGCCGGTTCGTGCCGCCCGGCCCGTCCGGCTCGCCCACCCGGGGCGTGGTCGACGTGCTGCCCACCGGCCGCAACTTCTACTCCGTCGACCCGAAGGCGATCCCGTCGCGCAACGCCTGGGACGTCGGCGTGGCCCTCGCGGACTCGCTGCTGGCCCGGCACCTCGCCGACACCGGCGAGTACCCCCGCTCGGTGGGGCTCACCGTCTGGGGCACCAGCGCCATGCGTACCCAGGGCGACGACGTCGCCGAGGTGCTGGCGCTGCTGGGCTGCCGGCCCACCTGGGACGACCGGTCCCGCCGGGTCACCGGCGTGGAGGTGGTGCCGCTGGCCGAGCTGGGCCGCCCCCGCGTCGACGTCACCGTGCGCATCTCCGGGTTCTTCCGCGACGCGTTCCCGCACGTCGTCGCGCTGATCGACGACGCCGTGCGCCGGGTCGCCGCCCTCGACGAGCCCGCCGAGGACAACTTCGTCGCCGCGCACGTCGCCGCCGACGTGGCCGAGCACGGCGACGAGCGGCGGGCCACCGCCCGCATCTTCGGCTCCAAGCCCGGCGCGTACGGGGCGGGGCTGCTGCCGCTGATCGACGCCCGGAACTGGCGCACCGACGCCGACCTCGCCGAGGTGTACGCCGTCTGGGGCGGCTACGCGTACGGCCCGGGGCTGGACGGTCGGGAGGCCCGCGTCGACATGGAACGCTCCTTCGCCCGCATCGCCGTGGCGGTGAAGAACCAGGACACCCGCGAGCACGACATCGTCGACTCCGACGACTACTTCCAGTACCACGGCGGGATGGTGGCGATGGTCCGCCACCTCACCGGCGCATCCCCGGCCGCGTACGTGGGGGACTCCGCGATGCCGCACGACGTGCGCACCCGCACCCTCGGCGAGGAGACCCGGCGGGTGTTCCGGGCCCGGGTGGTCAACCCGAAGTGGATCGCCGCGATGCGCCGGCACGGCTACAAGGGCGCGTTCGAGCTGGCCGCCACCGTGGACTACCTGTTCGGCTACGACGCCACGGCCGGCGTCGTCGACGACTGGATGTACGAGCACCTCGCCGCCGCGTACGTCTTCGACCCCGGGACGCGGGAGTTCCTGGAGCAGTCGAACCCGTGGGCGCTGCGCGGCATCACCGAGCGGCTGCTGGAGGCCGCCGACCGGGGACTGTGGGCCGCGCCGGACCCGGCGACCCTCGACCGGCTCCGCGAGACGTACCTGGCCACCGAGGGCGACCTGGAGGACAGGCAGTGAGCGCGAGGAGTGAGCGGGGTTTGCGAGCCCCGCAGTCGCGATCGGAGATGGCTCCGCAATGAGTGCCTTCCCGTTCTCCGCCGTCCTCGGCATGGACGACATGCGGCTCGCCCTGCTGCTCAACGCCGTCTCCCCGGCCATCGGCGGGGTGCTCGTGCGCGGCGAGAAGGGCACCGCGAAGTCCACCGCCGTCCGCGCCCTCGCGGCGCTGCTGCCCCCGGTCGACCACGTCGTCGGCTGCCGCTTCGCCTGCGACCCGGCCGCCCCCGACCCCGGCTGCCCGGACGGCCCGCACCCGGACGAGCCGGTGGCCGACCGCCGCCCGGCCCGGCTGGTCGAGCTGCCGGTCGGCGCCGCCGAGGACCGGGTGGTCGGCTCGCTCGACCTGGAGAAGGCCCTCGGCGAGGGGGTACGCGCCTTCGAGCCCGGCCTGCTCGCCGCCGCCCACCGGGGCGTGCTCTACGTCGACGAGGTCAACCTGCTCCACGACCACCTCGTCGACCTGCTCTTGGACGCCGCCGCGATGGGCCGCAGCCACGTCGAGCGGGAGGGCGTGTCGGTCAGCCACGCGTCCCGGTTCCTGCTCGTCGGCACGATGAACCCGGAGGAGGGGGAGCTGCGCCCGCAGCTGCTGGACCGGTTCGGCCTCACCGTCGAGGTGGGCGCCAGCCGGGACCCGGCGGTCCGGGTGGAGGTGGTCCGCCGCCGGCTCGCCGCCGACGCCGACCCGGCCGGGTTCGCCGCCCGCTGGGCCGACGCCGACGCGGATGTCGCCCGGCGGGTGGCCGCCGCCCGGGACCGGCTGGACCGGGTGCTGCTGCCCGACGCGGCGCTGCGCCAGATCGCCGAGGTGTGCGCCGCGTTCGACGTGGACGGCATGCGCGCCGACATCGTCACCGCGCGTACCGCGATGGCGCACGCCGCCTGGCAGGACCGGACGGTGGTGACCGCCGAGGACGTCCGGGTGGCCGCCCGGCTGGCCCTGCCGCACCGGCGCCGCCGCGACCCGTTCGACACTCCTGGCCTGGACGAGCAGCGCCTGGACGAGGCGCTGCGCCGCGCCGGCGAGGACGACCCCGACACCGACCCGGACGACGGCGGCCCGGACGGCGGCGGCGCGGACGGCGGTGGCCCGAACGGCGGTGGCCCGACGGGTCCCGCTGGTGGCGGCGCCGGCGCCGACAACGGCACCGGGCAGGACTCCGGCGGACCGGGCGGCGCCGGGCAGGACGCAGGTTCCGCCGGTCCCGGGCAGGACGGCGGAACCGCCGGTCCCGGGCAGGACGGCGGAACCGGCGGTGCCGGAGCGGACTCCGGCCGGACCGGCCGGCCCGGTGACCCGGCGGCGGGGACGCAGCCGGTGGCCGTACCCGATCGGGGTTTGCGGGCCCGGCTGCTCGCGGCGCCCGGGGTGGGTGACGGGGTGCCAGGCCGGCGCTCCCGCGCCCGCACCGGCCGGGGCCGGACCACGGGGGCGCGCACGCCGCTCGCCGGCCGGGCCGGGGCGCTGCACCTGCCCGCGACCATCCGCGCCGCCGCCCCGCACCAGGCCGCCCGCGGTCGGCACGGGGGGCCGTTGCGGCTGCGCCCGGGCGACCTGCGCGAGGCGGTCCGCGAGGGCCGCGAGGGCAACCTGGTCCTCTTCGTCGTCGACGCGAGCGGGTCGATGGGCGCCCGGCAGCGGATGTCCGCCGTCAAGGGCGCGGTGCTCGCCCTGCTCACCGACGCCTACCAGCGGCGGGACAAGGTGGCCGTGGTCGCCTTCCGGGGCGCGGACGCGCAGACCCTGCTGCCGGCCACCTCGTCGGTGCTGGCCGCGTCCGCCCGCCTGGCCGAGCTGCCCACCGGCGGGCGTACGCCGCTCGCCGAGGGCCTGCTCGCCGCCGCCGAGCTGCTGCGCCTGGAGCGGCTGCGGGACCCGCGGCGGCGGCCCCTGGTGCTGGTGCTCACCGACGGGCGGGCCACCGCCGGGCACCGCCCGCTCGACCGGGCCGCCCGGGCGGCGGTCGTGCTCGCCGCCACCGGCGCCCCCTGCGTCGTCGTCGACTGCGAGTCCGGCCCGGTGCGCCTGAACCTGGCCCGCCGCCTGGCCACCCACCTCTCGGCCCAGTACCACCCCCTGTCCTCCCTGACCACCCCCCGCGATCTTGCACTTGTTGCCCAGGCGAAACGGGTGGAAACGGTCAGATGAGGGGCCAAAACTGCAAGATCGCGAAGAAGAGGAGGGGCCGCTGATGCCGCAGGGGAAGCCGACGTACGTGCCCGCCGACGGGCTGAGCACCCGGCAGCGGCGCAACCGGCCGCTGCTGATCGTCCACACCGGCCAGATGAAGGGGAAGTCGACGGCCGCGTTCGGGCTGGCGCTGCGCGCCTGGACGGCGGGCCTGCCGATCGGCGTGTTCCAGTTCGTCAAGAGCGCCAAGTGGCGGGTGGGCGAGGAGAACGCCTTCCGCGCCCTCGGCGAGGTGCACGAGCGCACCGGCCAGGGCGCCCCGGTGGCCTGGCACAAGATGGGCGAGGGCTGGTCCTGGATCCAGCGCGGCGGCGAGGCCGACCACGCCGCCGACGCCCTGGAGGGCTGGCGGCAGATCCAGCGCGACCTCGCCGCGCAGCGGTACGGCCTGTACGTGCTGGACGAGTTCACCTACCCGATGAAGTGGGGCTGGGTGGACGTCGACGAGGTGGTGCAGACCCTGGCCGACCGCCCCGGCTTCCAGCACGTGGTGATCACCGGCCGGGACGCCGACCCGCGGCTGGTCGAGGCCGCCGACCTGGTGGCCGAGCTGACCAAGGTGAAGCACCCGATGGACGCCGGCCAGAAGGGCCAGAAGGGCATCGAGTGGTGAGCGTGAGCGAACCACCGTCGCTGCCGGGGGTGGTGAGCACCGGTGAACTCTGGTCGCTGCCCCGGGTGGTGGTCGCCGCGCCGGCCAGCGGGCACGGCAAGACCACCGTGGCCACCGGGCTGCTCGGCGCGCTGCGCCGCCGCGGCCTCACCGTCAGCCCGCACAAGGTCGGCCCCGACTACATCGACCCCGGCTACCACGCGCTCGCCGCCGGCCGGCCCGGCCGCAACCTCGACCCCTGGCTGGTGGGCGAGGAGCGGGTCGCCCCGCTGCTGCGCCACGGCGCCACCGTCCCGACGCCCGCCGACATCGCCGTGGTCGAGGGCGTGATGGGCCTGCACGACGGCGCGGTCGGCCGCGGGGCGTACGCCTCCACCGCCCACGTCGCCCGGCTGGTGGACGCCCCCGTCGTGCTGGTGCTGGACACCACCGCCCAGGGGCGCTCGGCCGCCGCGCTGGTGCTCGGCATGCGCGCCTTCGACCCCGCGGTGCGCATCGGCGGGGTGATCCTCAACCGCGTCGGCTCGCCCCGGCACGAGGCCCTGCTGCGCGACGCGCTCGCCGAGGTGGACGTACCGGTGCTCGGGGCCGTCAGCCGGGCCGAGGAGGTCGCCGCCCCGTCGCGGCACCTCGGCCTCGTCCCCGTCGCCGAGCGGGCCCCGGAGTCGGAGGCGATCGTGGCCGCCCTCGCCGACCTGGTCACCGCCACCGTGGACCTGGACGCGCTGCTCGACCTGGCCCGCACCGCCCCGCCGCTGACCGCGCCGGCCTGGGATCCGGTCGCCGCCGTCGGCGGCCCCGCCACCACCGCCGGCCCGACCGTCGCCCTCGCCGCCGGCGCGGCCTTCACCTTCTCGTACGCGGAGACGGCCGAACTGCTCGCGGCGTCCGGCGCGACCGTGGCCCCCTTCGACCCGCTGCGCGACCCGGGGCTGCCGGCCGGCACCCGGGCCGTGGTGATCGGCGGCGGCTTCCCCGAGGCGCACGCCGAGGCCCTCGCCGGCAACGCCGCGCTGCGCGCCGAGCTGGGCGCCTTCGACGGGCCGGTGGTCGCCGAGTGCGCCGGCCTGCTCTACCTGGGCCGGTCCCTCGACGGCGTGCCGATGTGCGGGCGGCTGGACCTGACCGCCCGGATGAGCGGCCGGCTCACCCTCGGCTACCGGCAGGCCGTGGCCGCCGCCGACTCCCCGGTGACCCGGGCCGGCGAGCCGGTACGCGGACACGAGTTCCACCGCACCGTCACCGACCCCGGCCACGGCGACACCCCCGCGTGGCGCTGGGACGACCGGGAGCACGGCTTCGTCGACGGCCGGGTGCACGCCTCCTACCTGCACGTGCACTGGGCCGGCCAGCCGCTGGCCGCCCGCCGCCTGGTGGAGGCGTGCCGGTGAGCGCCCCGACGGACGGGCCGGCCGCGCCGGTGGGACGGCCTGCCGACCCCGGCCGCCCGACGCTGACCGGGGTCGGCGTGGGGCCGGGCGACCCGGAGCTGCTGACCGTGAAGGCGGTCCGGGTGCTGCGCGAGGCCGACCTGGTCTTCGTCCCGGTCATGGCCGACGGCCCCGGCGCCGGGCCTGTCGGCGAGCCGGGAGCGGACCCGCGGGCCGTCGACGGCGTCGGGCGCGCCGAGGCGACCGTGCGGGCGTACGTGGCCGACGGGCAGGTGCGGCGGCTGCCGTTCGCGCTCGACGACCGGGGCGGCGCCACGCCCCGCCGGCGGGCCGCCTGGGACGCCGCCGCCCGCGCCGTCGTCGACGCCCTCGACGCGGGCGCGACGCGGATCGCGTTCGCCACCATCGGCGACCCCAACGTGTACTCCACCTTCGGCTACCTGGCCCAGGGCGTACGCGCGCTGCGGCCCGCCGTCGAGGTCGGCACCGTCCCCGGGATCACCGCCATGCAGGACCTCGCCGCCCGCAGCGGCACCGTGCTCTGCGAGGGACGCGAGCCGCTGACCCTGCTGCCGGCCACCGCCGGGCTCGCGCTGTTCGCCGACGCGCTGGCCGGCCCGGGGACCGTCGTGGCGTACAAGGGCTGGCGGCGGCACCCGGAGTTCGTCGAGGAACTGCGCCGGCAGGGCCGCCTCGACGACGCCGTGCTCGGGCGGGCGCTCGGCCTGCCCGGCGAGCGGATCGGCCCGCCCGCGCCGGACGACGACGACCTGCCGTACCTGTCGACGCTGCTCGTCCCGGCCCGCCGGGAGACCAGGGGAGGAAAGCTTTGACCACCGTAGAAGCGACCACGGGGAAGGTCTGGTTCGTGGGGGCCGGGCCGGGCGCGGCCGACCTGCTCACGCTGCGCGCCGCGCGGGTGATCGGCGAGGCGGACGTGGTGGTCTGGGCGGCCAGCCTGGTGCACGCCGACGTGCTCGCCCACGCCCGGCCCGACGCCGAGATCATCGACTCGTCCGAGCTGCCGATGGAGGGCGTGCTCCCCCTCTACGAACGGGCCGCCGCGCAGGGGCTGACCGTGGCCCGGATCCACTCCGGCGACCCCGCGCTGTGGGGCGCGGTGCAGGAGCAGCTCGACATGTGCCGGGCCCTCGGGCTGGCCGTCGAGGTCGTGCCGGGCGTCTCCTCGTTCACCGCCGTCGCGGCGCTCGTCGAGCGGGAGCTGACCATCCCCGAGGTCGCCCAGTCGGTGATCCTCACCCGCCTCGAGGGCGGCAAGACGCCGATGCCGGCGGGGGAGCGGGTCCGCGACTTCGCCCGCCACGGCACCACCATGGCGCTGTTCCTCTCCGCCGCCCGCTCCGGGCAGGTGCAGGCCGAGCTGCTGGCCGGCGGCTACCCGGCGGACACCCCGGCCGTGGTGGCGTACCAGGCGACCTGGCCGGACGAGCTGGTGGTGCGCTGCACGGTCGGGACCCTGGCCGACACCGTTCGGGAGCACAAGCTGTGGAAGCACACGCTGTTCCTGGTCGGGCCGGCGCTGGGCGCCAGCGGCACCCGGTCGCACCTGTACCACCCCGGGCACTTCCACACCTTCCGCCGGGCCGAGCCGGCCGCCCGCGCCGAGCTGCGCCGCCGCCGCGCGGACGCGGCCCGCCCGGCCGGGAACGCCGACCGGGCCGCCGGGGACGCGGGTCGGCCCGCCGGGGACGCGGACCCGTCGGTCAGCGACGCCGGGGCGCCGGGGCCGGCCCGGTGACGTACGCCGAGCCGCCGCTGCGCGAGCCGGACCTGCCGCGTACCGCGAAGGTCCGGCCCCGCGCGCTGCGCACCGGCTGGACGACCGGGGCCTGCGCCACCGCGGCGGCCAAGGCCGCCGTCACCGCGCTGGTCACCGGCGTGCCGCCGCGGGAGGTCGAGATCGGCCTGCCCGCCGGCCGCCGGGTGAGCTTCCCGGTCGACCGCTGCGAGCTGGCCCCGCCGCCCGCCGCGCGCGCCGAGGCCGTGGTCGTCAAGGACGCCGGGGACGACCCCGACGTCACCCACGGCGCGCACCTGACGGCCACCGTCGAGTGGCGCGACGAGCCCGGCCTCGACCTCGCCGGCGGGCCGGGCGTCGGCACCGTCACCAAACCCGGCCTCGGGCTGCCCGTCGGCGGCCCGGCGATCAACGAGACCCCGCGCCGGATGATCGGCCAGGCCGTCGCCGAGGTCGTCGACCTCGCCGAGGTCGGCGTACGGGTGGTGATCAGCGTCCCCGGCGGCGAGGTGATGGCCCGCAAGACCACCAACCGGCGGCTCGGCATCCTCGGCGGCATCTCCATCCTCGGCACCACCGGGATCGTCCGCCCCTTCTCCACGGCGTCCTGGCGCGCCAGCGTGGTGCAGGCGGTGCACGTCATGGCCGCCCAGGGCGAGCGGACCGTGGTGCTGTGCACCGGCGGGCGCACCGAGCGGGCCGCCCGCGCACTCCTGCCGGAGCTGCCGGAGGTCTGCTTCGTCGAGGTCGGCGACTTCACCGGCGCGGCGGTCACCGCCGCCGTCGGCGACGGCATGACCGGGGTGGTCTTCGTCGGGATGGCCGGCAAGCTGGCCAAGCTCGCCGCCGGCGTGCTGATGACCCACTACACCCGGTCCAAGGTGGACCTGTCCCTGCTCGGCGCGGTCACCGCCGAGGCCGGCGGCGACCCGGCCCTGGTGGCCGAGGTGGCGGCGGCCAACACCGGCCGGCACGCGTACGAGCTGTGGGAGGCCGCCGGGCTGCTGCGCCCCGCCGGCGACCTGCTCTGCCACCGGGTACACCAGGTGCTGCTGCGCTTCGCCGAGCACGCCGTCGACGTCGACGTGGCGATGGTCGACTTCGCGGGGGACCGGCTGGTCGCCTCCTCGGGGCGGTGGGCCGCGTGACCCACCCCGTCACCGTCGTCGGCGTCGACGCGGCCGGCGCGCCGGCGTACCCGGCCGCCGTCGCCGCCCTGGCCGGGGCCCGGCTGGCCGTCGGCGCGGCCCGGCACCTCGCCGCCGTCGCCCTTCCCGAGGGCTGCGCCACGGTGGCCCTCGGCCCGCTCGCGCCCGCCCTGGACCGGCTCGCCGCCGCCGTGGCCGACGGCGTCCCGGCGGTGGTGCTGGCCAGCGGCGACCCGGGGCTGTTCGGCATCGTCCGCCGGCTGCGCGCCGACGGGCTGCCCGTGCGGGTGCTGCCCGCCGTGTCCAGCGTGGCCGCCGCGTTCGCCCGCGCCGGCCTGCCCTGGGACGGCGCGGCGGTGGTCAGCGCCCACGGCCGGGACCTGCGGCCCGCGCTCAACGCGGCCCGCGCGCTGCCGGCGGTCGCCGTGCTCACCGCGCCCGGCGCGGGGGCCGCCGAGATCGGCGCGGGCCTGGTCGGCTGGCCGCGGCGGCTCGTCGTCGCCGAGCACCTGGGGAGCCCGGCCGAGCGGGTCACCGAGACCACGCCCGCCGAGGCCGCCGCCGCGACCTGGGCCGACCCGCACGTGCTGCTGTCCCTCGCCGACCGGACCCCCGATCCCGGGCCGGCCGGCGGGGCGCGGGCGGACAACCAGCCGGCCGCCGCCCCGGTCGGCGGCTGGGCGCTGCCCGAGGACGCGTACGCCCACCGCGACTCCATGATCACCAAGGCGGAGGTGCGCGCCCTCGCCGTGGCCCGGCTGCGCCCCCGGCTCGGCCGGCTCGTCTGGGACGTCGGCGCGGGCAGCGGCTCGGTCGGCGTCGAGTGCGCGCTGCTCGGCGCGGCCGTCGTCGCGGTCGAGCGCGACCCGGACGCCGTCGACCTGGTCCGGCGCAACGCCGCCGCCCACGGGGTCGACGTGCGGGTGGTCGCCGGGGCGGCCCCGGCCGCGCTCGGCGGGCTGCCCGACCCGGACGCCGTGTTCGTCGGCGGGGGCGGCCTGGACGTGCTCGCCGCCGTGGCCGCCCGCGAACCGGTCCGGATCGTGGTGACCCTCGCCGCCCTGGACCGGGTCGCCCCCGCGCTGGCCCTGCTGCGCGAGCACGGCTACCGCGCCGAGGGCGTCCAACTCTCCGCCGCCCGGCTGGCCGACCTGCCCGGCGGGTCGGTGCGGCTGGCCGCCACCAATCCTGTCGTCGTCCTCACGGGGGAGCTTCCTTGACCACGATCCGCATCGGGCTCGTCGCGGCCACCGCCGCCGGACGCCGGCACGCCCGGACCGTCGCCGACGCCTGGCCGCACGCCCGCCTCGTCGAGGCCGACACCGTCGGCGACGCGCTGCGCGCGGCCTTCACCGGGTACGACGCGGTGGTGGCGTTCCTGGCCACCGGCGCGGTCGTCCGCGTCCTCGCGCCGCTGCTCGGCGACAAGCGCACCGACCCGGCGGTCGTGGTGGTGGACGAGGCCGCCCGGCACGCCGTGGCGCTGCTCGGCGGCCACGCCGGGGGCGCCAACGCCCTCGCCGCCGAGGTCGGCGCGCTGCTCGACGCCCGGCCGGTGGTCACCACCGCCACCGACGCGGTCGACCTGCCCGGCCTGGACACCCTCGGCTGGCCCGTCGAGGGGGCGGTCGCCGCCGTCAGCCGGGCGATCCTGGACGGCGAGCCCGTGCGGCTCGAGGCCGACGCCACCTGGCCGCTGCCCGCCCTGCCCGACACCGTGCGGCCCGACGCGCCCGCCGACGCGTACCGGCTGCTGGTCACCGATCGGGTGGTGCCGACGGACGGGCGGACCGCCGTGCTCCGGCCCCCGTCGCTGGTGGTCGGGGTGGGCGGCAGCCGGGGCGTACCGGCCGCCGAGGCGCGCGCCCTGCTGGACCGGGTGCTGGCCGACGCCGGGCTGAGCCCGGCGAGCGTGCGCGCCCTGGCCAGCGCCGACGTCAAGGCCGACGAGGCGGGCATCCGGTCGACCGCCGACGCGCTCGGCGTACCCCTGGTGACCCACCCGGCGGCGGACCTGGCGGCGGTCGACGTGCCCAACCCCAGCGAGGTGGTCCGCGCGGCGGTCGGCACGCCCAGCGTCGCGGAGGCCGCGGCGCTGCTCGGCGAGCCCGGCCGGCACGCCTCCGCGGAGCTGGTGGCGCCCAAGACCGCCTCCGCGATGGCCACCGTGGCGGTGGCCCGGCACGCGCCGCGCGGCCGGCTGGCGATCGTCGGCCTCGGCCCCGGCGCGGCCGACCTGCGCACCCCCCGCGCGGTCGCCGAGCTGCGCCGCGCCGCCGTGGTCGTCGGCCTCGACCAGTACGTCGAGCAGGTGCGCGACGTGCTGCGCCCCGGCACCCGGGTGCTGGCCAGCGGCCTCGGCGCGGAGGAGGAGCGGGCCCGCGCCGCCGTGGCCGAGGCCGCCGCCGGCCACGCGGTCGCGCTGATCGGCTCCGGCGACGCCGGGGTGTACGCCATGGCCAGCCCCGCCCTGGAGTACGCCGACGACCGCATCGACGTGGTCGGGGTGCCCGGGGTGACCGCCGCCCTCGCCGCGGCGGCGCTGCTCGGCGCGCCGCTCGGCCACGACCACGCGTACCTGAGCCTGTCCGACCTGCACACCCCCTGGGAGGTCATCGAGCGGCGGGTCGCCGCGGCGGCCGAGGGGGACTTCGTGGCGCTGCTGTACAACCCGCGCAGCCGCACCCGGGACTGGCAGCTCGACGCCGCGCTGCGCGTCTTCGCCAAGCACCGCCCGCCGGACACCCCGGTCGGCGTGGTGCGCAACGCCAGCCGCGACGGCGAGCGGGTGCGGCTGGCCACCCTGGCCACCTTCGACGCCGGGACGGTGGACATGTACAGCGTCGTGGTCGTCGGCAGCAGCCAGACCCGGATCGTCGCCGGCCGGATGGTCACCCCGCGGGGGTACCGGTGGCGCAGCTGACCGCCCCCGTGGCCATCGGCGCCTGCCAGGGCTGCGGCGCGTGCCTGCTGACCTGCCCCACGCACGCCATCCGACCCACGCCGGCCGGTCTGCGGGTCCGGGCCGACCGGTGCACCGGCTGCCTGGAGTGCCTGGAGATCTGCCCGGTGGACGCGATCCGCGTCGTCGGCACCGACCGCCCAGAAGGAGTCCGATGAGTTCGACCACGGTCAGCGCAGCGCCCCCGGCGGGCCGGTGGAGCCGTGCCGAGCGGCTACGCCTCGGCGGCATCGTGCTCGCCGTCGCCGTGCTGCACGTCGCCGGCTGGAGCCTGTACCTGTACTGGAACGACCAGCCCGCGGCGGCCGGCGGCCTCGCCGGGGCGGGCGCCCTGGCGTACGCGCTCGGGGTGCGGCACGCCTTCGACGCCGACCACATCGCCGCGATCGACGACACCACCCGGCTGATGCTGCTGCGCGGGCGCCGGCCGGTCGGCGTCGGCTTCTTCTTCGCCCTCGGGCACAGCGCGGTGGTGCTGCTGCTCGCCCTGGTGATCGGGCTGGCCTCGGCCAACCTCACCGGGCCCGGCCTCGCCCAGGCACGCGAGGTGGGCGCGACCGTCGCCGCGGTGACCGCCACGCTGTTCCTGGCCCTGGTCGCCGTGCTCAACGCCGTGGTGCTGGCCGGCCTGGCCCGGCTGTGGCGGCGGCTGCGCCACGGCGACCTCGACGAGCGGGAGCTGGACCTGCAGCTGCTCAACCGAGGGCTGATGCAGCGGGTGCTCGGCTCCCGGGCCCGCGCCCTGGTCCGCTCCTCCTGGCACATGGCGCCCGTCGGCTTCCTCTTCGGCCTCGGCCTGGAGACGGCCAGCGAGGTGACCCTGCTCGCCCTGTCGGCCAGCACCGCCGCCGCCGGCGGGCTGCCCGTGCTGGCCCTGCTCACCCTGCCGCTGCTGTTCGCCGCCGGGATGTCGGCCATGGACACCGCCGACAGCCTGCTCATGAGCCGGGCGTACTCGTGGGCGTACCGGCAGCCGGCCCGGCGGCTGTACTACAACCTGGCCACCACCGCCGTGACGGTGCTGGTCGGCGCGCTGGTGGCCAGCGTCTACCTGGCGAGCCTGCTGGCCGACCACCTCCGGGTGTCCGCCCTCGCCGGCTACGCGGCGGTCGCCGACCACTTCGAGCAGCTCGGCTACGCCGTCGTCGCGGTGTTCGCCCTCGCCTGGGCGGGCGCGGTCGCGCTGTGGAAGCTGCGCGGCTACGACCGCCGCTACGGCTCCTCCGGCCCGGCCGTGGCCGTCGCGGGCTCCGGGGGCGAGACCGGGGTCGTCGCCGGCTCCGGGGGCGAGACCGGGGCGGCCGACGCGGAGGGGGAGCGCCGGTGAGTCGCGTCGTGCACCCGATCGAGCAGGAGTCGTACGCGATCCTGCGCTCCCGGGTCGACCTGTCCGGCCTGCCGCCGCTGACCCGCGCCGTCACCGAGCGGGTCGTGCACGCCAGCGCCGACCTCGACTACGTCGCCGACCTGGTCTGCGACGAGGCGGGTCTGGCCGGCGGGCTGGCCGCGCTGCGCGCCGGCGCGCCCGTGGTCACCGACGTGGCGATGGTCGCCGCCGGGATCACCCGCGCCGGCCTGGAACTGGTCTGCCCGATCGCCGAGCCGGCCGCCGCCGCGCTGGCCCGCGAGGCCGGGATCACCCGCTCCGCGGCGGCCGTCCGGCTGGCGTACGACCGGGTGGGCCCCGGCGCGGTCTGGGTGGTCGGCTGCGCGCCCACCGCGCTGTTCGAGCTGATCACCCTCGGCGTCCGGCCGGCGCTGGTCGTCGGCCTGCCCGTCGGGTTCGTCGGCGCCGCCGAGTCCAAGGCCGCGCTGCGCGACAGCGGCCTGCCCGCGGTCTCCAACGTCGGCGAGAAGGGCGGCTCCGCCGTCGCCGCCGCCGCCCTCAACGCCCTGCTCTACCTGGAGGAATCGCCATGAACCCGGCCCCGGACCCCCGGACCCCGCTGCTGCTGGTCGGGCACGGCACCCGCAGCACGGCCGGGGTCGACCAGTTCCTCGCGCTGGTCGAGCGCATCCGCCGCCGCGCCGCCCTCGACGACGTCGAGGGCGGGTTCATCGAGCTGTCCCGCCCGCCGCTGACCGACGCGGTCGGCGCGCTCGTCGAGCGGGGCCGGCGTCGGCTGGTCGCCCTGCCCCTCGTCCTCGCCGCCGCCGGCCACGGCAAGGGCGACATCCCCGCCGCGCTGGCCCGGGAGCGGGCCCGCCAGCCGGGGCTGACGTACGCCTTCGGCCGGCCGCTGGGCCCCCACCCGCTGCTGCACGAGGCCCTGGAACAGCGCATCGACGACGCGCTGGCCGGCGCCGACCGGGCGGGGACGTGGGTGGCGCTGATCGGCCGCGGCTCCACCGACCCGGACGCCAACGCCGAGGTCGTCAAGGTGGCGCGGCTGCTGTGGGAGGGGCGCGGCTATGCCGGGGTGGAGGCGGGCTTCATCTCGCTCGCCGAGCCGTCGGTGCCGGCCGTGCTGGACCGGCTGCGCCGCCTGGGCGCCCGCCGGATCGTCGTCGCCCCGTACTTCCTGTTCGCCGGGGTGCTGCCGGACCGGATCGCCGCCCAGTCGGCGGAGTTCGCCGCCGCCCACCCCGACCTGGACGTGCGGGTGGCCGATCTGATCGGCGACTGCGACGCCCTCGCCGACCTGGTGCTGCTCCGGCACGCCGAGGCGCTGCGCGGGGACATCCGGATGAACTGCGACACCTGCGCGTACCGGGTGGCGCTGCCCGGCTTCGTCGACAAGGTGGGCAGGCCGCAGACCCCGCACGACCACCCCGACGACCCGGTCGGCGGCCACGACCACCACGACCACGACGGGCAGCCACACGCCCACGACCACCACCATCACGGGCACGACCACGAGCCGGTGCTGCGCCCGGGGCAGGTCGCCGTCGTCGGCGGTGGGCCCGGCCCCGACGACCTGATCACCGTACGGGGCAGGGCCATGCTGGACGCGGCGGACGTGGTGGTGGCCGACCGGCTCGCCCCGCGCGGCCTGCTCGACGGGCTGCGCCCCGGCGTGCTGGTGGTGGACGCGGCGAAGGTGCCCCGGGGCCCGTCGATGGGGCAGGACGCCATCAACGACACCCTGGTCCGGCACGCCCGCGCCGGCCGGCGGGTGGTCCGCCTCAAGGGCGGCGACCCGTACGTCTTCGGCCGCGGGCACGAGGAGGTGCAGGCGTGCGCCGCGGCCGGGGTGGAGACGGTCGTCGTCCCCGGGGTGACCAGCGCCGTCGCCGCGCCCGCCCTGGCCGGCGTGCCGGTGACCCACCGGGGCGTGGCGCACGAGTTCACGGTCGTGTCCGGGCACCTGCCGCCGGGGCACCCGCAGTCCCTGGTCGACTGGGCCGCGCTGGGCCGCGCGCGGGGCACCCTCGTGCTGCTCATGGCGGTCGACACGATCGACAAGGTCGCCGCCGAGTTGATCGAGCACGGCCGGGCCCCGGACACCCCGGCGGTGGTGGTGCAGGACGCCGGGCACCCGAGCCAGCGGGCGCTGCCGTCCCGGCTGGACGAGGTCGGCGCGCTGGCCACCCGGGAGGACGTCCAGCCCCCGGCGGTGTTCGTGATCGGCCCGGTCGCCGCGCTGCTGTGAGAGAAGGGGGCCCCTTGTCGACAGGGGCCCCTCCTTCCTCTTCTCTTCCTCAGCCGAGCAGGGCGCGGGCCAGCGCGTAGCCGGCGGACGCCGCGGCCAGGCCGGCGGCCACGCTGCCCAGCGCGTTGGTCAGGGCACGCCCCCGGGCCCCGTCGCGGGCCAGCCGCAGCGTCTCGTAGCCGAACGTCGAGTACGTGGTCAGCGCGCCGCACAGGCCCGTGCCGAGCAGCGCGCCCACCGCCGGCCCGGCGGGCGCCCCCACCAGGGCGCCGAGCAGGAGCGACCCGAACACGTTGACGGTCAACGTGCCCCACGGGAACGCCGAGCCGTACCGGGCCTGCACGGCGCGGTCGGTGAGGTACCGCAGCGGCGCCCCGACGGCCGCGCCGAGGGCCACGAGCAGGACGGTCACCGGGCCGTGTCCGGTCGTACGCTTGGGTTGCCCGCGCCGGCGCGGGCGAGCAGCCGGCCGGCGGCGGCGTCGCCGAGCCAGACCGCGACCAGCGCCGTCACCAGGGTCGCGGCCAGGTACGCCAGCGCGGTGCCCGGCGCCCCGGTGGCCAGCGCCAGGCGCGCGTCCACCACGTACGTGGAGAAGGTGGTGAAGCCGCCGAGCACCCCGACGCCGAGGAACGGCCGGGTGAGCGGGCGGGTGCGGCCGGCGGCGACCACCGCCATCAGCGCCCCGATCAGCAGGCAGCCGGTCACGTTGACGGCGAACGTCGCCCAGGGAAAGCCGCCGGGGCGGTGCGGAAGGGCGGCCTGGAGCCCCGCGCGGGCGAGCGCGCCGAGCACGCCCCCGGCCGCGATGGCGCCGAGCACCGCCGCCGGGTGCGCGCGCAGTTCGGCCCGGTCCCCGGGTACGCGCAGGTCGACGTCCGGGTCCACCCGACCCGGGCTCCCTTCGCTCACCTGTCCGTCCCTTTCCCGCCGATCATGGAGTTTGACGGTGCTCTCGATCACCGAACCGGCCGTCAACTCCATGATCGATCCGGCCGGTTCCGGGACGGGCCCGAGACGGGTCCGTCCGGGGCACCCTATCGGGCCGGGTCGAGCGGGGGCGGCGCGGAGCCGCGGGCCGGCGCCGTGACACCGGGCGGGGGCACATCCCGCCGGGAAGGCTTGTCGAGAGGGGGACCGTGATGGCGGAGACCAGCACATCCATCGGGACGCGTCCGGCGGCGCGGACAACCGCTGATCCCGGGGGCCGCCGGTCCGGGGCGGCCGGCCCGCCGTTCCGCAAGCCGCGCTGGCCCAAGGCGTACGCCTTCGCCCTGGTCACCGGCGCGCCGACCGGCCGGCCCCGGCCGACCTCGTGCCCCGGCTGGAGGCGCTGGCTGATCCGCTGGCGCCGTCGCCCGCGGGGCAGCCGCCCGGCGCTGGTGTCGTTCCCCTGCGTCAGGATGGCGGGATGACTCAGATCGCCCTGTTCCACTCCGTGTACGGCCTGCGCCCGGCCGTGCTGGCCGCCGCCGACCGCCTTCGCGCCGCCGGGCACCAGGTGGTCACCCCCGACCTGTACGGGGTGCCCGCCGCCGGGACCGTCGACGAGGGCTTCGCCCTGCTCGACAAGGTCGGCCGGGACACGGCGCTGGGCCGGGCCCGCGCGGCGGTGGCCGACCTGCCGCCCGACGCGGTGCTGGCCGGCTTCTCGTTCGGCTGCGCGGTGGCCGCCGACCTGCTCGCCGAGCGGCCCTCCGCCGCGGCCCTGCTCCTGCTGCACGGCATCGCCGGTGGCCCGGAGGCCGTCCGCCCGGGCCTGCCGGTGCAGCTGCACCTGGCCGACCCCGACGAGTTCGAGCCGCAGGAGGACGTGGACGCGTGGCAGCGGGCGATGACCGAGGCCGGCGCGGACCTGACGGTCTTCCGCTACCCGGGGCCGGGCCACCTCTACACCGATCCCGACCTGCCCGACCACGCCGCCGCCGCCGCGGAGCTGACCTGGGAACGGGTGCTCGCCTTCCTCGACGGCCGCTGACCCGGCCCGCGGCTGCTCTCTGCCCCGCCGTCGGCTGGATCCGGGGCCCATCTGGCGTCGTCGGTCGCTGTGGAGCTGCCCCGTTCGTGCGCCCGGGAGTGCGACGCTCCCAGCCTCCCCTGCCGTGCCGTCGGTGCGCGGCCTCGTCGCGGCATGGGGGAGCCGTGCTTCCGACGGCCGAACCCGCAGAGCGCGCCGTCGCGCACCGCCCCGCCTGTGCGGGCAGCTCCACAGCCGGCCGACGGGGCACGCGTGGTCGACCCGGGAACTGAGCCCGGCGCGGCTGGCAGGCGTGGCAGGCCGGGGCACGGACCGGCCTGTCGCCGCTTCGTCCGTTCCGCCTGGGAACGCCGCGGGTTCCGCCTACCGTCGGGGCAGGGCGTGAGGGGGTGGCGCGGCATGGCGGAACGGCGGGACGGGGTGCAGCCGGGGCGGACGCGGGGGCAGCGGGAGCCGAGCCGGCCGGACCGGAGCCTGCACGCCGCACGGGACCCGGTCCACAGCGACCGCCCCCACCGGGGCCTCGTGACGATCCCGGCGTGCGTGGACAGCCACCACCGGCCCGGCCCGCCCCCGGGCCCGTTGCGTCGCTGGCTGTTCCAGCACCGGGTGCAGCCGATCGGGCCGGAGACGCGGGAGACCGAGGCCAGGGTGCACGCCTGGTGGCAGGTGATGTGCCTGACCGGCGTCGACTACTTCTCCACCCTGTCGTACCTGCCCGGCATCGCGGCCGTCGCGGCCGGCGCGCTGTCCCCGCTGGCGACGCTGTTGATCGTGGCGCTGACCCTGTTCGGGATGCTGCCGATGTACCGGCGGGTGGCCCGGGAGAGCCCGCACGGGCAGGGGTCGGTGGCGATGCTGGAGCGGCTGCTGCCGTTCTGGCGGGGAAAGATCTTCGTCCTCGTCCTGCTCGGCTTCGTGGCCACCTCGTGGATCATCACGATCACCCTGTCGGCGGCCGACGCGACCGTGCACCTGCTGGAGAACCCGTACCTGCCGGACGCGCTGCACGGCCGGTTCGTCGCGGTCGCGGTCACCGCCGGGCTGCTGCTCGTCCTCGGCGGGGTGTTCCTGCTCGGCTTCCGTGAGGCGGTCGGGGTGGCCATCCCGCTGGTGGCGGCGTTCCTGGTGCTGAACGCGGTGGTGGTCGCCGCCGGCCTGGCCAACGTCCTCGCCGACCCCGCCGTGCTCGCCTCCTGGCGGAACGCGCTGGTCCCCGCCGGCGGTGGGCTCGTCCACGGGGTCAGCCAGGCCGTGCTGGCGTTCCCGCTGCTGGTGCTCGGCCTCTCCGGCTTCGAGACCGGGGTCAGCATGATGCCGCTGGTCGCCGGTCAGGGGCCGGACCGGGAGGCCCGGCTGGCCGCCCGCGTCCGCAACACCCGCAGGCTGCTGGCCACGGCCGCGTTCATCATGTCGGGTTACCTGGTCACGACGACCTTCGTCACCACCGTGCTCATCCCGCCGCACGAGTTCGGCCCGGGCGGCCGGGCTCAGGGCCGGGCCCTGGCGTTCCTGGCGCACGAGTACCTGGGCGAGGGCTTCGGCACCGTGTACGACATCAGCAGCGTGCTGATCCTGTGGTTCGCCGGGGCGTCGGCGATGGCCGGCCTGATCAACATCGTGCCGCGCTACCTGCCGTCGTACGGGATGGCGCCGGAGTGGGGCCGGGCGGTGCGGCCCGTCGTCCTCGTCTACACGGCGATCAGCGTCGCCATCACCGTCGCCTTCGGCGCCGACGTCAACGCCCAGGCCGGCGCGTACGCCACGGGCATCCTGGCGATGATGGTCTCCGGCGCGGTGGCGGTGGCCATCTCGGCGGGGCGCCGCCAGCATCGCCTGGCCGCCGCCGGCTTCACGGCGCTCACCGTCGTCCTGGGGTACGCCCTGTTCGAGAACGTGGTCGAGAAGCCGGACGGGATCGCGATCTCCGCCATGTTCATCCTCGGCATCGTCGCCGTGTCGCTGGTGTCCCGGGTGTCGCGCACCACCGAGCTGCGGGCGGAGCGGATCGAGTTCGACGAGGCGGCCCGCCGGTTCGTCGCCGACAGCCTCTCGCACGACGGGCAGCTGCACCTGATCGCCAACAGGCGGCAGAGCGGCGGGGTGGAGGAGTACCGGGACAAGGAGATCACGCAGCGGGGCGTGAACCCGGTGCCGGGCGCGGCGGACGTGCTGTTCCTGGAGATCGACGTGGTGGACCCGTCGGAGTTCAGCCGGGTGCTGCGGGTGCACGGGGTCGAGGTCGAGGGGTACCGGGTGCTGCGGGCGAGCAGCCCGGCGGCGCCGAACGCCATCGCGGCGATCCTGCTGGCGCTGCGCGACGCCACGCAGGTACGGCCGCACGCGCACTTCGAGTGGTCCGAGGGCAACCCGATCGCCCACCTGCTGCGGTACCTGATCCTGGGCCGGGGGGACACCCCGCCCGTGGTGCGGGAGATCCTCCGCAAGTCCGAGCCGGACCCGGCCCGTCGCCCCCGCATCCACGTCGGCGGGTGAGGAACCCTTGTCAACTCCCGGGGTGGGGGAGGGCACCTTACACAGTCCAGCCTCCTAGGACGCATCAGGGCGCGTGACGCCTCCGGCCCCGGCGGCGACCACGGACGCGGGAGGAACGGTCACACGAACGTCCGCTCGGCCGCCGCCAGCCAGTCCAGGTAGAAGTCGGTGAAATTGGCGTGGCTGCCGTCCCGGTTGCGCAGGGGCACGATGTCGTCGCACGTGGCGCGTCGGTCGAACCACACGTTGCCGCGCTCCGGGCCGGAGAGGACGGTCCGTCTCCCGGTCGTTGTCCCATCCCCAGCCGTGCGGGCCACGCGACAGCCGGCGCATGTTGACCGGCCCGAGTGGCCGTTCGCGGACATGCGCCTGCCCGCGTCGCTCGCGCGGCGCGGGCCGGGTGAGAGCTGACCTACTTCGAAGGCTCGGGAAGCTCGCAGTCGACCTTCGGGTTGGCGCCCAGGTAGTTCAACGGGCCGGCCACGATGGTCACCAGAATCGTGCCGGCCTCGGCGCAGGTGGCGTCGTCGCCCTTGTAGTAGCCGCGCTGACCAGCGGCGATCGCGCCGATGACCAGCCAGATGACCAGGATGACGCCCAGGATCGAGGGGCCGCTCCGCATGGCTTCCTCCGGGGGTTGTACGGGCCGAGGTGAGGCCCTTGTACCCAACCGTGAGGATCGGCTAAACGGCGCCGTACCCGATGCGGCGGTGCGGTCGCCGACGGTCAACGCGCTTGCCGGCGACCTGGCGGTGACGGCGCAGCGCCGTCACCGCCAGGTCGCCGGCCCGGGGACGCACCCTCGTCAGGCGTCGCCGACGGCCACCGGCAGCACCCGCTCGGCCTCGCCCGGGGCGCCCGCGAGTACCCGGGCCTGCTGCGGCCAGGTGGCCAGGCTCGGCGCGGCCCGGAGCCCGGCGGCCCGGATGGTCTCTCGCAGCGCCGCCTCGTCCAGGTCGGCCAGCTGCCGATAGGTGCGGATACCGGCGTCGTGCAGTGCGGCGGCCATCTTCGGGCCGATGCCCTGGATGCGACGGAAGTCGTCGGTCGACGCGGCGGCCCCGGCGGCCTCGGTCGCTCCGGCCCCGGGCTCGCCGGTCCCGCCGCTGGCGGCGGGCACAGGGGCGGCCGGCACCTTCGCCTCGTCGGCGACAGCGGGAGTCGCGTCCGGCTTCGCGTCGGCGTCCACAGCCGCGGTCGGCGCGTCCGTCCCCACCGCGTCCGGGTTCGCGTCGGCCGGGTCCACGTCGGCCCGGATCACGTCGGCCGGGTCCACGTCGGCCGGGTTCACGTCGGCCCGGATCACGTCGGCCGGCGTCGCGGCGTCGCCCGACGGAAGGGTGGCCAGCGGCGCCTCGGCCGGCTCCCGGTCCCCGGTCTCCGGCAGGTCGGCGTCGTCGGCCGCGGCGCGCGGGGCCGGGGCCGACAGCTCGGCCTTCCGGTCGTCCCCGGTGGGTCCGGCGGCCGGAGCCGCGGCCGGGGCGGCCTTCCGGTCGTCTCCGGTCGGCTCGGCGGCGGCCCCGGCCGGCTCCCGGGTGTCCGCCGGCATCGGCGCGGTGTCCTCGGGGGCGAAGGCGGCCTGGTCGCTGTCGGCCAGGACCGCGCCCGGCCGGGTGGGCTCGGCGGTGTCCGGGGCCGGCTCGTCGACGACGGCCTCCGTCGTCGTCGCAGCCACCGTCGCCGCCGGTGGCTGCACGTCGATGGTGGCCTCGACCGGCGCGTCGGACACGCCGGTCGCCCCGGCGGCCGGGGCGCGCTCCACGATGGACGCCTGCGCGTCCTGCCGGCCGCGCAGCACCCAGCCGGCGGCCAGACCCACCAGCAGCGCCAGGATCGCGAACAACCACTGCCCGAAAGTCGACGGCACGGTGCACCTCCCTGTTGCGTATGTCGAATGAAAGTCGCGAGTAAAACTCGCCGCAGCTTCGCATACGCTCGGTATCGCGCGACACGGTGGCTCCGGGCTTCCGGTGCTGGTAGGACGGGTCGCGCCTACGGTGGCCGCGAGGTTACCCAGGGTGTTCGCGCGGGTGGCCGTCCCGGCCGGGGTCGGCCCTCGGCGCCGGGGTCCCGCGTGGCCGCCCCGGCGACGCCGACGGGCGCTGGGTCAGCCGGCGCTTCCGGTGGGGCTGATCGACGGCCGGCCGGCGTCCCAGCTGTAGAAGCACCCGGCGATGGCGTCGCGGGGGGAGTGCCAGGTCGGCAGGTACGGCGAGGTGTGTGCGGACAGCCGCTCGTTGACCTGGTGGTACAGCGGGTGGCTGCGGGCCTCGGCCAGCGTGTCCGCGTCGACGTCCGCGGTCTCCATCAGGTGTACGCACAGGTCGTGCAGGCAGTACAGGGAGCGGTGCCGGATGCCGGTCAGCCGGGGCAGCTCGGTCTCGTCGGACTCGGCGAAGATCTGCGCGACCCGCCCCTCGGACCCGGGGATGATCCTGCTGACGATCAGTAGGCGACTCATGGAACCCCTCCCGCCGGAACGGACGCCGGGCCCGATCGACAGGCCGTGCGCTACGTGTCCCCACCCTGCGCCACACCGTGTCACGTCATCGTCACGATGTGGATACTGGCTGTGACGGGATTGTCGATGGGCCCGACGGGCGGTCGCGCGGGACGGCGTCAGTGGGGCCGCGGAGTGGGACCGCGGGGCCCGGCGGGCGGCGGGGTGGAGTCGCGGGGCGGTGCGGGCCGCGGGGTGGCGTCGCGGGGCCCCACGGGCCGCGGGGCGGTGCGGGTGGCCCGGCGGATGGGGGCGAGGGTGTCGTCGAGCAGCGCGCACATGGCCGCCGACGGCTCCAGCCGCAGCTCGCGCAGCAGCAGGTCGCGGTAGACGTAGAAGGCGTGCACCGCCTCGAAGGCGTTGCCCTCGGCGAGGTGGATGCGCACCACCAGCCGGTGCGGGGTCTCGCGCAGCGGCTCGGCGGCCATCGCCTCCAGGGCCGCCTCCAGGGCCTCGCCGTGCCGGCCGGCGGCCAGGTGGTGGTCGGCGAGTTCCTCGAGCATGTGCAGGCGCAGCTGACGTAGCCGCTCCCGCTCCATCAGCACCCAGTCGTCGTACCAGCCGGGCAGCAGGTCGTGTCGGCCGGCGGCGAGCGCGCCGGCCGCGATGCGGTGGTCGTCGCCGTCGCGGACCTGGGCGGCGGTGCGCACCAGGTCGTCGACGTCGAGTCGGACCACGGGGTGCAGGCGTACGCTGTCGCCGCTGGTCTCCACCGGACAGCACGGGTCCTGCCGCAGCCGCCACAGGGCGGTGCGCAGCGACGACAGGGCGCGCTCCTCCGGCGCCTCGGGCCACAGCAGCCCGGCGAGGTGGCTGCGGGTGGCGCCCGGGCGCAGCCCGATGAGCGCGATGACGCGTTGCAGCCCGCGCGGCACGACCACCGGCACCTCGTCGTGCAGCAGCCGGAACCCGCCGAGCAGGTGCAGCGAGATGCCCGGCGCGGGACGGGCGCCGACGGTCGGAATGCGCTTGTCAGCGGTCACGGCGGCACCCCCTGCGCCGGGGCCCGCCCCCGGCCGTCCTGTGTCCCCGGCACGGCTGCCCCGGACGTCGCGCCGCGCGACGCCACCACCCCCGGGCGCCGGCCTGCGACGCTGCGGGCGCCGGGCTGACCGCGTCGAACATATCAACAATGGTTACTCTGGGTCAATGGAGCGGTCGCTGTGGGAACCGTCCACGCTGCTCGTGAAAGGCGCTCCGAACAGCGGAAACAAGCACCCGTCGAGGCGCGCAGCCGGACAGTCCACACATAGCTGCTGCACAGTTTCCGTCAACCCACCGTCACCATAGGGCGGCTTCGGTGGACGGTCCGGGGTGACGTGCCGGTGACGGAGGGCCGCGCATCGTGTCCGCAGTCGTCGGGCGTGACGGATCCGTCGCGCCGCACCGGATCGCGTCAGCCGCAGGAGGCCATACATGGACCGATCGCTGATCGTGGCGAAGGTCGTCCCGACCGCCGAGGATCGGGTCGCCGAGATCTTCGCCGAGTCGGACGCGACGGAGCTGCCGCGCCTGGTCGGCGTGCGCCACCGGTCGCTGTACCGGCTGTACGACCTGTACGTGCACCTGCTGGAGACCGAGCAGCCCGCCGACGGCGCCGTGGAGGGGGTACGGGGGCACCCGGAGTTCGTCCGGGTCAGCGACCGGCTCCGCCCGTACATCTCGCCGTACCTGCCGACCTGGCAGTCCCCCCGGGACGCCATGGCGCACTGCTTCTACCGCTGGGACGCCCCGGGCGAGGTGAGCCGGCCGTGACCGCGACCGCCTCGCAGGACGAGCAGCTCTGGGCGCGCTGCGCCGGCTGCGCCAGCCTGCTCTACCGCAAGCGGCTGCGCCGTAACCTGGACGTCTGCCCCGAGTGCGGGGCGCACACCCGGCTGAGCGCGCCGGAACGGCTGCGTCAGATCGTCGACCCGGACACCTTCACCCCGCTGCCCGACCGGCCGGTCGCGATCGACCCGATCGGGTTCGTGGACGCGGTGCCGTACCCGCAGCGGCTCGCCGCGGCCCGGGCCGGGACCGGCCTGGGCGAGGCCGTGGTCTGCGGCACCGCCCGCATCGGCGGGCACCCGGTGGCGCTGGCGGTGATGGACTTCCGGTTCCTCGGCGGCAGCCTCGGCTGCGCCGTCGGGGAGCTCATCACGCTGGCCGCCGAGCGGGCCCTGGCCGACGGGATCCCGCTGGTGCTGGTGACCGCCTCCGGCGGCGCGCGCATGCAGGAGGGGGCGCTGTCGCTGATGCAGATGGCCACCGTCAGCCAGGCCATCGCCGGGCTGCGGGAGGCGGGCCTGCTCACCGTCAGCGTGGTCACCGACCCGACGTACGGGGGGGTGGCCGCGTCGTTCGCCACGAACACGGACGTGGTGCTGGCCGAGACCGGCGCGCGGATGGGGTTCGCCGGCCCCCGGGTGATCCGGCAGGTGACCGGCCGGGCGCTGCCGGAGGGGTTCCAGACCGCGGAGTTCCTGCTGCGGCACGGGCAGGTCGACATGGTGGTCACCCGGCGTGCCCTGCGCGGCCGGCTGACCGTGCTGCTCGCCGCCGCGCACGCCGGCCGGGCCGCGGCGCGCCGTCGGGGCGTACCCGGGCAGGAGCCGGCGGCCGACGCGGCCGGCGGGGACCGGACGACGCCCGCCGCCACGGCGGTCGACGGGGACCCGTGGGAGACGGTACGGGCGGCCCGGCACCCCGGCCGGCCGACCACGTTGGACTACCTCGACACGGCGTTCGACGGGTTCGTGGAGCTGCACGGCGACCGGCTCGGGCGGGACTGCCCGGCCGTCGTGGGCGGCCTGGCCCGGCTCGACGGACGCCACGTCATGGTGATCGGCCACCAGAAGGGACACACCACGGGCGAGCTGGTGGCCCGCAACTTCGGCATGGCCAGCCCGGCCGGGCACCGCAAGGCGCTGCGGCTGATGCGGCTGGCCGCGCGGCTGGGCCTGCCGGTGGTGACCCTGGTCGACACCCCCGGCGCGGACCCGGGCGTCGGCGCGGAGGAGCAGGGGCAGGCGGCGGCCATCGCCGAGAACATCCTCGCGTTGAGCGTGCTGCCCACGCCGGTGGTCGCCGTGGTCACCGGCGAGGGCGGCAGCGGCGGAGCCCTCGCGCTGGCCGTGGCCGACCGGGTGCTGATGCTGCAGCGGGCCGTCTACTCGGTGATCAGCCCGGAGGGCTGCGCGGCGATCCTCTGGCCGGACAGCTCGGCGGCCCCGCAGGCCGCCCGCGCGCTGCGGCTGACCGCTGCGGACCTGTGCCGGATCGGCGTCGCCGACGAGATGGTGGCCGAGCCGCCCGGCGGGACGCAGGCCGACCCGGCGGCCGCGGCCGAACTGCTACGCGCCGCCGTGCTGGCCAACCTCACGCCGCTGCTGGACGTGCCGGCGGCGACCCTGGTGCGCCGCCGCCGGCAGCGGTTCCGCCGGTTCGGGGCAGCCCGCCTCGGTGCCGGGGCGGGTGCCCGGTGACCGCGGAGTCGGCGACGTCGGCGCCGAGCCCGAACGGCAGGCCGACCGGCGGCGAGGAGGTGCTGACCGGGCTGCGGCGGCATGCCCGCCAGCTCGTCGAGGAGCTGGCCGGGCCGGTGCGGCGGGTCCGGCTGCGCAGCGGGGACACGGTGCTGGAGGTGGAGTGGCACGACCCCGTCGGGGCGGTGCCGGCACCCCGCCCGGCCGCCCCGGCCGCGGCCCCGACCCCCGCCGTCGCGCCGGTCGCGGCGCCGCCCGTCGCGGACGGCCGGTCGGTGGTGCGCTCGCCGATGGTCGGCACCTTCTACCGAGCCCCGGAGCCCGGCGCGGCGCCGTTCGTCGCCGTCGGCGACCTGGTGCGGCCCGGTCAGGTGATCGGGATCGTCGAGGCGATGAAGTTGATGAACGAGGTGACCGCCGACCGGGCGGGCCGGGTGGTCGAGCTGCTCGTGGGCGACGGCCAGCCGGTCGAGTACGACCAGCCGCTGGTCGCCGTGGCAACGGTCTGAGGGTCGCGGGTGATGGTGATGTTCGAGAAGGTGCTGATCGCCAACCGGGGCGAGATCGCGCTACGGGTCCTGCGGGCCTGCCGTGAGCTGGGCATCCGTACGGTGGTCGTCTACTCCAGCGCCGACGCCGACTCGCTGCCGGTGCGCCTCGCCGACGAGGCGGTGCGGATCGGGCCGGCGGCGAGCCGGCGCAGTTACCTCAACGCCGCGGCGATCGTCGAGGCGGCCCGGCGCACCGGGGCGCAGGCGGTGCACCCGGGGTACGGGTTCCTCTCCGAGGACGCCGACTTCGCCGAGATCTGCGCCGACAACGGGCTGACGTTCATCGGCCCGCCGCCGCACGTGATGTCCGCGCTCGGGGACAAGTCCACCGCGCGGGCGCTGATGCTCGAGGCCGGGCTGCCGCTGCCGCCGGGCAGCGTGCAGACCCTGCCGACCGTCGAGGCGGCCGCCGAGGTGGCCGCCGCGATCGGCTACCCGGTCATCGTGAAGGCGGCCGCCGGCGGGGGCGGCCGGGGCATGACCGTGGTGCGCCGCCCCGCCGACCTCGCCCGGGCGTACGCGCGGACCCGCGTCGCCGCGCAGGCCGTCTTCGGCGACGACCGGGTGTACGTCGAGCGGTACCTCACCGACGCCCGGCACGTCGAGGTGCAGGTGCTCTGCGACGCCCACGGCGCCGGGGTGCACCTGGGCACCCGGGACTGCTCGGTGCAGCGGCGCCACCAGAAGCTGGTCGAGGAGGCGCCCGCCCCGGGACTGTCCACGGCCACCCTGGACGCGATCGCCGCCACGGCGCTGCGCGGCGTCCTCGGCGTCGGCTTCACCGGCGCGGGGACCGTCGAGTTCCTGGTCGACGACGAGGAGCGGTTCCACTTCCTGGAGATCAACTGTCGGATCCAGGTGGAGCACCCGGTCACCGAGATGATCACCGGCATCGACCTGGTGCACGAGCAGCTGCACGTCGCCGCCGGGGTGCCGCTGCGGCTGCGGCAGGAGGACATCCGCCCGCACGGGGTGGCCGTGGAGTGCCGGATCAACGTCGAGGACCCGGCGCGCGGCTTCGCGCCCACTCCCGGCCGGCTGACCCGGTTCACCCCGCCCGGCGGCCCGTTCACCCGGGTCGACACCCACGGCCACGTCGGCTACGTGGTCGGCCCGCACTACGACTCGCTGCTGGCCAAGGTCGCCGTCTGGGGACCGGACCGCACCCTGGCCCTGGACCGGCTCGAGCGCGCCCTCGACGAGTTCGACATCGACGGACCGGGCGTGCGGACGACCATCCCGTTCGTGCGGCGGGTCCTCGACGACCCGACGTTCCGCAAGGCCGGGCACACCACCGCCCTCGTCGACCGCCTGCTCGCCGCCCCCGCGCCGGCCGCGGACCGTGCCGCCGCCCCCGCGCCGGCCGCGGACCGTGCCGCCGCCCCCGCGCCGGCCGCGGACCGTGCCGCCGCCCCCGCGCCGGCCGCGGACCGTGCCGCCGG
>NZ_JBICUP010000025.1:85549-98717 GCF_043198215.1 Micromonospora sp. NPDC048830
CCCCCCGCGCGGCCCGGCCGGGCCACCCCTCCTCCCGCCGACCGCCCCGAACCGCTCGACCACCAGCCCAGGAGGACCAGATGACCGTCACCCACGGCCGACCGCGCGTAGCGGACATCACCGAGATCCTGGTCGCGCACTGCGGCCTGGACGCCGACGCCGCCGCCCGCGCGCCCGCCGCGTCCCTGGAGGAGCTGGGCATGGACTCCCTCGCCCTGCTCGAACTGCAGGCGGTGGTCGCGGACCGCTGGCAGGTGCAGATCCCCGAACAGGCCGCGCAGCTCAGCATCCCCGCCGTGGCCGACCTGGTCGCCCGGCAGGCCGTCCCGACCGACGGGCCGGCCCCACCCAGACCGCGGGCGGCGACCGAGCCGCCCGCCGGACCGGACCGGGCCGGCGAGCAGGGGCCCGGGCACACGGAGAACGGCATCGTCATCGCCGCGCCGCTGTCGCTGGTCTGGGACGTCACCAACGACGTCGCAAACTGGCCCCAGCTGTTCACCGAGTACGCCGCGGCGGAGATCCTGCGCCGCACCGGCGACACCGTGCTGTTCCGGCTGACGATGGTGCCCGACGAGAACGGCATCTCGTGGAGCTGGGTCAGCGAGCGTACGGCCGACCCGGTCACCCGGACCGTGCGGGCGCACCGGGTGGAGACCGGCCCGTTCGAGTTCATGCGGCTGCGCTGGTACTACACCTGCGAGCCGGAGGGCACCCGGCTGACCTGGGTGCAGGACTTCGCCATGAAGCCCGACGCGCCGATCGACACCCCCGCCATGGTCGAGCGGATCAACGCCAACAGCAGGGTGCAGCTCGCCGTCATCAAGGAACGGATCGAGCGGATGGCCGCCAGCGACACCCCCGGAGGCACGGATGAGTGAGACGGTCGAGCGTACGGTGGCCGCCCGGGACGTGGCACCCGACCGGCGGCGCGGCGGCGAGCTGCGGGTCCTGCTCGGGCCGAAGACCGTCGGCAGCACCTCCGGGTTCATGGGGGTGGCCGCGCTGGCGCCGGGGGAGCGCATCGCCGAGCACTACCACCCGTACAGCGAGGAGTTCCTGTACGTCGCGCGCGGCGCGATCACCGTGGACCTCGACGACGTACCGGTGCCCCTCGCCGCCGGGGAGGCGCTGTTCGTGCCGGTCAACGTCCGGCACCGGCTGCGCAACACCGGGCCCGAGCCCGCCGAGGTGGTCTTCCACCTCGGCCCGCTCGCCCCCCGGCCGGAACTGGGCCACGTCGACACCGAGGTGGCCGAGCGGCGGGGCGCGTCGTGACCGGGCGCCGCACGGTGGTGACCGGCGTCGGGGTGGTCGCCCCGGGCGGCGCGACCCGGGACCGGTTCTGGAAGACGATCACCGAGGGACGGACGGCGACGCGGCGGATCACCTTCTTCGACCCGTCGCCGTTCCGGTCCCGCATCGCCGCCGAGTGCGACTTCGACCCCGTCGCCGCCGGGCTCACCGCCGCCGAGCGGCGGCGCGCCGACCGGTACGTCCAGTTCGCCCTCGCCTGCTCGATCGAGGCGGTCGCCGACAGCGGCCTGGCGCTGACCGACGCCGAGCGGGACCGCGCCGGGGTGGTGCTCGGCACCGCCGTCGGCGGCACGATGGCCCTGGAGCAGGAGTACGTGACCGTCAGCGACGCCGGCCGCCGGTGGCTGGTCGACCACGCGCGCGGCGGGCCGTACCTGTACCAGGCGTTGGTGCCCAGCAGCCTGGCCGCCGACGTGGCCTGCCGGCACGGCCTGCACGGCCCCGCGCAGGTGGTCTCCACCGGCTGCACCTCCGGCATCGACGCCATCGGGTACGCCCACCAGCTCATCGCCGACGACGAGGCCGACATCGTGCTGGCCGGGGCCGCCGACTCGCCGATCTCCCCGGTCACCGTCGCCTCCTTCGACGCCATCAAGGCGACCACCCCCGACAACGACGACCCGGCGCACGCCTCCCGGCCGTTCGACGCCGACCGGCACGGGTTCGTCCTCGCCGAGGGGGCGGCCGTGCTGGTGCTGGAGGAGTACGAGCACGCCCGCCGTCGGGGCGCGCACGTCTACTGCGAGGTCGTCGGGTACGCCAGCCGCAGCAACGGCTACCACATGACGGGGCTGCGTCCGGACGGGCTGGAAATGGGGCTGGCCATCGCGGCGGCGATGAAGCAGGCTCGGCTCGCTCCGGAGCGGGTCTCCTACATCAGCGCCCACGGCTCGGGCACCCGGCAGAACGACCGGCACGAGACGGCGGCGTTCAAGCGGGCGCTCGGCGAGGCCGCGTACCGGGTGCCGGTCAGCTCGATCAAGTCCATGGTGGGCCACTCGCTCGGCGCGATCGGCTCCATCGAGATGGCCGCCTGCGCCCTGGCCATCGAGTACGGGGTGGTGCCGCCGACGGCGAACTGGGCCACCCGGGACCCGGAGTGCGACCTGGACTACGTGCCCAACGAGGCCCGGGAACTGCCGGTGGACGTGGCGCTGTCGGTGGGCAGCGGCTTCGGCGGCTTCCAGTCCGCGATGGTGTTCCGTCGGCTGTCGGGGGCGGTGGCATCGTGAGCGTGAGGAGTGAGCGGGTTTTGCGAGCCCCGCAGTCGCGAACCAAGGTGACGCCGTGAGCGCCCCCGCCACACCCGCCGCCCCTGCCGTGTCGGCCGTGCCGGCGGTGCCCCGGGCCGTGGTCACCGGCATCGGGGTGGTCGCGCCCAGCGGGATCGGCGCGGACGCGCACTGGGCCACGATCACCTCGGGAACCCGCCGCACCGGGCCGATCACCCTGTTCGACCCGGCCGGCTACCCGACCCGCCTCGCCGGGGAGGTGCCCGGCTTCGAGCCCCTCGACTGGGCCGACAACCGGCGGCTGGTGCAGACCGACCGGTGGACGCACCTCGGGTTCGCGGCGACCTGGCTGGCGCTGGCCGACGCCGGGCTGCCCGAGCGGGCCCCCGACCCGTACGGGTACGCCGTCACCCTGGCCAGTTCCTCCGGCGGCAACCTGTTCGGGCAGCGGGAGCTGCAACGGCTGTGGGGCGGGTCGTCGCGCACCGTCGGGGCGTACCAGTCGATCGCCTGGTTCTACGCCGCCAGCGTGGGGCAACTGTCGATCCACCACCAGTTCAAGGGCCCGTGCGGGGTGCTGGTCGCGGAGAGCGCCGGCGGGCTGGACAGCCTCGCGCACGCCGCGCGTACCGTCCGGCGGGGCACCCCGGTGGTGGTCGCCGGGGCCACCGAGTGCCCGCTGAGCCCGTACGCGCTGGCCTGCCAGCTCGCCTCCGGGCTGCTCAGCGCCGACGACGACCCGGAGCGGGCGTACCGGCCGTTCGACGCCGGCGCCGCCGGGTACGTGCCGGCCGAGGGCGGGGCGGTGTTCGTCGTGGAGGAGCTGAGCCACGCGCTGTCGCGGGGCGCGCGGATCTACGGCGAGGTCGCCGGTTGGGCCGCCACCCACGACGCCGCGCACACCGGCCCGGACACGCCCGTCGACCCGACGCAGTACGCGCGGGCGATGCGGCTGGCCCTGGGCCGCGCCGGGGTCGCCGCCGAGGAGGTGGACGTGGTGCTGCCCGACGCGCTGGGCGTGCCCCGCCACGACCGGGCCGAGGCCGAGGCGCTGCGGGCCGTCTTCGGCGCCCGGCCGGTGCCGGTGAGCACCCACAAGTCGCTGACCGGCCGGGCCCACCAGGGCGGTTCGGCGCTGGACGTGGCCACGGCGCTGCTCGCCTTCCGGCACGACCTGCTGCCCGCCTCCGCCGGCCCGGGCACCCCGGCCGAGGGCTGCGAGCTGGACTTCCTGCGCGGCCCCCGGCGGCCGGCCTCCCGGGTGGCGCTGGTGTGCGCCCGCGGGTTCGACGGCTTCAACAGCGCACTGGTGGTACGCGGCGCGGCACCGCCGGCACCGGCGTCACGCGGCGAGCGGTGAGAGGGGCACCCCTTGATCGTCTGCTGTGCGGAAAGACGACACGCCTTCGAGGCTCGTCGCTCATGTCAGACGATCACGGGCCTCCCCGACGGGTGCTGCACAGCAGGTGGCGGCGAGACTACGGCCGGTCGAGGGTCACCTCGGCCAGGTAGACGCAGGTCCGCTCCTCGTGCGAGGAGTAGTAGCTGACCCGCAGCACCCCGTCGTGCCAGTCCAGGCCCGGGTAGCCGCAGTCGCCGCCGGACGGCAGCGCGACCAGCTCGGTGAGGGCGCCGCGCTCCGGGTCGACGGCGCAGATCGAGGCGCGCGGGCCGCCGTCGAGCAGGCGTACCCCGGCGACCAGGCGGCCGTCAGGCAGCGCGAGCAGGGCCGGCCCGCCCACCTGCACACCGAGGTCGGTCCAGGCCCAGTGCCGGTACGGCGGCCGGGACCGCCCGAGCTGGGCGGTGGCCGCCTCCCGGTCCCGGCGCAGCAGGCAGACGGCCGTGCCGTCCGGGGCGAAGACCAGCCCCGACTCGTTCGGGTAGCCGCCGAGGTAGAGGGTCTCCACGACCGGCTGGAGGTCGAACCCGTCGCCGCTGCGGTACAGCCGGACGAGGCGCGGCTCCCGGGTGGCGTAGCCGACGCCGTACATGGCGCCGCCGTGCCAGCCGGCCTGCCACACCCACATGTCGGGTTCACCGATCGGGGCGGGCTCACCCCACCGCTCCCCGTCGGTCGACAGCCAGGTCACCGTGCGGAACGATCTGGTGGTGCCCGCCCCGCGCCCGGCCGGGCTTTGCGTCACCGCGGCGGCGAGCAGTTGCAGCCGACCGTCCGGCCGGGCAACGAACCGGGGGTCACGCAGGTCGGTCGCCTGGCGTTCCAGCCGGGCGGCCGGGCTCCAGCGCCGGCCGTCGTCCGAGGCGAGCACCCGGATCGCGCCGTCGGCGGAGAGGTGTCCGGCGCCCTCCCGGAACGCACAGAGCCACCGATCCCGGTGCCGCACCAGGTCCGTGAAGGCGCTGTGCCCGGCGGCGTCCCCGATCCGGTGCACCGCCGCGACGCGGGCGGCAGCCACCGGGCTCGCCGTCGATGGTGGCGTCATCGTGGTGGCCTCCTCGCCGGTCCGGTGGCGCCTGAGCCGCCGACGGTAGCCGCGCCGGCCGACGCCGGCCGGGCCCGAGGGCGAACGTCCGGGAAACATCGGGGGGCGTTACCGCGATGGTGGACGGGGCGGACAGGCGTCGCCGGGGTGGTTCCGTTTCCGTCCGGGTGGCGCCCACGGTGGCCCCGCCTCGGGCAGGATGGTTCCCGTGGTGCAGGTGGCGGTGTGCGGGCCGGCGGACGCGACGGGCGGCGAGCTGACGCACGCGTGGCGGGTGGGGGAGCTGCTGGCCGAACGCGGCGTCACGGTGCTCTGCGGGGGCGGCGGCGGGGTGATGGCGGCGGTCGCCGGGGGTGCCCGCTCCCGCGCCGGCCTGGTCATCGGGGTACGCCCCGACGACGGGCGTGACCCGGGGCCGGCCGCCGACGTCTCCGCCACCGTCGTGACGAACATGGGCCAGGCCCGCAACGCGATCCTGGTGTGGAGCGCCGACGCGGTGATCGCCGTCGGCGGCTCGTGGGGGACGCTGAGCGAGGTCGCCCTCGCGCTGCGCCGGGGCGGCATCCCGGTGGTGACGCTCGGCGGCTGGCGCGTCGTCGACGCGACCGGCGCGCCCGTCGTCGGGCCCGTCCACGTCGACACACCCGAGGAGGCGGTGCGCGCCGCGCTCGCAGTGCCCGCGCCGCCGCCGTCGGGCGACTGACGCGTACGCGGCCGGCGGTCCCACACGAACGGCGTGCCCGCTGCGTCGCCGCCCGGCCACCACCCGTGTTCCGGGCCGCCCGGCCGATCGACCATAATGGACGCATGGTCGCTTGGGAGTACGCACTTCTGGTCCGCCGCTACCAGGGGCAGGGACGCAATTTCCACGTCTCGTTCGTCTGGTACGGCCCCGACGGCACCCGCACCGACGTCACCGCGTACGGCGACACCGCGATCGCGCACCTCAACCGGGTCGGCCGGGACGGCTGGGAGCTGGTCTCGGCGGCCGAGGACGTCAACAACGTCCAGGGCAGCACCGAGGTGCACCGCTACCATCTCAAGCGCCCCCTCAACCGCTCCTGACCCCGGCCGGGGCCCGCGCGTTGCTACCGTCCTCGCACCGCCGGCGCCGTCGCGGGCGGTGGGAGGAGGAGCGATGGGCGAGGGGCCCCGCCACGTCGTCGGGATCGACTTCGGCACCCTCTCCGGCCGAGCCGTCGTCGTGGACGTCGCCGACGGACGGGAGCGCGGCAGCGCCGTGCACCCGTACCGGCACGGGGTGATCACCGAGCGGCTGCCCGGCGGCCCGGCGCTGCCGCCGGACTGGGCGTTGCAGCGCCCCGACGACTACCGCGACGTGCTGCGCGTCGCCGTGCCCGCCGCGCTGCGCGACGCCCGCGTCGACCCCGCCGACGTGATCGGCATCGCCGTGGACGCCACCTCCTGCACGGTCCTGCCCACCCTGGCCGACGGCACCCCGCTGTGCGAGCTGCCGGAGCTGCGGGACCGCCCGCACGCGTACCCGAAGCTGTGGAAGCACCACGCGGCCCAGCGGCAGGCCGACCGGATCAACGCCCTGGCCGCCGAGCGCGGCGAGCCGTGGCTGCCCCGCTACGGAGGCCGGGTCTCCGCCGAGTGGCTGCCCGCCAAGGCCCTGCAGACGCTGGAGGAGGACCCGGCGGTCTTCGACCGGGCGCGGCGCCTCGTCGAGGCGGCCGACTGGATCGTCTGGCAGCTCTGCGGCCGGGAGACCCGCAACGTCTCGGCCGCCGGCTACAAGGCGCTGCGCCAGGACGGGGCGTACCCGTCGGCGGAGTTCCTCCGCGCCCTGCACCCGCGCCTCGACGGCCTGCTGGCCCGCCTCGACGGTCCGCTCGCCCCGGTCGGCGCCCGCGCGGGCGGGCTCACCGCCGAGGCCGCCGCCTGGACCGGCCTGCGCCCCGGCACCGCCGTCGGGGTGGGCGCCATCGACGCCCACGTCACCGCCGCCGCGGCCCGCTCCGTCGCCCCGGGCCGGATGCTCGCCGTGCTCGGCACCTCCACCTGCCTGATCATGAACGCGGAGACGTACCGGGACGTGCCGGGGGTGTGCGGGGCGGTCGACGGCGGGGTGACCACCGGCGCGTGGGGCTACGAGGCCGGGCAGAGCGGCGTCGGCGACATCTTCGCCTGGTACGTCGACAACGCCCTGCCCGCCTCCTACACGCGGCGCGCCCGGGAGCGCGGCATCAGCCCGTACGACCTGCTGGACTCCCTCGCCGCCGACCAGCCCGTCGGCGGGCACGGCCTGCTCGCCCTGGACTGGCACAGCGGCAACCGGTCGGTGCTGATGGACCACGAGCTGAGCGGCGTGCTGCTCGGGCTGACCCTGGCCACCCGGCCGGAGGACATCTGGCGGGCGCTGCTGGAGGCCACCGCGTTCGGGGCGCGCACCGTGGTCGCGGCGTTCGAGGCGGCCGGGATCCCGGTCGACGAGCTGACCGCCGCCGGCGGGCTCACCCGCAACCGGCTGCTCATGCGGATCTACGCCGACGTGATCGGCCGCCCGCTGCACGTGGTCGACGCCGAGCAGCCGGCCGCGCTCGGGGCGGCCGTCCACGCGGCGGTGGCCGCCGGGGCGTACCCGGACGTGCCGGCCGCGTCGGAGGCGATGGGGGCGCGCCGCCGCGAGACGTACCACCCGGAGCCGGCCCGCCGCGCCGCGTACGACGAGCTGTACGCCGACTACCGGGAGCTGCACGACCACTTCGGCCGTGGCGGCAGCGGCGTCCTGCACCGCCTGCGCGCCCGCCGCAACCGCCCCCACTGACGCCGTCCACCGCCCCGCCCGCGCTGGGCCGCCCTGCCCCCGCCGGCCCCCGGTGATCATGGAGTTGACGGCGGTTGGAGAGATCAAACCCGCCGCTAACCCCATGATCACGCAGGGCGGGGGGAACGGCGACGCCCCCGCACCGGCGGACCGGGGCGGGGGCGTCGGGGCGTCGGGGGAGGGGCGTCAGCCCAGGTCGACCGACGGGTAGAGGGGGAAACCGGCCAGCAGGTCCGCGGCCTGGCGGCTGACCTTGTCGGCCAGCGCCGGGTCGAGGACGTACTTCGCCTTCGACGGGGTGCCGTCGGCGTTCGCGCCCGGCGTCGTCTGGGTGAGCACGGTGTGGAGCAGCTCGGCGGTGGCGTCCATCTCGGCGGTGCCCAGGCCCCGGGTGGTCAGCGCGGGGGTGCCGATCCGGATGCCGGAGGTGTACCAGGCGCCGTTCGGGTCCTGCGGGACCGCGTTGCGGTTGGTCACGATGCCCGAGTCGAGCAGCGCCTGCTCGGCCTGCCGGCCCGTCAGGCCGTACCCGGAGACGTCGATGAGCACCAGGTGGTTGTCGGTGCCGCCGGTGACCAGCTTCGCGCCCCGGCGCAGCAGCCCCTCGGCGAGCGCCTGGGCGTTGTCGACGACCCGCTGGGCGTAGTCGGCGAAGTCGGGGCGGCGGGCCTCGGCCAGCGCGACCGCCTTGGCGGCCATCACGTGCGGCAGCGGGCCGCCGAGCACCATCGGGCAGCCCCGGTCGACCTGGTCGGCCAGCTCCGGGCCGCACAGCACCAGGCCGCCGCGCGGGCCGCGCAGCGACTTGTGGGTGGTGGTGGTGACGATGTGCGCGTGCGGCACCGGGTCGAAGTCGCCGGTGAACACCTTGCCCGCCACCAGGCCGGCGAAGTGCGCCATGTCGACCATGAAGGTCGCGCCGACCGAGTCGGCGATCTCCCGCATGATCCGGAAGTTGACCTTTCGCGGGTACGCCGAGTAGCCGGCGACCAGGATCAGCGGCTTGAACTCCCGCGCCGCCTCGGCGACCTTGTCGTAGTCGACCAGCCCGGTCGCCGGGTCGGTGCCGTAGCTGCGCTGGTCGAACATCTTGCCGGAGATGTTCGGGCGGAAGCCGTGGGTGAGGTGGCCGCCCGCGTCCAGCGACATGCCCAGCATCCGCTGGTTGCCCAGCTCCCGGCGCAGCGCGAACCAGTCCGCCTCGGTCAGCTCGTTGACCTGCCGCACCTGCGCCTTCTTCAGCGCCGGCGCCTCGACCCGGTCGGCCAGGATCGCCCAGAACGCCACCAGGTTGGCGTCGATGCCGGAGTGCGGCTGCGCGTACGCGTGCGCGGCGCCGAACAGCTCCCGGGCGTGCTCGGCGGCCAGTGCCTCGACGGTGTCCACGTTCTGGCAGCCGGCGTAGAAGCGGCGGCCGACGGTACCCTCGGCGTACTTGTCGCTGAACCAGTTGCCCATCGCCAGCAGGGTGGCGGGGGAGGCGTAGTTCTCGCTGGCGATCAGCTTCAGCGACTCCCGCTGGTCGGCCAGCTCGGCGCGGATCGCGTCGGCGACCCGGGGCTCGACGGCGCGGATCACCTCGAGGGCGGAGCGGAACGCGGTGGACTCGGTGCTGGGCGACGACATGCGACCTCCTACTGACGTGCGGTGGAAGGCCCAGGCGCTCGGCATGTGTCCTCGTGACGGGACCGCTCCCCGATGGTTCTCCATCCTCACGCGCCAGTCACGGCCCGTGCCGATCGTACCCGGTCGGGCCCGCCGCCCCCGGACGACCTCCGCCACCGCGTCTCCCGTGGGGCGCGGCGCTCCCCTAAGATCGGCTGATGATCGTGGGGAAGGACGGGGCGCTGCTCGCGATCAGCGACCTGCACGTCGCGTACGCGGAGAACCGCGCCATCGTCGAGGGCCTGCAACCCGGCTCGCCGGCCGACTGGCTGCTGGTCGCGGGTGACGTGGGCGACACGGTCGAGGACGTCGAATGGGCGCTGGGCCTGCTCAGCCGGCGCTTCGCGAAGGTGATCTGGGTGCCCGGCAACCACGAGCTGTGGACGCCCCCGGCCGACGAGGTCACCCTGCGCGGCGAAGCCCGCTACCGGCACCTCGTCGACCGCTGCCGCGCCCTGGGCGTGGTCACCCCGGAGGATCCGTACCCGGTGTGGCAGGGCCCGGGCGGGCCCGCGCTGATCGCGCCGCTGTTCCTGCTGTACGACTACAGCTGGCGGCCCCCGGGCCTCGACCGCGAGGCGGCGCTGGCCGAGGCGTACCAGACGGGGATCGTCTGCACCGACGAGTTCCTGCTGCATCCGGATCCGTACCCGAGCCGGCAGGCGTGGTGCGCCGCCCGGGTCGCCGAGACCGCCCGCCGGCTCGACGCCCGGGATCCGGACCTGCCGACGGTGCTGGTCAACCACTGGCCGCTGCTGCGCGAGCCGACCCGCATCCTGCGCTACCCGATCTTCGCCCAGTGGTGCGGCACCGAGGACACCGCCGACTGGCACCTGCGCTACGCCGCCGCCGCCGTCGTGTACGGCCACCTGCACATTCCCCGGACGACGTGGCACGACGGGGTGCGCTTCGAGGAGGTGTCGGTGGGCTACCCGCGCGAGTGGCGCCCCCGGCCCACCCCACCCGGCCAGCTCCGCCGCATCCTCCCCGCCCCCTGACCTGCCCCCTGCGCCCGATCTTGGACAGTTGTCGTTCACGCCGCAGAACGACAACTGTCCAAGATCGGGGACGCTGGTGGCGTCGCTGCGCGGCTCAGGCCGTCACCGCGTCCATCGCCTTCCTGATCGCCTTCGCGTCGCTCGGGCTGCGGGGCGCGTCCCTACGCAGCGCGATCATCCGCTCGCCGATCTCCTGCAACTCCTTGCGGCCGAGCGCGTCCCGCACCTTCGGGAACCACTCCTGCTCCTCCTCCTCGACGTGGTGCAGCACGTTCTCGATCAGCACCGTCGTCTTGGCGTTGAAGTGCGCGTCGTCGGCGTCCATGGCGGCCAGCTCGGCGCACAGCACGTCGGCGACGTGGTGCTCCTCGTACGACTCCAGGATGTCGTCCTCCAGGTCCGGCAGCAGCCGGCGGACCTCCGGGTACATCACCTCGTTCTCCAGGTAGGTGTGCACCGTCAGGGCCTCCAGGATCTGCCCGACCAGCTTCCGTCGCTCGCTCGCCGGCCCCTCCTCGGCCTCCTGGAACGCCTTGAACATGCGGCGCATCTCCTTGTGGTCCTCTTTGAGCAGCACGATGGCATCGGTGGACACCGGCGACCTCCTCGGTTGACTGTTTGATCGTCCGGTACCCGGCAGGTGAACAGCGGAAACAGTCGTCACCTGAAGGGGCGACCGCCGGCGGCATCGGTGGGTCGCGTTGGACCACCGGACCTCCGAGACGGCACGACTGGCGAGGCAGGCTGATGTGACAGCATCAGCGCATGCCCATGGTGACCTGGGAGTACGACGGCGCGGTCTACTGCGCCATGTCGACAGAAGTCGTGACGGGCGAGGGTCCGATAACCGCCCACGAGCTCAGCGAGGCCCGGCTGATTCCGCCCGCCTCCGCCGCCGCGACCGCCTCTCCGGCACCTGGCCCAGCCGCCGTGACGGTAGTGGCCTACGACCCGGAGGAAGAGAAGCCGCCCATGGTTTCGTTCGACGCGGGCGAGGCGGTGCCCTTCGCCGTCCTGCGGCACTTCGTGGCGCTCGTCGCCGCCACGGTCGAAGGCAGCTAGGCCGGGCGAACCGTTTCGCTGCGCAGCAGCCGCGTTCGTTCCCGCTCGTCCAGGTCGGCGAGCGGATCCGGAAGCTCCCGGCCGGATGGTACGGACAGCACGGCCCCCGAATAGCTCCGGCACTCCGAGCACCACGCCTAGCCGACGCGGCGTTCGTACCAACGAGAATCCGGCGGGCAGGTGTAGGAGTGGATCTCGCCGTGGCACCCGGGACGTCGGTGGAATTCGTCTCGCGGGAGGACGACGCGCTTGAGCCAGCGCCACCGGTCCCACTCCTGATATCAACCGGTCATGGCCGGAAGTGTGACACGCCAAGGACTGTCTCCAGGTTGCCCGGTGGCAGGGTGCTCGGTAGACGTCCGGCTGGGATTGGTCCGGCGAGAGCCGCAGGTACCCTCGATCACGGCAGGGTTGCTGTTTGTAGCGACCGGCGGAACTGCCGGTGAGCTGTCATCTGGGGGACGGTAGATGCCACCGCGTGCGAGCACCATTGTGGATCCACGCTTCGGCGCGGAGCTGCGCCGACTCCGGGAGTCGCGGGGCCTGTCCCTGCGGCAGCTTGCCGCAGCCGTCAACCACGGTAAGAGCCTTGTCCACCAGTTGGAGACCGGGCGTACGCGGCCCACTGTCGTCGTTGCCAGCCGACTTGACGAAGTGCTGCAGGCCGACGGAGTGCTGTCCAGGCTCGTCGTCGATGCTCCCGACGGTGGGGAGCGCCTGGCGTACGTCGCCGAGCATCCCCGCCGACTCGATCCCGCCGCAGTGCGTGTCCTCGCTGGTCTGCTCGCCGGCTATCGCAGCCTGGAGGACGCGATCGGCTCCGGACCGGTGCTGGCACCGGTACGAGTCCAGCTCGACACGGTGGTCTCACTGCTGCGGGATGCTCCGCTTGACATGCGACCGCAGGTCGTCGATGTGGCGGCCCAATGGGCGCAGTTCGCGGGTTGGCTGGGTATCGCCGCCGGGGACGACCGTGCTGCCAGCTCCTGGCACGGGCGGGCCCTGCAATGGGCGAGCGAGGTCGGCAACGCAGACCTGATCGCCACCGTTCTCTCCTTCCAGGGGCATCAGGCGGAGGAGTGCGGGCGTGTGCCAGCGATGATCGGTTTGTCTCGGGCGGCGCGCCGGGACCAGACCGTGAACGCGGCGTTGCGGGCCTACTGCCTGGGGCAGGAGGCACGGGGGCTGGCAATGGCGGGCGCGTGCTTCGCCGACGTTGTCGCCTGCCTGTCCGAGGCGATCGACGTGGCAGCCGAGGCGGTGGAGTCGCCCTTGTCGCCGTGGGGCTACTGGTACACCCCAGCCTTCTTCGCAGTGCAGCAGGGGATTGTGTGGCGGTACCTGGGCGAGGCGGACAGCCGCGCGAACGACCGCGCCGTGGAGCTGCTCTCCGCCGGTGTTGCCGCCATCGGTGAGGGAGCGGGTGGTGCCGATTGGTACGGTCGGCAACTGATCCACCTGGCCGTAGCGCAGGGGCAGGCCGGTGACAGGACGTCGGCCCGGGACACCTTGGCCTCGGCGGAGCGGATCGCTCTGGCGACCAGCTCGCGGTGACCACGTCGTTCATCGAATGTCTTCCGTGGAAACCCCCGGCTTTAGCCGTGGGGAGGAAACGGAACCCCTGCGGAGCAGGTCAGGGATAGCCCATTCGCCGCC
>NZ_JBICUP010000026.1:0-96338 GCF_043198215.1 Micromonospora sp. NPDC048830
AACGACTCCACCACCGACCCCGGAGAACACCCCTTCTAACCCAGACCGAAAAGATCACGCCTCAACCGCGAAACACCACTCCCAGGGACTTGACCCACGCCGTCACGGTCTGGCAGCGCCTGGACCCGGCGCACCGACACCCGATCACTGTCTCTGAACTCGGAACGCTTCTGCGTGACCTGCACGCCCTGCCCGCCCCGCCCATGGCGGTGCCCGCTCTGCGACCGATCCACGGCATCGTGCGATCCGTTGCCCGATCGGAGATCCTGACCGAGAAGGAGCGAGCTCTGCTGACGGGCCAGCTCGAGGTGCTGGCTGCGGGTTGGGAGACGATGCGGTTTCCCCGCGGTACGAGTCTGATCCAGTCCGACCCCCAGATCCGCAACGCGCTCCGGCGATTCGACGGTACGCCCGTGTTGGCTGACTGGGATGGCGCCGCCCTCGGGCCCCGGGAGTGGGACATCGCGACGATTGCCGTTCATTGCCGCCGGTTCGCCTCTCCCGGCCCGGCGGCCTTCGCTGACTTCACCGCCGCCTACGGCTGGGATGCCACCTCCTGGCCGGGATTCGAGGAGCTGTGTCAGCTCCGCGAACTGCAGATGATCGCGACCAACGCCCGCAAGTCCCGTCCTGGAACCGAGGCTGCCGACGAAGTGCACCACCGGATCGCGGGCCTCGTCGGCGACGAGGCAGAGCTCCGTCGGTGGCGGATTCTCTGAACCCAGCTCACCGAGCAGCCGGCGTTACCAACGCGCGAGCATCCGCGCAGCTCGGACACGATGGGGCCCACCGTGACCCGCCACGCTGGGTCTATCTCCCACCCCGCCACGAAGCGATCGTGGACCTCAGGAACACATAGGCGGAACGGTCCGGGCATCACTGAAGCCCAGTCGCCGCCCGTGTCCCGGCCGGAGTCAACACCGGTCGAGTAACGGCCCGAGGTGTGGCGCGGTACGGATGGCGCTTCCAGGTCCGCATTTCCGCGCCCACCTCGGTGCCCTTCCGAGAAGGGGTAGGACCATGCCCGCACGCAGAACGGCCTCCCGCAGGGGCCCGCGACAACCCAAGAGCCCAGGGTCCGGGAGCGGTCCGATGATCGGCGGTGCGAACCGGGTCAAGATTGGCCCTGCCGGTCCGGACGCCATCGATGTCCTAGCGCGGATGCGCGCGCCCGCCACGCCCACGCCGCCACCGCCCTTGACCACCACAATCCCGCCAGTCCGGGCCGTGCTCTTGGGGAGCTGGCTGTGACTCTGTACGTCTCCCACATCACCCAGCCCGATGCGCAATTTCCGACACCGGCCCCTGCCGCGCTTGGCTCGCCGAGGCGGGAGCAGGCCCTGTCGACGGCTTTTCAGAGTTTGCGCCGGGCCTGGCGCCTTCTGACCGGACGCGAGGTGACCGTATCCAGGCGGGCGGCGCAACCCGGCAACGGGCATCGCCGCCCCGGTGCCCACCAGGCGACCCCATGGCGGGGCGGTCGGTGGTGACCCGTACCGAACCGCCTCGCCCGCACCTGCCGATGCGCCCGTTGTGGCGGTGCCGGGCCTGCGGCGCCGAATGGCCCTGCTCACCGGCCCGGCTTCGTCTGCTGCGCGAGTACGACGGATATCGGCTTTCCCTGGCGTTCTACCTCGTCGTGATGCTCAACGAGGCCGTGCAGGACGCGCAGCGGCTCGGGCTCTCCATCGACCTCGCCGCCTGGTACACCCGCATGGTCGCTTGGATCCGCCGCCCTGATGTGCCGGTGGAGAATGCACCCGGAGTAACCACACCGGTCACGAGCGCCACACTTTCCTGCGGCCCCTCAAGCTGAGTGACGCCGACACCGTGTAGCTGATGGAACCGCGCGGCGTGTGACGCCCGCGCGCGGGCTGGTTCCCGTCAGCTCGCACTGAGCAGACCGTCGCGGCCCTGTCCCGCCGCTGCCCGCGAATCCTCGCAGCTCCTTTCCTCCCGCCGCCGCCTTGGGCGGGCATTGGCGCATGCCCATGCCCGCAATCCTCTGCTTGTCACGGAGATATTCAATGCGTGATCTGGCCACGTCTGTCCACGCTCGGCTGCTGTATGCGTGCGCGCACGCCACCGGTTCAATCCCCTCACGCCGCGGGCTGTTGGCGGCGGTGCCGTTGGAGGATCCGAACGCCGTGCGTGCCGCGCTGACCTCGGTGGTCGGCGAGAAGCGAACGGTGGTGGTGACCGGAACACTCGACCGTCGGCTGGTCCTCATCCAGCAACAGTCAGGGCCGTGGACGGCGGCCGACCTGTCCGGGACGCCGCATCGCAGCCGGTTATGGCCAGCCTGGACTGCCGGCCATGTGGAAGTGGCTGACCCGGACAGCTGGCTGTCCACCGCACAAATCACCGCAGAGGGACAGCGGCGGTTGCTGCGGCCACGGTTGCTGTTGGCGTCGCTGTACCACCCGGAACACTTTCCGCTTCCTCGGTTCCCGCTCGCGATTTCCGACCTGGCCCGGGCAGCCCGGTCCACCCTTCTCGGGCAGGTCGAGCTGATGGACATGCAACTCGGCATCGGGTTGGACGACATCGTCGACCGGGTCCGCGACGGAGTCGAGATACTCGGTGTGTCCGTGACTTTCGGCCAGCATGACCTGGCCACCCAGCTGTTGGATGCCGTTGCCGCCCTCGACCAGCCCCCACTGGTTGTCGCCGGCGGCTCGCTGACCGCCCGCAACGAGCGCATCCTCCTGGACCGGTATCCGAACATGCTCATCTGCCGAGGGGCGGGAGAACCCACTATTGCCGACGTACTGGCTCATTGGCACGGTGACCTGCGAATTGGGCAGATTCGGGGCCTCGGCTTTCGGGACATCTCGCAGGCCCCGACCTTGATGCCGATCAACCGCTCCCGCCGGACCGCGACGGTGGCGAACCGGTCGCAGACCGACATGTGGCCGGAGCTGGATCTACTCGATCGCACCTTCGCCCACCGAGGTGTCGCGCAACTTGAGTCGTCACGGGGCTGCACCAACTACTGCTCGTTCTGCCCCCGCGGCCACAAGGGGCAATGGTCCGCGGCGCAACCTGATGTGCTGCCCTGGCTCCTGCGTCAGATGAGTGCGGTGTTCGACCGGCATCCGAACCTGAACAGGACGATCTACCTGGTCGACGAGGAGTTCATCGGACGTGGCGACGACGCGGTCACCCGGGCCCTGCAGATCGCGGACACCCTCGCCCAGTCGGCCTTCAGCTGGGAGACGAGCTGCCGGGTCGACCAGGTCGTACGGCCCGACCGGGACCGCACCTGGCACCTCGAACGAGGCCATCTGTGGCGCGGCCTGGTCGACCGGAAACTGCGCCGCTGCCTGTTCGGCGTCGAGTCCGGGGTGACCTCGATCCTGGACCGCTTCCACAAGGAGACCACCAGCGAGCAGAACGCCCTGGCCATTCGCACCCTCACCGCGCTGGGAGTACCACCGCGATTCACCTACATCACCTTCGACCAGCTGATGACCGCCGCCGAGCTGCGCCAGACGTACACCTTCCAGGGCCGCACCGACCTGCTGCTGCGGCCCCAGCCCGACCTGACCGTGGCCGAAATCATCGACGGGGTGCGCGACGAGCGGTGGGTGGCCGCCCACACCACCGGGCGTCCCTTCTACACCAGCATCAGCTACATGCTTGTCGGCATGGAATGCCTGATCGGGTCGGCCTACAGCCGCCGCGCCGAAGCGGCCGGGCTCACCGGGCAGCCGGACCCGGCAATGGGACGGGTCGAGGCCCGCTACGCCGACTGGCGCATCGGCGTGCTCGCTTACCGCTCACAGCTGTGGATCGACCGGAACTTCGCGCTGGACTACACCCTCAAGTCCTTGGAGAAGACCCTCAGCGGCGCCCCCTACGCCATGGTCCGCGACCTGCGCCGGTTGCTGAAGAACGCCGCCTACCAGCTACTCGGCACGATGCTCGACGAACTCGTCCGTACCGACCCGGCCGCCGTAGACCACGGCGACCTCGATACGCGATGCCAGGCGGCAGCCGATGCCCTCCTTGCACAGCTGCGCAGCGACCTGGAACCGGTCGTCGCCACGGTCGGCGCGGGCCTGCCAGCCGACCGCCGGGACATCCTGCGGCACGAACACCAACGGTGGATTGCCGCCCGCGGCTGGCAGCTGATCAACGCAACCGACCCGTGCGGCACCTGAACGGACCCGACCATGACCCCCGTGCCGCGCCGTTACCTGAACGGCCTCAACGCCGAAGTCTCCGCGATCGGGGCCGGCTGCTGGACCATCGGCGGCCCCGCCACCAACCGGGGCACCCCCATCGGCTGGGACGACGTCGACCCTGACGCGGCCTTCGCCGGACTCGTACACGCTCTCGAACGGGGCGTCACGCTCTTCGACACCGCTGACGTCTATGGCCTCGGCCGCTCCGAACGCCTTCTCGGTCAACTTCTCCGCGTCAGCGCACGCCAAGATCTGACCATCTCCAGCAAGGTCGGCCATTTCGCCGGCACCGCCCGCCACGCCTACCACCCCGTGCAGATGCGCGCACAACTGGTCACCACCCTGGACAACCTCGGCACCGACTACATCGATATCTACTTCCTCCACAGCAGCGACTTCGGGCCGCGCGACCGCTACCTGCCCGAAGCGGTCGAGCTCATGCGCACCTGGCGTACCCAAGGCCTCATCCGCGCGGTCGGCATGCGCGCACCACACCGGTTCGCCGAAGAGTGGGCCGCCAGCGACCGGCCGCAGGCAGCCGAAACCCGCCGCTGGCTGTATCTGTTCGACCAGGTACGCCCCGACGTACTCGCCAGCCGCTATAACCTGTTGAGCCCGCTGTACGCCGATCATGAAACCGACATCTTCCGCTTCGCCCACCGTCACGGCGTCGGCGTCCTGATCAAACAGGTCCTCGGACAGGGCCTCTTCCTACACACAGGAACTCGCCCCGACCAGCGGCAGTTGCGCCCCTGCGACCACCGCAGCACCGACCCGGCCTTCACCCCGGACAACCGCCGGCAGCTACACGCTCGACTCGCACCCCTACGCGACCGATACGGGCACAGTCCCGCCGCCATGGCGCGCGTCTGCGTGCAGTACGCCCTGCACCACGCCCCCGACGCCGCGATACTCGTTGGCTTCCGCGACGCCAGCCAGATCGACACCATCATCGCCAGCCTCGACCACCCACTCCACGCCGACGACATCACCCAGATCCGGGCCGTGCTTCACGCCAACCCAGACACCTACTGATAGGAACTACACCGTGCGCTACATCGAGGTCGAGAAGAAGTACGGTCTGCCCGACGCCGAGGTTCTCAAGTCCAGGCTCGTCGAGCTCGGCGCGAAACCCGCTGAGCCCACCCGGCAGATCGACGCCTACTACAACGCGCCGCACCGTGACTTCCTCGCTCCCGCCACGATGTCCGAGTGGCTACGCGTTCGCACAGAGGACCACGGAGCGTCGATCAACTTCAAGCGTTGGCACCCCGTTGACGCTGTGACCAAGACCCACGCCGACGAGTACGAGACCTCCGTCGGGGACGCCGAGGCCGTCCGCTTATTGCTGGCGGCCCTCGACTTCCAACCCCTGGTGACGGTCGACAAGACGCGCCAGGCGTGGACCCTGTCCGACGTCGAGGTCGTCTTCGACCATGTGGTGGGCGCCGGTGACTTCGTCGAGTTTGAGTTCAAAGGCGAGGCCGTCGATGTCGGCGATGCCACCCAACGGCTGGATGAGTTCATCGCCTCTCTCGACGTCGCACTCGGTCAGCAGGTCAACAAGGGATACCCGCACATCCTTCTCGGCCGCGACCACTGACCCTTCGTTGTTCATCACGCACATGCGGTGACTGCAGGTGCACTGCGGGTGCACCGGCGAGACATTCCGTTTATGCACCGCCAAAGCCAGCCTGGATGTGTCGACGCGCCGATCCCCAGCGGTGCGCCGGTGGGCCAGCGGCAACCTCATGGCAGGGAGATCCAGATGGACGTGCCGATCGGCGACAGGTCGGACCGCGACCCGACGCACCGGCAAGTGCTCGCGCCGGGTACTCCGTCGACCGCACGGGTGACTCCCCGCTCGCGTACCGCCAGCAGGGCTGCGTGGGCGGGTGACCGGCGGTCTGCTCCCAGCCGCCGGCCGACGGCGGTGGGCTTGCCGGGACGCCGGCAAGCCCACCGCGCACAGAGGCCAGCGCCGGCCGGGGATCGGCGGCCCGTGCCGGCAGAGCACCTGCCGCTGCGTCCGCTCTGGTTGTGCCGCCGCTGCGGGCAGCCCTGGCCCTGCGGACGGGCGCGGCTCGCATCGGTCGCCGAGTAACGCGACAACGAGGTTGGTCTCTTCCTTTACTTGGCCGGCTTGCTCGCTGAAGCCATCGACGACCTGCACCGGCTCAACCCGAGCACGGTCGGCGACGTCACGGACCTGTTTGACCGGTTCCTCGGCTGGCCCGCCCGACGTCGCGGCGGGGCTGGATCCAAGACGCCGCGCTGACCGCGATCTCCCGCCCCTCACCGATCTCTTTTTCAGCCGTTGCCGCAGGGGCGGTGACGCACGCTCCACGTCTAACCCCTGTTCGTCACGGCGGTGTTTCATCCGTGACGGTCGACAAGACCCGCCAGGCGTGGACCTTGTCGGACATCGAGATCGTCCTCGACCTCGTCGTGGACGCCGGCGACTTCGTCGAGTTCGAGTTCAAGGGCGACACCGCGGACGTGCGCGACGCGACGCCTGGACGCGTTCATCGTCGCCCTTGGTATCAAGCTCGGCCAGTAGATCAGCAAGGGCTACTGGCACATCCCTATCGGCCGCGACCACTGATCGCTTACTGCTTCGCGACGTCTGGTGACGTCCGTGCCGTGCCGGTAGGTTCAACCTCCTGACAGCTCTCATCGCCAGGTGGAGGAATCCGACAGCGTGTCGCACGTCGAGAAGATCACTACGGAGCTGCGTACGCTGGCCACCGGGGTCGAACGCGCGCAGAGTCTGGCTGCCGCTGCTGACCAGCAGGCGCAGGAGATCGCGCTGCGGGCTGCGGGTGCCGGGTTCACTGGGGTCGCTGCCGGTCTGGCGCGGATTCGCGGGGCCATCACCACCATCCGGGGCGGACTGGGCGGCCTCGCCGGTGCTGTCGGTGATGCCACGAAGGCGACTGCTGGCGTCCCGGAGCAGGCCAGTCCGGAGGAGACAATCACCGGGCTGACCCCGGTGCAGAGTGCGGTCGACGGCATCCGCGACCAGACAGCCGCCACGATCACCCACGTCGGTGAGGCGCAGCAGCTTGTCGTCGCGGTTTTGCAGGGTGGGCAGCCAGGGCCGCTGCTCCAGGCTCTGGAGAGCATCAAACAGGTGCTTGTCATGCTGGTCCAGCGCACCGCTACCACCCGCCAAGTCATTGAAGCGGCGATCGCCGAGGCACGACAGCTGGGGTCGTCGGGAAACTGAGCCGGGCTGGCGGTGCCGTACCGACCAGCCCTGCCTCGGTTCCCACACCGTCCGCCGGCACGGGAGTGACGACGCCGTGGACACGCAAGCCCACCGGAAAGTACGGCGGCTCGCCTACCGGTCGACGTACCCGGATCCCTTCGAAGGAGGACGAACGCGTGCGGCGCTCCCTGGAACTGGAGAACGAATGTGCCGATACCGTCGCTGCCGAGGGATACCTACTCCACCAGAACCCGACCAGGCAAGAGGTCGCCAAAGCCCGACTCGGTACCGGTGATTTCGGCAAACCGGGCAAGGATCCCGACTACCTGATCGAGGGACACGTCTTCGACTGCTACTCCCCGACGCCGGCGAAGAGCGTGCGAGGCGTGTGGAGCGGGGTTGCCGACAAGATTGCCAGTGAGCAGACCCAACGGGTGGTGGTCAACCTCAACGACTGGCGTGGCGATCTCGCGGCGTTGCAGAAGCAGTTCGACGACTGGCCGATCGCAGGGCTGAAGGAACTGGTGGCGGTGACGCGCAGCGGGGCGATAATCCAGATCCTGCGACGAGACTGAAGGGTTACCCATGGCGACCGAGTACCGCTTGACGCTGGCGGGCGACATTCCTCTCGATGTGCTGGCCGGCGTCGTTACTCCGGACGGTGCCGAGGAGTCGGCGACAGATGGCAGGCCCCGCGTGTTGAGTGCGGACCTCAGCGATCGGTGCGGTTACACGGTGAGCATCTACGCGGGTTCTCACGGCTACTTCGAGGCCGAGGATGGTGACGGCTCGGTGTGGGAGTGGGAACCGGAGCGGTACGTCAACATCGGCTTCCGGTTGGGTAAGGACGAATCATCCGACCGGGCGACGCGGGAGATGCTGGCGTCTGTGGCCCAGGTGCTGGGAGAGCGGCCGGAGGACGCCGCGCTGATCCTCGACGCCGACTGGCTGCTGCTGACCCGCTTCTCGGGAACGCTGCGCAGGCACGCACTGAGTTGGTGGGGCGTTCACGGCGGGGACGATCTTATTGGCCGGTGAGTGGTTCGGCGGCCTGCACATTCTGCGGCTGCCACGGGCCTCGGCCCTGACGCGCCCGCAAGGCGCCGCTTGAGAACCTGCGCGGCGTCATCGTCGGCGAGGACCAACTTCCCGATCTCACCCGGTTGGCCGTCGATGTCCTGCGCCTGACTGTGCGTAACGACTGACGCCGAGGGAGCACCCGTGGCCACTGACGCCATCCTGACCGGGGACGCCACGGATGCGCTCGGGTGCTTACGCGCCTCCGCCTATCGCATGGACCGCTGCATGGCAGCCTCGCCTACGAGCTCTCGTCGCCGCCCAGGGTGGCGAGCTGGGCCCTGTAGACGGCGCTCATCTCGTCGTAGTGTCGCGTGAGCAGCCGGATTTCCTCGGTGCTGTGGCGGCCGAGAACCTCGTTGATGGCGTTGCCGTACGAGGCGTAGAGCCGGGTGCCGTCCTCGATTCGCTCCGGTACGAGGGTGACGATGACGCGTCGCCGGTCGGCCGGGTCGCGCTCCGCAGTGACGTAACCGGCCCGTTCCAGGCGTCGGATCATGCTGGTGATCGCCCCGGTGGTGAGGTTCGTCTGCTCGGCGAGCTGCCCGGCCGTGGCTGCGCCGGTGTCCATGAGGAAGTCCAGGCATCGGCAGTGAGCGCGCGTGGCGCGAGCGGAGCCGCCCCGGTGTTGCCGGCCGCGTCGATCCGCTGGTGCAGCAGGACCGCGCCGACCAGCGCAGAGGGCGCGGTCAGCAGGTACAGGCCGATGCCCGGCGCGGCGAGCACCGGGCTGATCGGTAGCAGCGCGAGCATCCGCAGCGACAGCACCGGCAGGATCAGCGCGCAGAGGCTCGTCACACCGAAGCCGAGGGTGAAACCGAGGTTCCGCCAGGCGAAGCGCAACTGCTCGCTCGCGCCGCACACGCCGTGGTGGTGCAGCGGCACGGCGAGCAGCAGCGTGCCGATCAGGAATCCGTTGAACAGCAGTCCGCCCGCGAAGGCGGCGGCCACGTTCACGCCGGGGATCCACAGCAGCGGCAGGACGATCAGCCAGCCCACGTGCAACGCCACGGTGATGATGAGCGTCTGGCGCAGGCAGACCGTCGCCGAGCGGTACCAGGGTGGTGCGCCCTGGTTCGTGCCGCCGCTGCGCCGAACCACCGCGCGGGTCAGCAGGGGAAAGAACGCCGCGCCGAACAGCATGGTCAGCGGCACGGTGAGCGCGGCTATCGCCGTGTGGAAAAGGAGATTGGCGGCGATCCAGAGCACCTGGTCGAGGATCCACAGCACGGCGTCGGGCCAGCCGGACACGAGCCCGAGCAGCCAGTTGCTGAGCCCTTCGACCAGCCTCGCGGTGGCCTCGTGCAGCCCCAGCAGGGCCACGCCGGTCAGCACGACGGGCGCCAGCGCGAGCGCCCACAGGCTGGGCGTGGTGACGAACAGCTTGCCGCCACGGAAGAAGTACCCGACGCCGATGAAGAAGCGCCCGATCCCGCTACCCAGCGTCCTGACACCGCGGAGCGCCTGGTGCCCGGCGGCTCCGACGGCCTGCCCGGCGACCCCTGCTATCCGGGCCGCGGCTGGTCCCGCCCCGTCCCAGGTCACCGACGCGCCCGGCGCCACCGACGCCCCCGCGCCCGGCACTACCGACGCCCCCGCGTCCGGCACCACCGATGCGTCCACGCCCGGCACCACCGACGCCCCCGGGATCGGCGCCGCCGACCCGTCCGGGGTCGGGGCCGGCACCACCGGCACGCTCGGCCGCACCCCGTAGGTCGGTGAGGGGGTGTAGGGCAGCGGCGGATGGCCCGTCGGGTGTGGGCGCGGCTGCGGATCCATGCGTTCTCCCAGGCGGTCGGGACGGGCAGGGCGAAGTTCGAGCGTTGTGAATCGGCAGTCGGAAAAGTATCCCCCTCCGGCCGTTCTCCGTGTCTCTGTCCCTAAAGGATTGCGGCGGCCTGCGTCGGTGCAGTCCCGCGGCAGGGAACGGCAGGGGCTCGACCGTTCCGCCGTGGTGAGGCCCCGGCGACCATGGGGGAGAACAGGGCCTCACGCTGAATTCCTGTCGGCTGTCAAGGTGTTGGTCGACTTGACCCCGCCTTCGTGCCGGTGGGTTTGGTGCCGCACCGGCGGGCGCGGACGCCGGCGGGGACGGTCCACTGCTCAGCGATGAGGTGCGGCCAACGAACACGCACAGGGCTTTGAGGTGCGGCGCGTGACAGGAACTGATCCGGACGGCGCTGACAGGGGCGTAGCCGGCGGGCGTCAACCTGTGGTTGACGACGAGCAGCCGTCAACCTATGGTTGACGCATGACGAATCCTGCCCAGATGCCCCGCACCATCCGGCTCGACGACCTGATCGAGGGCATCAAGAAGGCCCACACGGACGCCCTCGACCAGCTCGCGGGCGCGGTCGTGGTCGCCGAACACCTCGGCGACGTCGCCGACCACCTGATCGGCCACTTCGTGGACCAGGCCCGCCGCTCCGGCGCCTCCTGGACCGACATCGGCCGCAGCATGGGGGTCAGCAAGCAGGCCGCGCAGAAGCGGTTCGTGCCGAAGGCCTCCGCCGAGCCGTCGACCCTCGACCCCGGCCGGGGCTTCGGCAACTTCACCCCCCGGGCGCGCAACGTGGTGCTGGCCGCGCAGGAGGCGGCCCGCGCCGCCGGCAATGCCGAGATCCGCCCCGAGCACCTGGTGCTCGGCCTGCTCGCCGAGCCCGAGGGGCTCGCCGCCAGGGCGATCGTCGCTCAGGGCGTACCGCTGGAGCGGGTGCGGGAGGCCGTCACCGCGACCCTGCCGCCGCCGGCTGGGGAGGTGCCGGCCCTGATCCCGTACGACGCGCGGGCCGGCAAGGCGCTCGAACTGACCATGCGCGAGGCGCTGCGGCTCGGCCACAACTACGTGGGCACCGAGCACCTCCTGCTCGCCCTGCTGGAGTTGGAGGACGGCGCCGGGGTGCTGGCCGGCCTCGGGGTGGACAAGGCCGCCGCCGAGCGTCACGTCGCCGAGGCGCTGGCCGCCCTCCGGCCGTAGCGAGGGGTTTCCGGGCGGCGACAGTCGACCCCCTGCTGCTCGGCCGGAACGGTCGAGGCCCGGGCGCCCGTCGGAGCGGTCGAGGCCCGGGCGCCGGCCGGAGCGGTCGAGGCCCGGGCGCCGGCCGGAGCGGTCGAGGCCCGGGCGCCGGCCGGAGCGGTCAGGGCGCGGGGACGGTCAGCGGAACGGCGGGGAAGCCGTAGCGGGCGGCGTGCTCCGGGTCGTTCGGGTCGACCTGCCGCAGGCCGGCCTCGGCCAGCCGCCGGTTGACCTCGTCGAGCTGCTCGCGGACCAGCCGGGCCTCCTCCTCGGTGACCCGCCCCCGGTGCGGCTTGCCGGCGTGCTCGATGGTGCCGTAGTCCACCTTCTCGACGCCTTTGCGCGCCTTCGGCGGGCGGACCCGTTCGGCGGTCCGCAGCAGCTGGGCCATCGGCACGTCGGTGGCCATCGCGTCGAACTCGCTCGCGGTCAGCACCACCCGGCGCGGCTCCCCGCCGCCGTGCCGGTCGTGGATCTCGACCACCGCGACGTCCAGCGCCGCGTCGTCGATGCTCTCGACCTCGACCGGGGTCGCGTCCAGCTGCACGGGCCCGGCCACCAGGTCGGGGTGCTCCAGCACCACGACACGGACCACCTCGTCGTCCGGCCCCAGTACGGTGCCGCTGAAGTCGGAGACGTGGATCGTCTTCTTGCCCATGCGCGGAGCTTCTCCTGTCGTCGTGGCGGGATTCGGGACCAGAAGAACCTACCCGACAGGTGTGCGAAAAGCCGGCCCGGACCGGCCGGGTGTGTCGCCGCCCGGCCGCCGGCCGCACCGGCCCGCGTACCGGGGCAGCCTCGACCCGTGCCGCGACGCGCGGCGGGGCGCCGGGCACCGCATACGATCCTCGCGTGACGACGTCGGCGACCCCGCGGACCGAGGCCGAGGCGGTCGCCGTACAGGAGCGGTTGCGACCGCTGGCGGACCTGGTCGGGCCCGGTCCCGCCGCGCCCGCGACCGTGGCCGGCCTGGACGTCGCGTACGCCGAGGCCGGCGACCGGCTCGCGGCGGCCGTGACCGTGCTGGACGCCCGGACGCTGGCCGTGGTGGACCAGGCGGTCAGCGTGGGCCGGCCCGCGTTCGGCTACGTCCCCGGGTTGTTCGCCTTCCGGGAGTTGCCCGCCCTGCTGGCCGCGCTGGACCGGCTGACCGTCCGGCCGGAGCTGCTGGTCTGCGACGGGCACGGGCTGGCCCATCCGCGCCGGTTCGGACTCGCCTGCCACCTGGGCGTGGTCACCGGCCTGCCCGCCCTCGGGGTGGGCAAGACGCCGCTGGTGGGCCGGTGGGAGCCGCCGGGCCCGGAGCGCGGCTCGTGGTCGCCGCTGCGCGACGGCGACGAGGTGGTGGGCCGGGTGCTGCGCACCCGGGACGGGGTGAAGCCCGTCTTCGTCAGCGTCGGGCACCGGATGAGCCTGGACAACGCGTGCGCCCGGGTGCTCGCGCTGACCCCGCGGTACCGGCTGCCGGAAACCACCCGTACCGCCGATCGGCTCTGCCGTCAGGCGCTGCCCGCCGTGCCCTGAGATGTGCCGGCGGCCTTCCCGGCCCGGCCGGCGCACGGCGTAATGCGGCGCACATTCGGTGCGCTCAATCACCCGGGGTTGTCCGGCGCCGGTAGTAACCTGACCGGCGGACCCCAGCCGGGGAGGAGTGCGAGGTGACCATGGCGGTACGTAGGCAGGCGACGCGGCTCGCGGCGGTCTGCGTGATGCTGGGCGGCCTGCTGGCCGTCGGCGCGTCGCCGGCCCTCGCCGACGGCGACTCGGTGCGGGTGCGCGCCGCGGACAGCTTAACCCCCGGCGGCTCGCCGGGGTCGGTGTCGGTGGAGGTGCGCAGACGCACCGACGGCTGCGTCATGGTGCGCTCGACGCTGGGGCTGCGGCTCGACGGCCTCGCCGCCGACCAGGTCTCCGTGCAGTTCGCGACGGGCGGCCGCTGGTGGCCCGTGCCGACCGGCGGCGCCGGGGGCGTGGTGGCCACCCAGCAGGTCACGCCGGCGAACCCGACCCTGTGCAAGGGCAAGAGCGTGACGCTGCGCTACCGGCTGGCCTTCCGTCCCGGCGCCCCGGCCGGCCGGCTGACGGTGGTGGGCGAGGCGACGACCGCGCGCGGGCAGACCCTCGGCCGGGACGCCACGACGGCGCGGGTGGTGCAGGGGCGGCGTTCGCCCAGCCCGTCGCCCACCCCGAGCCGCTCCCCGTCCCCGACCGTGGCCCCGACCGAGGAGGTGCCCGCCGACGCCGGCCCGACCCTGGCCGCCGCAGGCGGGCAGGCCGGCCAGTCCAGCACGGTCGCCGCCGAGGAGGGCTCCGGGGGCATCTCCCTGTACATGCTCCTCGGCCTCGGCCTGGTCGTGGTGGGCGCCGGCCTGATCGTGCTGCTGGTCCGCCGGTCCCGTGCCGAGCGCGAGCCGGCCGGCGGCGCCCATCCCGGCCTGCCGCAGCCACGCCAACCCGGCGGCACCACCTACCGGGCGGGGGCCGGGGCGCCGCCGTACGCCGGTGGGGCGCCGTCCGGCGGCGTGTACGGCCGGCCGGCCGCGGCCCCGTCCGGCTCCGTGTACGGCACGCGGCCGGACGCGCCGGCCACCCCGCCGGCCGGCGGGGGCGGCTACGGCGGCACCACGTACCCGGCGCAGGCCGGCCCGGTCTCCGGGCCACCGGCCACCCCGCCCGCGCCCGGCGACGCGACGACGATCATGCCCCGGCTGCCCGACTGATCCGGGCGGCGCCGGGACGCTCCGATACGCTCAGGTGCGTTGACGACCTGCGGCCAAGGAGCGAAACCGGTGTCTGAACTGTCCCAGATCGTGAAGGCGTACGACGTCCGAGGGACGGTGCCGGACCAGTGGGACGAGCGGACGGCCGAGGCGCTGGGGGCCGCCTTCACCCAGGTGCTCGCCGCCATCGGCGAGCCCGGCGACGCCGTCCTGATCGCGCACGACATGCGGGCCAGCGGCCCGGGGCTGGCCGAGGCGTTCGCCGCCGGCGTGCGGGCCGAGGGGCGCTCCGTCATCGAGTTGGGCCTCTGCTCCACCGACATGCTCTACTACGCCTCCGGCACCCTCGGGCTGCCCGGCGCGATGTTCACCGCCAGCCACAACCCGGCCAAGTACAACGGCATCAAGATGTGCCGCGCCGGTGCCCGCCCGATCGGGCAGGACAGCGGCCTGGCCGACATCCGGGACCGGGCGCAGGCGATGCTCGACTCCGGCACGCGCCGCCCGGCCGGCGAGCCGACCCGGCCGGTGCGGCGGCGGGACCTGCGCCCCGAGTACGCCGCCCACCTGCGCGGACTGGTCGACCTCACCGGCATCCGGCCGCTGAAGGTCGTCGTCGACGCCGGCAACGGGATGGGCGGCTGGACGGTGCCCAGCGTGCTCGGCGACGCCGTGCTGCCCGCGCTGCCGCTGGAGATCGTCCCGCTCTACTTCGAACTCGACGGCACGTTCCCCAACCACGAGGCCAACCCGCTGGACCCGGCGAACCTGGTCGACCTCCAGCGCGCGGTCCGGGAGCACGGGGCCGACCTGGGGCTGGCCTTCGACGGCGACGCGGACCGCTGCTTCGTGGTGGACGAGCGCGGCGAGCCCGTCTCCCCGTCGGCCATCACGGCGCTGGTGGCGGTCCGCGAGCTGGGGAAGTACCCGGGCGCCACGGTGATCCACAACCCGATCACCTCCCGCGCCGTGCCGGAGATCGTCCGCGAGCACGGCGGCGAGCCCTTGGTGGCCCGGGTGGGCCACTCCTTCATCAAGGCCGAGATGGCACGCACCAACGCCATCTTCGGCGGGGAGCACTCGGCCCACTACTACTTCCGGGACTTCTGGTTCGCCGACACCGGCATGCTGGCCGCCATGCACACCCTCGCCGCGCTCGGCGAGCAGGACCTGCCGCTGTCCGAACTAACCGCCGGGTACGAGCGTTACGTCGCCTCCGGGGAGATCAACTCGACCGTGCCCGACCAGGCGGCGAAGGTCGCCGAGGTGCGGGCCGCGTACCCGGAGGCGGAGGCCGACGAGCTGGACGGGCTCACCCTGTCCTTCCCCGACGGCGCGTGGTTCAACCTGCGCGCCAGCAACACCGAGCCGCTGCTGCGGCTCAACGTCGAGGCCCCGACCGCGGAGCGGATGGCCACGCTCCGCGACGAGGTGCTCGACCGGGTTCGCCGTTAAGATCGCCTGCGCCGGTCGGCACCGCCGGCCGTCGACCCGCACCCGTGGAAGGAGCCGCGCCGTGGCCCTGGACCCGCAGTTGCTCGAGATTCTCGCCTGCCCGGACACACACCACGCCCCGCTGGACTACGACGCCCAGGCGCAGACCCTGACCTGCACCGAGTGCGGGCGGATCTTCGAGGTGCGCGACGACGTCCCGGTGCTGCTGCTCGACGAGGCGCGCGGCGGACCCGCGCAGCAGCGGTGATGGAGGGCACGGCCGGGGTCAGCGGGCACCGGTACGCCGACGAGTCCCTGCTGGACGACGCGGACGCCCTCGCCGAGCGCGACCCGGGCGGCATGCTGCGGTTCACCGCCTCCGCGGGAGCGCAGGTGCGGGAGTCGGCGGCCCTGGCGGCCGAGGCCAACCTGTCCGTGCTCGCCGACGAGGGCCGGCCGCGGGCGGTCGTCATCGCCGGCATCGGCACCGCCGGGCGTACCGGGGACGTGCTGGCCACCGTCGCCGGGCCGCGCTGCCCGGTGCCGGTCATCCCGCACCGCAGCGCCGGCGTGCCCGGCTGGGTGGGCTCCGCCGACGTGGTCATCGCGGTCAGCGCGTCGGGTCGCAGCCCGGAGGCGCTCGGCGCCGCCGAGGCCGCCCACCGGCGGGGCGCCCGGCTGGTCGCCGTCGGCGCGCCGGACTCGCAGTTGCAGTCGGTGGCCGAGCGGGCCCGGGCGCCGTTCATCCCGGTGCCCCGGCGCGCGCCGGCCCGGGCCAGCCTCTGGGCGCTCACCGTGCCGGTCCTGCTCGCCGGCCGTACGCTCGGGCTCGTGAAGGTCAACGAGGCGGACCTCGCGGAGACGGCGGCGCGGCTCGACGCGGACGCCGACCGGTGCCGCCCCACCGCCGAGTCCTTCGTCAACCCCGCGAAGTCGCTGGCCCTCGGGCTGGCCGGCTCGATCCCGATCGTCTGGGGCTCGTCGCCGCTGGCCACCGTGGCGGCCCGCCGGTTCGGCGACACCCTGTCGGCCAACGCCCGCTACCCGGTCGTCAGCGGGGCGCTCGGCGAGGCCGGCCGGGGCCGTGTCGGCCTGCTCGACGGGGTCTTCGGCGGGCTCGCCGAGGGGGAGCGGGACATCTTCGCCGACCCGGGCGAGGCCGAGGAGGCCGCCACCCGGCTGCGGGTGGTGCTGCTGCGCGACGGCGGCCTCAACCCCGAGGACGACGCCGACGAGCCCCTGGCCGTCGAGGAACGCCGGGCCGACGCCGTGCAGACGCTCGCCGAGCGGCGCGGGGTGCGCTGCGACGTCGTCACCGCCGAGGGCGGCTCCGCGCTGGAGCGGCTCGCCTCGCTGACGGCGGTGCCGGACTTCGCCGCCGTCTACCTCGCCCTCGCACACGGACTGGACCCGATGGCGGTACCGGCCATCACCGAGATGAAGGAGCTGGCCAACCAGTGAGCGCCAACGGCGGCACCAAGGCGATCGTCGCGGCCCTGCTGGCGAACGTCGGGATCGCGGTCACGAAGTTCGTCGCGTTCCTGCTGACGGGCTCCTCGTCGATGCTGGCCGAGTCGATCCACTCGGTGGCCGACTCGGGCAACCAGGGCCTGCTGCTGCTCGGCGGGCGCCGGGCGAAGCGGACCGCCACCCCGGAACACCCCTTCGGGTACGGGCGGGAGCGCTACATCTACGCGTTCATCGTCTCGATCGTGCTGTTCAGCGTCGGCGGCCTGTTCGCGCTCTACGAGGCGTACCACAAGTGGTCGCACCCGGAGCCGATCACCAGCTGGCAGTGGGTGCCGGTCACCGTCCTGGTGGTGGCGATCGTGCTGGAGAGCTTCTCCTTCCGTACCGCCATCAAGGAGTCCAACCACATCCGGGGCAACCAGTCCTGGGCGCACTTCGTCCGCCGGGCGAAGGCGCCCGAGCTGCCGGTGGTGCTGCTGGAGGACCTCGGCGCCCTGGTCGGCCTGGTGTTCGCGCTCTTCGGCGTCGGGATGACCCTCGCCACCGGCGACGGCGAGTGGGACGCCCTGGGCACCGGCATGATCGGCGTCCTGCTGGTGACCATCGCGTTCATCCTGGCGGTCGAGACCAAGAGCCTGCTGCTCGGCGAGGGCGCCGAGCCGAAGGACGTGGCCGCGATCGAGCAGGCGGTCACCGCCGGCCCGGAGGTCGAGCGGATCATCCACATGAAGACGCTCTACCTGGGCCCGGAGGAGCTGATGGTGGCCGCGAAGGTCGCGGTGCCGCCGTGTGCGACCGCGGAGGAGCTGGCCCGGGGGATCAACGCGGTGGAGGCGCGGATCCGCGCGGCCGTGCCCCTCGCCCGGGTGATCTACCTGGAGCCGGACATCTGGTCGGCCGCCGCCGCGCAGGCCGGCACGGGGGCCGCGGCGCACACCCAGCCGGAGGGCGTGGGCGGCGCGCCGGGCGACGCAGCCGGCCAGGCAGGGAGCTGACATGGAGCTGCTGTACGGGCCGATCCGGGACTACGCCTGGGGTTCACGCACGGCGATCGCCGAGTTGCAGGGGCGCCCGACGCCCAGCGCCGGCCCGGAGGCCGAGCTGTGGCTGGGCGCCCACCCGGGCGCCCCGGCCACCGTCCGCCGGGGCGGCGCGGCGGTGAGCCTGGTCGACCTGCTGGCCGCCGAGCCGGGGCACTGGCTCGGCGGGCGGCTCGTCGAGCGGTTCGGCCCGCGGCTGCCGTTCCTGCTCAAGGTGCTCGCCGCCGACGCGCCGCTGAGCCTGCAGGCCCACCCGGACGCCGAGCAGGCCCGCGCGGGGTACGCCGCCGACGTCGCCCGGCCCGAGGGGCGGCGCAACTACGCCGACCCGCACCACAAGCCGGAACTGCTGGTCGCGCTGTCGCCGTTCGACGCCCTGTGCGGGTTCCGCGATCCGTTGGAGTCGGCCGACGTGCTCGCCGCGTTCGGCGTACCGGCGCTGGAGCCCGTGGTGGGGGCGTTGCGCGGCGGCCCGGCGGGGCTGCGCGAGGCCGTACGGCTGCTGCTGAGCTGGCCCGCGGCGGAGCGGGCGGGCCTGGTGTCGGCCGTGATGGCGGCCGATGTCGACGGCCCGGACGCGGCACTGGCCCGGGATCTCGCCGCCCGCTACCCGGCCGACCCGGGGGTGCTGGTGGCGCTGCTGCTCAACCACGTCCGGCTCGCGCCCGGGGAGGCGATCTGGATGCCGGCCGGCAACCTGCACGCCTACCTGCGCGGCACCGGCGTGGAGATCATGGCCGCGAGCGACAACGTGCTGCGCGGCGGGCTGACCCCGAAGCGGGTGGACGTCGACGAGTTGCTGCGGGTGCTGCGCTTCGAGGTGCTCGACGACCCGGTGGTTGCGCCGCTGCCCGTGGCGCCGGGAGTGGTCCGCTGGCCGGCGCCGGTCGATGACTTCGCCCTGTACGGGGTGCGGGTGGCGGACCCGGGCACGCCGGTCCGGCTGGCGGTGCCGGGGCCGCGCGTGGTGCTCTGCGGCTCCGGGCGGCTCTCGGTGGACGACGGCACGGGCCCGCTGACCCTCGCCGCCGGGCAGGCCGCGATCGGCCCCGCCGACGCCGGCCCGCTCCTTCTCGCGGGCGCGGGCGAGGCGTACGTGGCGACGGTCGCCCTGACCTGACGGCCGCCCTGACCTGACGGCTACCCGTCGGCGGGTCCGCTCGGATGGCGGGCCCGGACGGGTCGGCCGATCGACCGCCCGTTCGGGTGCCCCGGCGGGTGCCGGCGCGCGCCCGTACACCACCGGGCGCGGGGAGCCGGCGGCCGTCCGCGCCCGATGCAAGTCGGGAATTCCCGGAATAGCTTGACGTGGTGTTGGCGGAGTGTGACTCTATGGGTGCGCAGCGTTATCGCGACGAAGGTCCGAGAGCGCGCGGGGAACCAAACCGGGGGGATGCGCGGGGCGGCCGGCCGGTGGACGGAGAGTCCGTTCACCGCCGACCGCCCCGTGCGCTGTCCGCCCCCGCGCGTAATGTGGAAGGTCGCGCAGCACTTCGTCCGACAGGAGCTTCCATGACCAGCACCCTCCCGGCGGCCACCAGCGGCAAGTCGTCCGAGGCACGGCCGAGCACCCTCGCCGAGGGCGACTACAAGGTGGCGGATCTGTCTCTCGCCGAGTTCGGGCGCAAGGAGATCCGGCTCGCCGAGCACGAGATGCCGGGCCTGATGGCGATCCGCCGCGAGTTCGCCGAGGCGCAGCCCCTGCGGGGCGCCCGGATCACGGGCTCGCTGCACATGACGATCCAGACCGCCGTGCTGATCGAGACCCTGGTGGCGCTCGGCGCGCAGGTCCGCTGGGCGTCCTGCAACATCTTCTCCACCCAGGACCACGCCGCCGCCGCGGTCGTCGTCGGCCCCGACGGCACCCCGGAGGCCCCGGCCGGCGTCCCGGTCTACGCCTGGAAGGGTGAAACCCTCCAGGAGTACTGGTGGTGCACCGAGAGGGCTCTGATGTGGCCCGACGACTCCGCTGGCGCTGCCGGCGGGGCCGGCGGTGGCCCCAACATGATCCTCGACGACGGCGGCGACGCCACGCTGCTCGTCCACAAGGGATCCGAGTTCGAGAAGGCCGGTGTCGTCCCGCCGGTGGAGTCCGCCGACTCGGAGGAGTACGCGGTCATCCTCGAGCTGCTGCACCGTTCGCTCGCCGAGGACGGTCAGCGCTGGACCCGGATCGCCGGCGGCATCAAGGGCGTGACCGAGGAGACCACCACCGGCGTGCACCGGCTCTACGAGATGCACCGCGCCGGCACCCTGCTCTTCCCGGCCATCAACGTCAACGACTCGGTGACCAAGAGCAAGTTCGACAACAAGTACGGCTGCCGCCACTCCCTGATCGACGGCATCAACCGGGCCACCGACGTGCTCATCGGCGGCAAGATGGCGGTCGTGCTCGGCTACGGCGACGTGGGCAAGGGCTGCGCCGAGTCGCTGCGCGGCCAGGGCGCCCGGGTCGTGGTGACCGAGGTCGACCCGATCTGCGCCCTGCAGGCGGCGATGGACGGCTACCAGGTCTCCACGCTGGACGACGTGGTCGAGCAGGCCGACATCTTCATCACCGCCACGGGCTGCTTCGACGTCATCACCAACGAGCACATGGCCCGGATGAAGCACCAGGCCATCGTCGGCAACATCGGCCACTTCGACAACGAGATCGACATGGCCGGCCTGGCCAAGCGGTCCGACGTCACCCGGGAGAACATCAAGCCGCAGGTGGACCTCTGGAAGTTCGACGACGGCCACACCATCATCGTGCTGTCGGAGGGTCGCCTGCTGAACCTGGGCAACGCCACCGGCCACCCGAGCTTCGTGATGTCGAACTCGTTCGCCAATCAGACGATCGCCCAGATCGAGCTGTTCACCAAGACCGACGAGTACCCGGTCGGCGTCTACGTGCTGCCGAAGCACCTGGACGAGAAGGTCGCCCGGCTGCACCTCGACGCGCTCGGCGCGAAGCTGAGCACGCTGACCAAGGAGCAGGCCGCCTACCTGGGCATCCCGCAGGAGGGCCCGTTCAAGCCGGAGCACTACCGCTACTGAGTCACCCCGAAGGGGCCCGGGTCGACCGACCCGGGCCCCTCCGCGTGCGCGGGGACCGGATGCTCGGGTGAGATTGCCGGGAACGACTTGACGGGACGCCGGATGAGGGGGAAGGTATGGCTGCCCTAACTTGAACGAAGGCATGCCTAACTGATCACGGAGTCCTGATGTTCGCCACGTACCTGATCGGCCTGCGGGAAGGGCTGGAGGCCACCCTCGTGGTGAGCATCCTGGTCGCCTTCCTCGTGAAGTCGCAGCGCCGGAACCGGCTGCCCCAGGTCTGGGTCGGGGTCGGCGCCGCCGTGGCGCTCTCCGTGCTGTTCGGCTGGCTGATCGAGTACACCTCGACCTCGCTGCTGGCCGACAGCGGCGACCGGGAGCTGTTCGAGGCGGTCACCTCCGTCGCGGCGGTCGTCTTCGTCACCTGGATGATCTTCTGGATGCGCCGGGCCGCCCGGACGATCGCCGGCGAGCTGCGCGGCAGACTGACCGAGGCGCTGGCCGTCGGCTCCCTCGCGGTGGCCGGCATGGCCTTCCTCTCGGTGGTCCGCGAGGGCCTGGAGACGGCCCTGATCTTCTACTCCGCGGCGCAGGGCGCCGCCGCGGACAGCGGCCCGCTGCTGGCCCTGGCCGGCGGCATCGCCACCGCGGTGGCGATCGGCGTGGGCCTGTACTTCAGCGCCCTGAAGATCAACCTGTCGGCGTTCTTCACCTGGACCGGCGCGCTGCTGATCCTGGTCGCCGCCGGCATCCTCAAGTACGGCGTGCACGACTTCCAGGAGGCCGACGTCCTGCCCGGCCTGCACGACCTGGCGTTCGACATCACCGCGGTCCTCGACCCGAGCACCTGGCACGCCGCCCTGCTCGCCGGGATGTTCAACATCACCCCCGCGCCGAGCCTGCTGGAGACGGTCGCCTGGGTCGCGTACGCCGTGCCGGTGCTGCTGCTCTTCCTGCGCCGGCCCGCGTCGCCGGCCCGGCCCACCCCGGTCGGCGGCCCCGCCGCCAACCAGTCCACCGGCGGCGGGCCGTTGCCCGCGTCGCGCGCCTGATCCGACGAGGAGAAACACCTGATGCGTACCACCCGCTTCGTGGTGCTCGCCGCCGCCGGCGTGCTGGCCACCACCGGCCTCGCCGCCTGCGGCGGCGGGAAGGACTCCGACGCCGGGGCGGCCGACGACGGCGTGATCACCGTCAAGGCGACCGACACCGCCTGCGAGGTCGGCCGCACCGAGCTGGACGCCGGCCAGACCACGTTCAAGGTGACCAACTCCGGCGCCAAGGTCACCGAGTTCTACGTGTACGCCGCGGGCGACCGGGTGCTGGGCGAGGTGGAGAACATCGCTCCCGGGCTCAGCCGCGAGCTGCGGGTCGAGCTGCCCGCCGGGACGTACGAGACGGCCTGCAAGCCCGGGATGAGCGGCAAGGGCATCCGGGGCGCGCTGAAGGTCAGCGGCACCGCCGCGACCATCGCCCCCGACGCCGCGCTCGCCGACGCGACGGCGAGCTACCAGCGGTACGTCAACAGCCAGACCGCCGCGCTGCTGACCAGGACCGAGGAGTTCGTGGCCGCGGTCAAGGCCGGCGACGTGGCCAAGGCCAAGGCGCTGTACCCGGTGGCCCGCACCTACTGGGAGCGGATCGAGCCGGTCGCGGAGAGCTTCGGCGACCTCGACCCGAAGATCGACGGTCGGGAGGAGGTCGTCGAGGAGGGCATGGAGTTCACCGGCTTCCACCGGATCGAGAAGGACCTCTGGACGACCGGCGACGTCAGCAAGGACGGCCCGATCGCCGACCAGCTGCTCACCGACGTCAAGGCCATCGTGGCGAAGGCGAACGCGGAGAAGCTCACCCCGCTGCAGCTTGCCAACGGCGCCAAGGCGCTGCTCGACGAGGTCGCCAGCGGAAAGATCACCGGCGAGGAGGAGCGGTACTCGCACACCGACCTCTGGGACTTCAACGCCAACCTGGAGGGCTCGAAGGCCGCGATCGCCGCGCTCCGCCCGGCGCTGGAGCAGCGCGCGCCCGAGCTGGTCGGCACGCTCGACCGCGAGTTCGCCAACGTGGAGACCACGCTCGGCCGGCACCGCGACGGCGACGGGTGGAAGCTGCACACCGCGCTGAGCAAGGCGGAGCTGAGGGAACTGTCGGACAGCATCAACGCGCTGGCCGAGCCGATCAGCAAGGTGGCCGCCGTCGTCGCCCGGTGACGACCGGCCCGACGGGATTCCACGGAGCGAGGGGAAACGGCATGACCGGGAACATGTCCCGACGGCGGGCGATCACGCTCGCCGGGGCCGGCGTCGCCGGGGCGGCGGGCGTCGCCGCCGGCGCGGGCGCGCTGCTGCGGGGCCCGGCGGACCACGCCTCGGCCGACCCGGGCGCGGCGGCCGGCGCGGTGCCGTTCCACGGCGAGCACCAGTCGGGCATCACCACCCCGGCCCAGGACCGGCTGCACTTCGTCGCGTTCGACGTGGTCACGAAGGACCGCGCGCGCCTCGTCGACCTGCTCCAGGAGTGGACGGCCGCCGCCGCCCGGGTGACCGCCGGGAAGGACGCCGGTGTGCTCGGCGCGGTAGGCGGCGTGCCGGAGGCCCCGCCGGACGACACCGGCGAGGCGCTCGGGCTGCCCCCGTCGCAGCTCACCCTCACCGTCGGCTTCGGCCCGACGCTGTTCCGCGACGCGCAGGGCAGGGACCGGTTCGGCATCGCCGACCGGCGCCCGCCCGCCCTGGCCGACCTGCCGCACTTCGCCGGGGACGCGCTGCGGCCGGAGATCTCCGGCGGCGACCTCTGCGTCCAGGCGTGCGCGAACGACCCGCAGGTGGCCGTCCACGCCATCCGCAACCTGGCCCGGATCGGGATGGGCGTGGTGAGCGTGCGCTGGTCGCAGCTCGGCTTCGGGCGTACGTCGTCGACCTCCCGCGACCAGGCGACCCCGCGCAACCTGTTCGGTTTCAAGGACGGCACCGCCAACCTGAAGGCCGAGGACGCGGGGCTGCTGCGCGACCAGCTCTGGGTCCAGCCGGGGGACGGGCCGGACTGGATGACCGGCGGGTCGTACCTGGTCACCCGGAAGATCCGGATGCTGATCGAGACCTGGGACCGCAGCCCGCTGGCGGAGCAGGAGCAGATCGTCGGGCGGACCAAGGGCACCGGCGCGCCGCTGGGCGGGGCCGGCGAGTTCGACGAGCCCGACTTCGCGGCCAAGGGCGACGACGGCCAGCCGGTGATCGCCCAGGCCGCGCACGTCCGGCTCGCCCACCCCGCGCAGAACGACGGCGCGCGCCTGCTGCGCCGCGGCTACAACTTCGTCGACGGCTCGGACGGGCTGGGCCGGCTCGACGCCGGGCTCTTCTTCATCGCCTACCAGCGCGACCCGCGCCGGCAGTTCGTGCCGATCCAGACCCGGCTGTCCCGGCAGGACGCGATGAACGAGTACCTGCGGCACGTCTCCAGTGGCCTGTTCGCCTGCCCGCCGGGCGTGCGCGACGGCGGCGACCACTGGGGGCGGGCGCTGTTCGCGTGACCCGGCGGCCCCGCGTGCCGTCCTGACCCGGCGCGTGCGGTGCTGGCCGGCCGCGTGCCGTCCCGGCCGGCCGCGTGCCGTCCCGGCCGGGCGGGGTGGCGGTGGGGCGGGCGCGTCAGTCCCCGGGGCGGGCGGACGGGACGGCGGGGCGCAGCGTCGTGCCGGCGGACCGGACCGGTGCGCCGTCCGGCGGCGTCGGCCCCAGTTCGGGCCAGAGCGCCGCGGTGAGCGTCCGGGCCCGGTGCAGCCGGTGGGTCGCCCGGCGATGCCGTTCGGCCAGCACCGTGGCCAGGCAGACCATCTCCGGTACGCCGGGCGGGGGCGGCGGGGCCGTCACGGCGGCCACCTCGGCCCACAGCGTGTGGGCCAGCCGGGACCGGGCCGGTTCGGCGAACCGGTGCGCCCGCGTCACGTACTGCCGCACGGCCAGCGCGAGGCCGTCGTCGAGCCGGGTGAGGTCCAGCGCGTACGCCCAGCCGGCCAGCGCCGGCGCCAGCAGCGGCGCGGGCCGCCACTCGGCGGCCGGGCGGACGTGCACCACCATCGTGCCGGCGACCAGGTCGCCGAGCCGCCGGCCGCGCCGGTCGGTCACCATCACGGTCACGCTCGCCGCCCAGCTCAGCAGAGGCAGCACCAGGCCGGGCCACTCCACGGCCACCCCGACCAGGGCCCGGATCAGCGACTGCCGCAGCCCCACCGGCCCCCCGTCGGCCCGGACCACCCGCAGCCCGACGGCCCGCTTGCCCGGTGTCCGGCCGTCGGCGAACCGCTCCCACAGCACCGGGTAGCCGACCAGCACGCAGATCACCCCGACGGTCTGGAACGCGCTGCCCAACGCCGCGTCGGCGACCTCGGCGGGAAGCACGTTCGCCAGCGCCGCCAGACAGAGCGCCAGGACCACGGCGAGGGCGGCCTGCGGCACGAGGTCGAGCAGCAGTGCCAGCACCCGGGAGCCGATCCGGGCGGCCCGTACGTCGAGCTCCACGGCCTCGCCGCTGATCAGGCCGGCGTCGGCCCCGGACGCGCCGGGGGCCGCCGGTGCCGGTGGTTGCGCGCTCACCCGCACAGTGAACACTATGGTCGCCGGACGGGGGAGGACGTGTGGATCTCGACGCGTACGTCGCCGAGCATCGCGGCGAGTGGCGGCGGCTGGAGGAACTGTCCGGCCGGCGCAGGCTCTCCGCCGCCGAGGTGGACGAGTTGGTGGCGCTCTACCAGCGGGCGGCCACCCACCTGTCGGTGCTGCGCAGCCGCGCGCCCGAGCCGGTGCTGGTCGCCCGACTCTCCCAACTCGTGCTGCGGGCCCGGGGCCGGATCACCGGCCGGCCCCGGCCGTCCTGGGCGGCTGTCGGGCGGTTCCTGCTCGTCGGCTTCCCCGGCGCGGTCTACCGCGCCTGGCCGTGGTGGTGCGCCGTGGCGACCGGGTTCAGTCTGCTCAGCGGCTTCCTCATCTGGTACGTCGCCGGCCACCCGGACACCGCCGCCGCGTTCATCGGCGAGGAGGCCGCCGCCGAGCTGGTGCGCTCGGGCTTCGCGGGCTACTACACGGAGTTCTCCGCGCCGACGTTCGCCTTCCACCTGTGGACGCACAACGCCTGGATCGCCGCGCAGTGCCTCGCGTCGGGCGTGCTCGTCGTACCGGTGTTCTGGCTGCTCTGGCAGAACGCGCTCAACGTCGGCGTGGTCGGCGGGGTGATGGTCTCCTACGGCCGTGCCGACGTGTTCTTCGGCCTGATCACCCCGCACGGCCTGCTGGAGCTGACCGGGGTCTTCGTGGCGGCCGGGGTCGGGCTGCGTACCGCGTGGGCGTGGATCGCCCCGCCGCCCCGGCTCAGCCGGGGGCAGGCGGTGGCCGAGGCCGGGCGCTCGGCCATCCTGGCCGCCCTCGGCCTGGTCGGCGTGTTCGCGGTCTCCGCCGTCCTGGAGGCGTTCGTCACCCCCGCCCCGGTGCCCCTGGCGGCCCGGATCGCCGCCGGCGCCGCGGTCTGGCTCGCCTTCCTGGCGTACGTCGTCGTGTTCGGCCGCCGCGCCGCGGCCCAAGTGCCCCGCTGGTCCCGCCGTGCCGGCCGGGTCAGAGCTGACCCAGGGCCTTGAGGCGGAGGTAGGCGTCGGCGACGGCGGGGGCGAGCCCGTCGGCGGTGGCGTCGACCACCGTGACGCCGTGGCGGCCCAGGGCGGCGCGGACGCGTCCGCGTTCGGCCAGGGCCCGCCAGGCGACCGCCGCCGCGTACGGGTCGCCCGGGCGGGTCGGCGCCGCCGTGGTGAGCGTCGTGAGGACCGGGTCGTGGGTCGCGGCGACGACCACCCGGTGCCGGGCCGCCAGCCGGGGCAGCACCGGCAGCAGGCCCTCGCCGAGCGCCCCTGGCTCCAGCGCGGTGAACAGCACCAGCAGGCTGCGCCGCCGCTCCCGGCGCAGCACCTCGCCGGCGATCAGCCCGAAGTCGGTCTCCCCCAGCGCCGGCTGCAGCGGCGCCACCGCGTCGACCAGCCGGGCCAGCAGCGCCGGGCGGCCGGCGCCGGTGACCGTCGCCCGGACCACGGCGTCGGCGGCGATCAGGTCCACCCGGTCGCCCGCGCGGGCCGCCAGCGCGGTGAGCAGCAGCGCGGCGTCGATGCAGGTGTCCAGCCGCGGCTCGTCGCCCATGCGTACCGCCGAGGTGCGCCCCGTGTCCAGGACGCAGACCAGCCGCCGGTCCCGCTCCGGGCGCCAGGTGCGCACCAGCACGTCCGCGCGGCGCGCGCTGGCCCGCCAGTCGATCGACCGGACGTCGTCGCCGACCAGGTACTCGCGCAGCGTGTCGAACTCGGTGCCCTCGCCCCTGCCCCGGGCCACCTGGCTGCCCTGGATCACCCGCAGTCGGGCCAGCCGCTCGGGCAGGTGCCGGCGCGAGTCGAACCGGGGCAGTACGCGCAGCGTCCACGGCGGGGTGGCGGGACGCCCGGAGCGCTGCCGGAACGCCAGCCGCAGCGGACCGAACGAGCGGACCGTCACGACCGCCGCCGGCCGGTCGCCGCGCCGCAGCGGGGTGAGCCGGGTGGGCAGCTCGACCGTGCCGCCCGGCTCGACGCGGACGAGGCGCCCCGGCGGCAGGTCCGGCCGCGCCCCGGCCGACGGCACCCAGTCGTCCCGGACCTGGGCGCGGAGCGTACGGGCGGAGGCGTTGGTCAGGCGCAGGGTGACGGTGGCGGTGCCGCCGAGCCGGACCCGCCGGTCCCCGTGCCGGTCGACGGCCAGTTCGCCGGGCGGCGCGGCGAGCGCCCGGTCGACCGCGGCCAGGGCGAGCACGGCGACGGTCATCACCACCATCGCGACGAACGGCGCCGGCCACAGCGGCAGGGTCGCCGCGCCCGCCGCCAGCAGCGCGCCCGCCCGCCAGGTCATCGGGGCGTCGGCACGGTGGTCAGCACCGCGTCCAGCACCGTGTCCACCGCGACCCCCTCCAGCTCCACCTCCGGGCGCAGCCGCAGCCGGTGCCGCAGGGTCGGGCGGGCCACGGCCTTCACGTCGTCCGGGACGACGTGGTCGCGGCCGGCCAGCCAGGCCCACGCCTTCGCCGTGCCGAGCAGGGCGGTGGCGCCCCGGGGCGACGCCCCCAGCTCCAGCGCCGGCGCGGCCCGGGTGGCCCGGCACAGGTCCACGATGTAGCCGAGGACCGCGTCGGCCACGTACACCCGACCCATCGCCGCCCGGGCCGCGGCCAGGTCGGCGGGGCCGGCCACCGGCCATACGCCCGCTGCGGCCAGGTCGCGCGGGTCGAAACCGGCGTGGTGCGCCCGCAGCACGCCCAGCTCCTCGTCCCGGGTGGGCAGCGGCACGGTCAGCTTGAGCAGGAACCGGTCGAGCTGAGCCTCCGGCAGCGGATACGTGCCCTCGTACTCGACCGGGTTCTGGGTGGCGGCGACGATGAACGGGTCGGGCAGCCCACGCCGCTCTCCCTCCACCGACACCTGCCGTTCCTCCATCACCTCCAGCAGCGCCGACTGGGTCTTCGGCGGCGTCCGGTTGATCTCGTCGGCGAGCAGCAGGTTGGTGAAGACCGGGCCCTCGCGGAAGGTGAACGCGGCGGTACGCGGGTCGAAGATCAGCGACCCGGTGACGTCGCCGGGCATCAGGTCCGGGGTGAACTGCACCCGCTTGCTGGTCAGGTCGAGGGCGGCGGCGACCGTCCGGACCAGCAGCGTCTTGGCCACCCCCGGCACGCCCTCCAGCAGCACGTGGCCCCGGCAGAGCAGGGCGATCACCAGGCCGGTGACCACCGCGTCCTGGCCGACGACCGCCCGGGCCACCTCGGCCCGCAACCGGTGCAGGGCGGCGCGGGCGTCGTCCGGGCCGGTGGTCGGGGACTCGGCGGTTCCGGCGGGTCGGGTCACCGGGGCTCCTCCTTCGGCGGGGCGGTACGGGGTCGGGGGGCGACGGTCGGGTGGTCGGGCCGTGGCCCGGGGTCCGGCGGGTCGGCCGGTCCGGCGCCGGGGCCCGCCGGGTCGCCGACGGGGACGTGCCCGGGGCCGCTCCGCTCGACGACGGTACGGGTCAGCCGGTCCAGCGACCGGGCCAGGTCGAGCAGCTCCCGGTCGCTGGTCGGCTCCCCGCCGTACAGCAGGTCGTGGGCCTGCGCGACGGTGCCGCCGGCGCGGGCGGCGACCGCGCCGGCGACCTCGGTGGTCGGCGTTTCCGCCGGCAGGTTCAGCCGGGGCAGCAGCCGGGCCAGGGCGGCGGACCGCAGGGTACGGGCGGCCGGGCCCCGGGCGCGGGCCCGCTGGTAGAGCCGGGCCCGGCCGAGCACCGTCTCCGCGGAGCGGACGGTCACCGGCAGCGGCTCCGACACGGGCGGGCCGAGCCGGCGGGCCCGCCAGAGCACCAGCAGCAGCGCCGCGAGGGCGAGCTGGGCCAGCAGCGCCCAGAACCAGGCGGGGAACGCGGCCCAGAGCGGGTTCGGCGGGGGACCGTCGTCGTCGGCGGACCTCCCCGGGCCCCGCTCGCCGGTGTCGGCGTTCCCCGGGCCGCCCACCCCCTCGTCGCCGCCGGCCGGGCCGCCCACCCCCTCGTCGGCGGTCCCGTCGCCCCAGCCCGTGGAGCCGCCGGGGGCGGGGGACCAGGCCGGCCCGCCGGAGTCGCCGTCGCCGAAGCTGGGCGCCGGGGCGGGGCCGTCCAGGTCGAGCCAGACGACCCGGCCGGACCCGCCGAGCACCCCGGCGGCCAGCTCCCGGTTTCCGTGCTCGTCGATCCGGTCGTTGCGGAACGGGTCGCTGGCGCCGACCACCACCGTCTCGGCGGACGAGGGGACGCGGACCAGCCCACCCGAGTAGCAGCGGTCGACGCGCCCCGCGGGCTGGTCGGGCGCCACGGCGTACCGCTGGCGCTCGGCCGCGGCGACGCCCGCGCGGGCCGCCTCGGGCAGCGGGCAGGGTCGCCCGTCGGCGTCGGGGCCGGCCGCCCGGGCGGCCCATCGCCGGCCGGTGGGGACCAGCGGCAGGCCGGCGGCCTCCAGCACCCGCCGGGGCGGGTCGACCAGCACCAGCCGGGTCCCGTCGGGCAGGTCGCCCAGCGCGCCGACGGTGTCCGGGTGCAGCAGCTCGGGCGCGGGCACGAACAGGGTCGCCGGGCCCGGCTCCGTGGCCAGCAGCGCCTGGAGGGTGTCGGTCTCCCGCCGCACGGTGACGCCCCGGGCGCGTAGCGCCTCGGCGAGCCGGCTGCCCCCGCCGGCGTCCGTGGCGACCGGGGAGAGGAAGCCCGGTTCGGCCGGGTCGGGCTGGTCCGCGGCGTGGGCGACCAGGGTGACCGTGACCAGCAGCGCGGCCACCCCGAACGGAACGGCGACCCGCCACCCCCGCCGCCCCGGCCGGACCAACCCGGCGGCGCGCCCTCCCCCGGCACCCCCCGCCGTGCTCGCCACCGCACCCCCCGTCGCACCCCTCACCGCGCTCACCACCGCGCACCGCCCTGGTGATCATGGAGTTGACCGTGTGACACGCCGAGCGCCGGACCGGCAACTCCATGATCACGCGGAGGGGCGTCCCGGTCGGGCGGGGGCGGGGGCGGAGGAGTGGGGGTGGGGGGCAGGGTGGGGGGCAGGGTCAGGGCGTGGTGGAGGGCCTCGGCGAGTTCCCGCATGCGAGCGTCGTGGGCGGGCGAGGCGGGGCGGTGGGCGTACCAGATCTCGGAGAAGATCTCGGCGGCGGCGGTGAGCGGCGGGCCGACCGGGGGCCGGCCGGCCGTGGCCGCGGCGGTCAGCTCCGCGACCGTCATCCCCGGGCGCTGCTCCACCACCCGCTCGGCCACCAGCTCGCCGATCATGCCCCGCAGCCGCTCCCGGATCGCCTCGGCGTAGCGGCCCTGCGCCGCCAGCCGGTCGGCGAGGGGGCCCGCATCGGCCGGCGGGGCGGGATCGGTCGGGGTGGATTCCGGCCCGGCGGGGGCCGGCCCGCCTCGCCGACGTCGCCGGGGCCACCGAGGGCGGGGGAGCCGGAGCCGGGCCAGGCGCGGCCGACGCAGGCGGGGCAGCCGGGGCAGGCGGCGGGGCACCCAGGCCGGGAAGTGGTACCAGCCGAGCGCGACCAGCCCCGCCGCCAGCAGCAGGAGCAGCGTGGCCAGCGGCAGCGGCACGAGGTCGCCGAGCGCCGCGACCGCCTCGGTCCACCACCGGCTGGCGCTCACCGGTCGGCCGCCAGCAGCGCCGGCTCGGTGCGGCCCGCCGGAGCCCGGGAGAGCCGGATGTCCAGCCCCTCCGTCCGCATTCGACCCTCCAGGTGCAGCACCGCGTCGAGGCAGGCCAGCGCCGGGTAGGCGACGGCGTTCACGGCGCCCCAGAGGATGCCGGCGACCGGCGCGGCCCAGGCCGGGTCGGACAGGTCGAGCACGCCCAGGGCGCGTAGCCCGTAGAAGCCGCCGAGCGCCAGCCCGACCCGGACGATCCACCAGGCCAGGTATCCGAGCAGCCGGACGGCGGCGGCCCGGCAACCGGCGCGCAGCGCGAGCGCGGCCGCGCGCAGCGGCGCCCGGGGCGCGGTGACCCGGTCGACGACCAGTGCCGAGGCGACCGAGCCCAGCAGCGCCCAGCCGACCAGCCAGCCCGGCCCGAGCAGGGCAAGGACCACCATCGCCGCGCCGGCCAGCAGGGCGAGCGCGACGGTCGCCCCGTACCGGGCCCCGGCGGGCCGGAGCAGCTCGCCGGGGCGGGCGGCACGCCCGAGCAGGGCGGCCCCGGCGGCCCGGGCGGCCGGGTTGCCGAGCAGCAGGACGATCATCGCCTCGGTCGCCGCGCCCACGGCCAGCAGCAGCCAGTACGGGGCGAGTTGCTCGAGCCGGAACGCGAACCCGGGCGGCCGGGCCCCGGCGGCGATCCGTAGCGGATACAGCAGCAGCTGCTCGGCCGCGGCCAGGACGACGCCGGCCGGGATCAACACCCGGGCGTGCTGCCGCAGCAGCAGGACGGCGGAGTCGAGCACCTCCCCGACCGTGAGCGGACGGCTCGGGAGCACGGCTGTCGGGCCGACGTCTGGCACGCGTACTCCTGGAGGACGGCTGGCGGTGGCCGCCGGCTCGCGGCACCCGCACCGATCATGGTGACACGGCCGGTGCGCGGCGGTGGACCCGCACACCGGCCGGCGGTCGGCGGCGGCGGGCCCGGCGGCTTCCGGCCGCGGAACCGCGGCCAGTCCGCCACCCCCGTGTGCACCACGGCCCGGCACGGGTCGCGTCGCGGCGCGCGGTGGACGTACGGTGGAGGGTCATCCGGCACTACCGTCACCGGGTGAGGCCCAGCCCGGCCGACCGGACCCCGGCCCGTCCCGGGTGACGCCGATCCCACCGAATCGAACGGGGATGGAAATATTAATCCCATGAGAGCCCGGGTACTGGTGGTCGACGACGACCCCGCCCTCGCCGAGATGCTCGGCATCGTCCTGCGCAGCGAGGGTTTCCTGCCCTCGTTCGTCGCCGATGGGGAACGCGCCCTGGCCGCGTTCCGCGAGAACCGGCCCGACATCGTCCTGCTGGACCTGATGCTGCCCGGGATGAGCGGCATCGACGTGGCGCGGGCGATCCGGGCCGAGTCCGGCGTGCCGATCGTCATGCTGACCGCGAAGAGCGACACGGTCGACGTGGTCCTCGGGCTGGAGTCGGGCGCGGACGACTACGTGGTGAAGCCGTTCAAGCCCAAGGAGCTGGTGGCCCGGATGCGCGCCCGGCTGCGCCGCGGCGAGGACGGGGCCCCGGAGATGCTCACCATCGGGCCGCCCGGCAACCAGATCACGATCGACGTGCCGGCGCACACCGTGAGCCGCAACGGCGAGGAGGTGAAGCTGACGCCGCTGGAGTTCGACCTGCTGGTCGCCCTCGCCCGCAAGCCGCGTCAGGTCTTCACCCGCGAGGTGCTGCTGGAGCAGGTCTGGGGCTACCGGCACGCGGCCGACACCCGGCTGGTGAACGTGCACGTGCAGCGGCTGCGGGCCAAGATCGAGCCCGATCCGGAGCGACCGGAAGTCATCCTCACAGTGCGGGGCGTGGGCTACAAGGCGGGGACCGGATAGCCTGGTCACACCGTGACCACCTCCCCGGCCTCCAGCCCCCCGTCCCCGGTCACCCGCCGGCCGCCCGCCGTGCGGGAGCTGTGGCGTGCGCTGGCGGGCCGGGTGGCCGGCCTGGCCGCCGGCATGCGCGCGACCTGGCGCCGCTCGTTGCAGTTGCGGGTGGTGACCATCACGCTGGTCACCTCAAGCCTGCTGGTCGGCGGGTTCGCGTACCTGATCGCCGACAAGATCAGCAGCATCCTGCTGGGGAACGCCGAGACCGACGTGCGGCTGCGGCTGAGCAGCGGCAGCGACTACGCCGCCAAGCAGCTCAGCCTCTACAGCCAAGCGCAGGAGGCCCAGCTCCAGGAGACCATCGACGGCACGGTCAACTACCTGGCCGGCGGTGACCCGCAGCAGACCAGCGGCGTGGTGGTGGGGATCATCGCCGACAAGTCGGGCATCATCAAGCCGCGCTTCTCCCCGGACGTCCAGGTCGGGCCGCTGATCAGCCGGGAACTGCGGGCCTCGGTCGCCGCCGGCAACATCGCCAGCCAGATCCGCACCGGCGGGCTGGCGGGCCAGCCGAAGACGAAGTACCTGGTGTACGGCTCGCCGGTGCCGACCCAGTTCGACGGGGGAGTGGAGCTCTACTACCTCGTCCCGCTGACCCGGCAGGACGCCACCGCCCGCGACGCCCGGGCCACGGTGGTGGCCACCGGGGTCGCCCTCGTGCTCCTGCTCGGCCTGCTCGCCGCCCTGGTCACCCGGCTGGTGGTGAGCCCGGTGCGGGTGGCCGCCCGGACGGCCCAGCGGCTCTCCGCCGGCCTGCTCGACCAGCGGATGGTGGTCAGCGGCGAGGACGACCTGGCCCTGCTGGCCGCCTCGTTCAACCAGATGGCGACGAACCTGCAACGGCAGATCCTCCGGCTGGAGGAGATGTCCCGGCTGCAGCGCCGGTTCACCTCCGACGTCTCGCACGAGCTGCGCACCCCGCTGACCACGGTCCGGATGGCCGCCGATCTGATCTTCGCCGAGCGGGACGAGTTCGACCCGGCCGTGGCGCGCAGCGCCGAGCTGCTGCAGGCCGAGCTGGACCGGTTCGAGGAACTGCTCACCGACCTGCTGGAGATCAGCCGTTTCGACGCCGGGTTCGCCGTGCTGGACGCCGAGCCGACGGACCTGGTGCCGGTGGTGCACCGGGTCGTCGACCGGCTGGCCGGGCTCGCCGAGCGGATCGGGGTGCCCATCGAGCTGGCCCTGCCGGACGCTCCGGTGATCGCCGAGGTGGACCCGCGCCGCGTCGAGCGGGTGCTGCGCAACCTGGTCGGCAACGCCGTCGAGCACGGCGAGGGCAAGCCCGTGCGGATCGCCCTCGGGCAGGACGAGACGGCCGTCGCGATCACCGTCCGGGACCACGGGGTGGGGCTCAAGCCGGGCGAGGAGAAGCTGGTCTTCAACCGGTTCTGGCGGGCCGACCCGTCGCGGGCACGGCAGACCGGCGGCACGGGCCTCGGCCTGTCCATCAGCCTGGAGGACGCCCGGCTGCACGGCGGCTGGCTGGAGGCGTGGGGCGCGCCCCGGCAGGGCGCCCAGTTCCGGCTCACCCTGCCGGCCCGCGCCGGCGACCGGCTGACCACGTCCCCGCTGCGGCTGGTTCCCGCCGACGCCATCCTGCCGTTCGGCGGCCCCCGCGCCGGCGGCCTGCTGGCCATCGGCCCCGGCCCCGGGGGCGCCCTCGCCGTCGGGCCCGCGCCCGGCGCCGGCGACCGCGCGGAGGTGGGATCGTGAGGCGGGGCCGTGGGCTGGCCGGCGCGCTCGGCGCGGCGCTGCTGCTCGCCGGGCTGGTCGGCTGCGGCATTCCCGAGGAGTCCGAGGTCAGGGTCGGCGGGCAGGTCAACGCCGCCCGGCCGGGCTCGTCGAGCTACCGCCCGGACGAGCCGCCGAGCCGGTTGGCGAGCGGGGACGACCGGGCGGCCTTCGTCAAGAACTTCCTCTCCGCCGCGGCGGGCGAGCCGGACAAGGCGTACTACCGGGTCAAGCAGTTCGTCGCCCCGGAGAGGCGCGACCGGATCCAGGACAAGCAGGCCAGCGAGGTGGCCCTGAACGTGGTGCGGCTGCTGGAGACGCCGGTCATCACCGACTCCACCGACGGCACCACCGTCACCCTCCGGGTGCAGCAGATCGGGCTGCTGCGCGCCGACGGCACCCTCGTGCCGCCGGTGGCCACCGAGACCCAGTACCAGTTCCGGCTGCGCCTCGCGCAGGAGGAGCGGCCGGAGTCCAGCTACTACGTCACCGACCCGCCGCCCAACGCGCTGCTGCTCAGCGACGAGGCGCTCGCGCGGTACTACAAGACCCGCCTCGTCTACTTCTGGAACACCAGCCGCACCCGCCTCGTGCCCGACCAGCGCTACCTGCCCTCCACCCTGTCCGACGAGCGGCTGGTCACCGAGGTGGTGCGGTGGCTGACTGCCGGGCCGTCCGAGTGGCTGCTGCCGGGGACGAGCCGACTGCCCGACGGCACCCGGTTGATCAACAATGCGACCGAGACGGACGGCCAGTGGGAGGTCAACCTCGACATGCCCGACGCCGACGACCGGCGGGTGGAACAGCTCGTGCAGCAGCTGGTCTGGTCCCTGCCGCCGCTGGACGCCGGGCTGGAGCTGAAGATCCGTAACCAGCCCCGGCGGACCGTTCCCGACCTCCGGGCGTACCGGCTGTCGCATCCGGCGTACCCGGTGAAGGACCCGCAGCGGTTCTGCCTCTACGAGGGGGCGGTGCACCGGCTTGCCCTCGCTGGCGAGCCGAGCGGCGTGGCGTACATCGAGCCGCCCATCGCGGCGGCGGCGAACAAGGGCATCGTCTCGGCCGGGTTCAGCCGGTCGCCGGACGGCGTGCTCGCCGCCCTGGTCACCGCCAGCGTCGACCAGCGGCGTCGGCTGGTGGTCGGCGGCCAGGCGCAGGCCCCGCACAGCGTCGACACGTACGCCTCGATGGGCCGCCCGGTCTGGCTGCGCTCGGCCGACCCGCAGCGGCCGCAGGGGCTGGTGGTCGCCGACGGCCGGCTCTACCGGTTCGACGCGAACGCCCAGCTCCGCGCCGTGCCGCTCACGGTGGAGGGGACGGTTTCCGCGGTGGCGGCCTCGCTGGACGGGCACCGGATCGCGGTGATCGTCGGCGGTGCCCTGTACGTCGCGGCGGTGAACCTGGACGGCGGGGTGGTCTCCGTGGGCCCGGCCCGCCGCCTGGTCACGTCACTGACCGACCTGTCCGCCGTCGACTGGGGCGGGGAGAACGTGCTGTACCTGGCCGGCGCGGCGGGCCGGCCGGCGGTGTACGAGATCAGCGTGGACGGCGCGCGGCAGACGCCCCTGAAGAAGGACATCGGCGCCCGCGTCACCCACCTGTCGGCGTACCCGCTCAACACGGTGGCGCCCTTCTCCGGCGGCAACCTGATGTACGAGGCGAACGGCGTGGCGTACCGGAACAATCCGTACGACACGATCGAGCGGGACGAGGTGCTCAACGTGGCCCCGCCGCCGGCCGGGGTCCAGGCCGGCAACCCGACGGCGCCCTTCTTCCTCTACTGAGGCCCGGGTGCGCGGCGTCGGCGGGCTCTGGGCGGACCTCACCGACCTGGTGCTGCCGGCGGAGTGCGCGGGGTGCCGGGAGCGCCGCGCCACCCGGCACGGGTTCTGCCCCGGCTGCGTGGCGGCCCTGGAGGCGCTGCGGCCCCGGCCGGCCCGCCCTACCCCGGCGCCGCCCGGCCTGCCGCCCTGCGTCGCCCTGGGCCCGTACGCCGGGCCGCTGCGGGAGGCGCTGCTGGAGTACAAGGAACGCGGCCGGCACGGGCTGGCGCGCCCGCTGGGCGGGCTGCTCGCCGAGGTGGTGGCCGAGGCGCTGGGGTCGGGCCCGGCGCGCGAGGTGCTGCTGGTTCCGGTGCCCGACACCGCGGCGGCGGCCCGCGCCCGCTACGGCGACCACCTGGGCCGGCTGGCCCGGCACGCGGCGGCGCGGCTGCGGCGGGCCGGCTGGCCCGTACGGGTGGTGCGGCCGCTGCGCGCGCTTCCCCGACCGGACTCGGTCACCCTCGACAGCGCCGGACGGGCCCGGGCCGCGGAGGCCGCGTTCCGCCCCCGGGCCGGGCCCGTCGCCGTCGGGCCCCCGCGTGGGGCTTCCCGGCCGGCGGTCGTGGTGCTCGACGACATCGTCACGACGGGGGTCACCCTCGCCGCCGTGAGCCGGGTGCTGACCGTGAGCGGGCTCCCACCCAGCGTCGCCGCGGTGCTCGCCGCGACCGAAAGACGCCGGAGGTTGTGACCCTCCGTGTTCTCATTTCACCCGTAGGTGTATGAGCTGTGAAGGATGAAGAGGCTTTCCGGCGACTTGGGGTGACTGGCGGCCGTGCACGGGTTAGCGTTGCCCTGTCGGGGGTAGGAGGGGCGTTCCCACCCACCGCCGGCGGTGAGAGGAGGCGTAGCCGTACCAACCGGTCGACGCCTGAACGGGGGGCCTCCCTGCGGGCGAGTCGACCGGATTTCCGGATCGAACGACCGTCCGAACAAGGGAGGTCACGTGGACATCGTGGTCAAGGGCCGCAACGTCGAGGTCCCGGATCATTACCGGGTACACGTAGCCGAGAAGCTCGCGAAGATCGAACGCTACGACCACAAACTTATTCGCGTCGATGTCGAGTTGTTCCACGAGCGCAATCCGCGCCAGTCCGACCATTGCCAGCGGGTCGAGATAACGTGCGTCTCCCGGGGCCCGGTGATCCGGGCCGAGGCGTGCACCAACGATTTCTACAGCGCGCTCGACGCCGCGATCGCCAAGCTGGACACCCGCCTGCGCCGGGCGGCGGACCGCCGCCGGGTCCACCGCGGCCGGCACGCGCCGATCTCCGTCGCCGCGGCCACCGCCGGCCTGCCGGTCGCCGGCCTCGACCAGTTGGCCGGGGCTCTGGCCCAGCCGGGCGGCACGGCCACCGCCGTCGCCGAGCGGGCCGAGGAGGACGAGTACGACGACCAGCCCTGGCACATCGCCCGGGCGAAGGTCCATCCCGCCGAGCCGATGACGGTCGACGACGCGCTGTTCCAGATGGAACTCGTCGGGCACGACTTCTACCTGTTCCACGACAAGGAGTCCGGCCGCCCCAGCGTCGTCTACCGCCGCCACGCCTACGACTACGGCATCATCTCCCTCGAAGCCTGACCCCTTCACCGGCCTCCCCGCTGGCCCACGGGGTCAGCGGGGAGGATCCGTGGCGAGCAGGCCGTAGAGCACGGTGTCGACGCGGTCGCCCCCGGTGCCGGGCAGCCGGCCGCGCATCAAGCCCTCGCGCCGGAAGCCGGCCTTCTCCAGCACCCGCTGCGAGGCCACGTTCTCCGGGCGGGTGCCGGCCCAGATCCGTGCGATCCCGGTTTGGTCGAACGCCCAGCCGGCGACGAGGCGTACCGCCCGGGTGACGAGGCCCCGGCCCCGCGCGGCGGGCAGCATGCTGTAGCCGATCATCGCCTGCCCGGTGCTCGGCTCGTCGTGGTACAGCGCGCACCCCCCGACCAGTTCCCCGGTCGTCGCGTCCAGGATCGCCAGGTCGGCGCCGCGGCCGGTCAGCCACTGGCTCTCCGTCAGCCGGCAGCGCCGCTCGATGTCGGCGTACGACGGCGGCTCCGGCGGCACCCGACTGGCGATCACCTCGGGCCGGGTGTGCAGCCGGTGCATCCCCGGCACGTCCTCGGGACCGACCCGGCGCAGGGTCACCACACCGTCGCTGAGCCGACCGCCGGGCAGGTCGGGCAGCGTCCGGGTCGTCGGCCCGGGCGGGTCGCCGGCCAGCCGTACCCAGCAGGTCAGATCGTGTCGGCCGTCGTCGCGCGTCGTGCTGGCCGCGCGGCGTACCCCCTCGTGGCGGAACCCGGCGGCGAGCGCGACCCGCTGGCTGGGGCCGTTCTCGGCGTGGGTGAGCAGCTCCAGCCGGGCCGCGCCGTGCGCGAAGGCCGCCTCGGCCAGCGCCCGGGTCGCGGCGGTGGCGATTCCGCGCCGGCGCCCCCAGGGGGCGACCCAGTAGCCGATCTCCGCCTGCCCCCGGGCCGGCACCGGGTTGCTCAGGCCGATCGTGCCGAGCAGCCGGTCCGTCGCCGGGTCGGCGATCGCGTACGCGGCCCCGCCGCCGGCCCAGGCCGCCGGGGCGCCCTCGGTGATCCACCACCGGGCGTCGGCCTTGGTGTACGGACTCGGCAGCCCGGCCAGGAACCGCTGGGTGAGCGGGTCGGCGCAGCCGACCGCCGTGTCCGCCGCGTCGTCGGGGCGGAACGGTCGCAGCCGGACGCCGTGGGCCTCGACCAGCCGGGGCGGCGCGATCACGCCAGGTCCCCGGGGAGCAGCGAGGCGACCCAGGCATCGATCCGGCCGCCGTCCCGGTCGACGAGCGCGCCCCGGGCGACACCCTCCAGGGTGAAGCCGACCTTCTCGGCCACCCGGCGGGAAGCGGTGTTGCCGACGACCGCCCGCCACTCCACGCGGGCCAGTCCGAGGGTGGTGAAGCCCCACGCGGCCAGGGCGGCGGTCGCCGCCGGCATGTAGCCCCGCCCCCGGGCGTGCGGCGCGGTCATGAAGCCGACCGAGCCCTGCGCCGGGTCGCCGGCCGAGATCCGCAGGTCGACCGAGCCGACGTAGCGGTCGTCGGCGTCGGCGATCGCGAAGTACGCCCCGGTGCCCCGCGCCCAGGCCGCCTCGGCGAAGTCGCGCTTGAACCCCTCGGCGTGCGCCCGCTCGTACGGGGCCGGGACGGTGGTCCACGCGATCGTGTGCGGGTCCCGGCAGGTCCGGACGATCGCGTCCAGGTCGCGCTCCTCCATCGGCCGTAGCCGCAGCTCCGCGCCCCGGACGGTGGCGAACAGGGTGGGCTGGGGGCGGCCGAAGACGGCCGTCCGGCGGGCCTCGACGCTGCCCGGACCGGCCGGGCCGGGATCGGTTGGGCCGAGCAGTTCGTCGGGGAACAGCGAGCCGATCCAGCCCTCCCGGCGGCCTCCCGGCGCGGGGCAGGCCAGCCGCAGCTCACCCTCCACCCGGAACCCGCTGCGGAGGGCGACCAGCCGGGACGCGTGGTTGCCGATCTCGGCCTGCCAGATCAGCCGGCGCAGCTTGAGCGCGTCGAACGCCCACCGGGCGACCGCCCGGGTGGCCCGGACGGCGACGCCCCGGCCCCGGGCCCACGGCGCCACCCAGTAGCCGACCTCGCCGGTGTCGGTGGCCCCGTCCAGCGACACCAGGCCGCAGGAGGCGAGCAGTTCGCCGGTGCCGGCGTCGCAGACGGCGAACGGGGCGCCGGTGCCGTCCCGCCAGGCCGCCCGGCTGATGTCGGTGACGAAGGCTTGGGCGTGTTCGGGCAGGTACGGCCGGGGTACGGTGGTCCAGCGCCGGATGTCCGGGTCCTGGCACGCGCGGTGCACGGCGTCCGCGTCCGCCTCCCGCCAGGGGCGCAGCAGCAGGCCTTCCTCGGTGATCTCCACGGGCTCCACCTGACCCATCGTGCCGGATCGTTCGCGCTGGGCGTAACCGGATATTCGCCGCCGGTCGCCCGCGCCCCGAGTGTTATGTCGGGTTCGACCGGTCAGACCGCCGCCACCAGTGACCATCACGCCGACAGAGCGCCTACGATGGTTCGAGACTGTCTAGGGGAGCGTTGATCCGTGTCGATTCTGGAAAAGGTCCTCCGCGCCGGCGAGGGCCGCATGGTGCGCCGGCTCAAGGCCATCGCGGCCGCCGTCAACTCGATCGAGGACGACTACGTCAACCTCACCGACGCCGAGTTGCGCGAGATGACCGTGCAGTTCAGGGAGCGGCTGGCCGACGGCGAGACCCTCGACGACCTGCTGCCCGAGGCGTTCGCGGTGTGCCGGGAGGCGGCCGCCCGGGTGCTGGGGCAGCGCCCGTACGACGTCCAGGTGATGGGCGGCGCGGCGCTGCACTTCGGCAACATCGCGGAGATGAAGACCGGTGAGGGCAAGACCCTGACCTCGGTCATGCCGGTCTACCTCAACGCGCTGTCCGGCAAGGGCGTGCACGTGGTGACGGTCAACGACTACCTGGCCCAGCGCGACGCCGCCTGGATGGGCCGGGTGCACGAGTTCCTCGGCCTCACCGTCGGCGTCGTCCTGCCGAACCGGCCGGCCAGCGAGCACCGCGCCGCGTACGAGTGCGACATCACCTACGGCACCAACAACGAGTTCGGCTTCGACTACCTGCGCGACAACATGGCCTGGTCGAGGGACGAGCTCGTGCAGCGCGGGCACAACTTCGCGGTGGTCGACGAGGTCGACTCCATCCTGATCGACGAGGCCCGCACGCCGCTGATCATCTCCGGCCCGGCCGAGCACTCCGCCCGCTGGTACCAGGAGTTCGCCACGGTGGTGGCCCGGCTCCAGCCCGGCAAGGACGGCGAGGGCGACTACGAGGTCGACTACGCCAAGCGCACCATCGCCGTGACCGAGCGGGGCGTCGCCAAGGTCGAGGACCGGATCGGCATCGACAACCTCTACGAGTCGGTGAACACCCCTCTCGTCGGTTACCTGAACAACGCGATCAAGGCCAAGGAGCTCTACAAGCGCGACAAGGACTACATCGTCAACGAGGGCGAGGTCCTGATCGTCGACGAGTTCACCGGCCGCATCCTGCACGGCCGCCGCTACAACGAGGGCATGCACCAGGCGATCGAGGCCAAGGAGGGGGTGGAGATCAAGCAGGAGAACCAGACCCTGGCCACCATCACCCTCCAGAACTACTTCCGCCTCTACGACAAGCTCTCCGGCATGACCGGTACCGCGCAGACCGAGGCGGGCGAGTTCAACAAGGTCTACAAGGTCGGTGTGGTGACCATCCCGACCCACCGGCCGATGGTCCGGCAGGACCGGCCGGACGTCATCTACAAGACCGAGAAGGCCAAGTTCAACGCCGTGGTCGAGGACATCGCCGAGCGGCACGAGCAGGGCCAGCCCGTGCTGGTCGGCACGGTCTCGGTGGAGAATTCCGAGATCATCTCCCAGCTGCTGCGCCGCCGGGGCATCCCGCACTCCGTGCTGAACGCCAAGTTCCACGCCAAGGAGGCGGAGATCGTCGCCCAGGCCGGGCGCAAGGGCGCGGTCACCGTCGCCACCAACATGGCCGGCCGGGGCACCGACATCCTGCTCGGCGGCAACGCCGAGTTCCTCGCCGCCAGCGAGCTGCGCCAGCGCGGCCTCGACCCGGTCGAGCAGGCGGAGGAGTACGCCAAGGCGATGGAGGAGGTCCTGCCCAAGTGGAAGCAGGCCTGCGACACCGAGGCGGAGGAGGTCGCCGCCGCCGGCGGGCTCTACGTGCTGGGCACCGAGCGGCACGAGTCCCGGCGGATCGACAACCAGCTGCGTGGCCGGGCCGGCCGGCAGGGTGACCCGGGCGAGTCCCGCTTCTACCTCTCCCTCCAGGACGAGCTGATGAAGCGGTTCCGAGCCGGCGCGGTCGAGGCCGTGATGGAGCGCTTCAACATCCCGGAGGACGTGCCCATCGAGTCGAAGATGGTCACCCGCCAGATCAAGAGCGCCCAGGCCCAGATCGAGGGCCAGAACGCCGAGATCCGCAAGAACGTCCTCAAGTACGACGAGGTGCTCAACAAGCAGCGCCAGGTCATCTACGCCGAGCGGCTGCGGGTGCTCAACGGCGAGGACCTCTCCGACCAGGTCCGCAACATGATCGACGACGTGGTCGGGGCGTACGTCACCGGCGCCACCAGCGAGGGGTACGCCGAGGACTGGGACCTCGAGCAGCTCTGGGCCAGCCTCAAGCAGCTCTACCCGGTGGGCGTGACGCTGGAGGAGCTGGAGGAGGAGGTCGGCTCCCGGGCCGGCATGGACCAGGACTTCCTGCTCGCCCGCCTCAAGGAGGACGCGCACGCCGCGTACGACCGGCGCGAGGAGCAGCTCGGCGAGGAGGGCGTGCGCCAGCTGGAGCGGATGGTGCTGCTCCAGGTCATCGACCGCAAGTGGCGCGAGCACCTCTACGAGATGGACTACCTCCAGGAGGGCATCAGCCTGCGCGCGTACGCCCAGCGCGACCCGGTGGTGGAGTACCAGCGCGAGGGCTTCGACATGTTCGCCACCATGATGGACGGCATCAAGGAGGAGACGGTCGGCTTCCTCTACAACCTCGAGGTCCAGGTCCAGGAGGCCGAGCCCGAGGCCGAGGAGGTCCAGCTGCTGGAGAAGCCGGTCGAGATCCGGGCCAAGGGCCTCGGCCGCGCCCCGCAGCAGCAGGGCCTGCAGTACTCCGCCCCGACCATCGACGGCGAGGCCGGCGCCGGCGCGGTCGGCGTCGAGCGGGCCGACGAGCAGGCGCCCCCGGTGCGGCGCGGCCGCCCCGAGAGCACGGCCCGGCCGGCGGCCCCGGCCAAGCCGGACGCGCCCCGCGTCCCCGCCGCGTTCGGCGGCAGCGGCCAGGCCGTCGCGGCCGCCTCCGCCCGCCGGGCGACGCCGGGCCAGGCGGAGACCGCCGGCGGTCCGTCCCGCAACGCGCCCTGCCCCTGCGGCTCCGGCCGCAAGTACAAGCGCTGCCACGGCGCCGCCAACGGCGGCAACTGACCCGGTACGACGCGAACGGGCCCCGGCACCTGCGGTGCCGGGGCCCGTTGCCGTGCTGCTGCTCCCCGCCGCCCGCGCCTCGGTGATCAAGAGCTTTGCGTCAACGCTGGTGCCGCAACGCGACGCAAACCTCTTGGTCACGGTGCGGGACGGACGGGCGGGGGCGGGAACGGTCAGAGGACCTGCATCGCCGTGCAGAGCCAGCGGCCCCGGCGGTGCTCCAGTCGCAGCGCCATGGCCCAGGTGCGCCCGGTGGCGCCGGCCAGGACCGCGGCCGCCTCCACCGCGGCGGGTCGGGGCTCGCAGACCCGCAGCCGGCGCAGCCGCACCGTCGGGCGGGTCGAGCGGCGGCGCACCGGGCCGGTGCGGGCGGCGGCCCGGGCCAGCTCCTGCACCACGTCCGCCGAACAGGCCGGCTCGCTCATCGGGCGGATCTGCCCGAGCGGCCGGTACCCGTTGAGGATCTCCAGGCAGGTGGCGACGAACCGCTGCGCGGCCCGGGTGGCCTCCGGGGTGGCGGTGACCAGCGCGGCCGGCGGGAACGACGATCCGCCCCGCCCCGGGCCGCCCGGCGCGGGGCGGGGGCCGTGCGTCCGCCCGGCGGGCCGAGCGGGTGCCCGCCGGTGGGCCTCGAACAGGTCGAGGGCCAGTTGGGCGGCGACCGGGCGGGGCCAGCCGTCGCCCGGTTCCTCCGTGCAGGGCGGGTCGACCGGTGGCGCCGGGCGCAGCCGGACGGCGGGACGGGCCGGCCCGGGACGGCGTGATTCAGCCATCGTTACCCCCGATCCTTGCGTTTGCCTTCGTTTGCTTTCGACAGCGCCGATTCTCAGGCATGGCACTGCCCGGGGTCAATGGCTGTGGGCGATGGGTGAGCTACTCGGAGTCGCGGTCGGTCAGGGGGTTGCCCCGGACCCACTCGGCAGTCTCGTCGTACTTGCGCTGGATGTACTCCTCCAGGCGGGCCCGCTCCACCCGCCACTGCCCCCGCCCGCCGATCTTGATCGCGGGCAGCTCGCCGCTGCGCACCATGTGGTAGACCTGCGAGTCCGACACGTTCAGCTCGGCGGCCACGTCGGAGAGCAGCAGGAACCTCGGCTCCACGGAAACCCCCGGGGTTGGCGTCGTTTGCTTCAGTTTGCCACCCACTGCCGACATCGGCGCCGTCCGCGGGGCGGGCCGACGCTCCGGCGCACCGCGCGGCGACTTCCCGTGCGGCGGGTGCGGGGTGTATGACGGTCACGGCGTACGGCATGATCGGCGCCCGGGCCGGCGCGCGCCAGCCCGGGAGGCGGAGCGGGAGAGACGACGTGACCGACCAGCTTGTCCGGGTGTACGTTCCGGCGATCCTGCCGCTGCTGGCCCGCCTGCGGAACGAGGGCCTGCCCGAGACGGACGCGCACGCGGTCACCCCGTCCCTGCGGGAGTGGTACGTCGAGGGCGACGAGGAGGAACTGGAGTACGTGGCGTTCACCCGGGCCGCCCAGGACGCCCTGCTCCTGCTCCGGGCCGACCCGGCGGCGCCCCGCCGGCGCGTGGTGGTCTCGGTGGACGTCCCCGCCTCGGCACTGCGGCGCACCGACGACGTGCTGGGCTCCAGCGCCGTCCGGGTGGTGCGCCCGGTGCCGGTGACCGCGGTCGCCGCGCTGCACGTCGACGGCGAGGAGGCGGTCGACGACGTTACCGCCGCCGCTGCCGTCGCCGCCGAGGCGCTGGCCGGCGACCCGGACGCGCAGTTCACCGTCGACGGCGCCGAGGACCACGAGCTGGAGTGGTACGACGTCACGGAGCTGGAGCAACTGCTGCGCTAGGCGCCCCGACCGTCGTCACCCGCGATCTTGCACTTACCGCCCGGGCGAACTGGGCAAATCGCCCAGATCGAGGGCCGAAACTGCAAGATCGGCGATGCCCGGGTGATGAGCCGCGCCGTCAGGGGCGCGGCGCTGCCGGGGTCGCCGCGTCGTCGAGGGCCGCGTCGTCGTGGGTCGCGTCGTCGTGGGTCGCGTCGTCGTGGGTCGCGTCGTCGTGGGTCGCGTCGTCGTGGGTCGCGTCGTCGTGGGTCGCCGGGCCGAGGGTGCGGCCGAACGCGACGAGCGTGGTGAGCGCCCCGACGAACAGCACCCAGATGCCGTTGTCGACCCGAGAGGTGCCCAGGGAGGTCTGCGCCACCGCGTCCGCCTCGCTGAGCGCGGCGGCCAGGTCGAGCAGGGACCGTCCGCCGACCCGGATGACGATCTCGGCGAGCAGCAGGAGCAGGCCCGGGCCGGCGCCGGCGAGCAGGTAACCGGGCCAGCGGGGGGCCGGCGCGGCCTCGTCCCGCCGCCCGGCCCGCCGCCGGGCCCACGTCAGGTAGCCGAAGGCCGTCAGCCCGGCGAGCAGGCCGGCGAGCAGGGACTCGGTGCGGGACACCCACTTGGCGGCGCCAACCATCGACTCCTGGGTGTCGCCGGCGCCGAACAGGTCGAACAGGGGGTCCCGGGCGCGGCTGAACGCCACCACGAAGACGAGCGCGGCGAGCGCGGCGGTGACCACCGCCCCGGCCACCCGCGCGTTGCCCGCGCCGGCCACCGCGCCGCCGACGATCGCCGCCGCGGCGGCGGTGCCGGCGATCACGTTGGTGGTCGAGTTGTCGAAGTACGTCAGGTTGATCGCGAGCGCGGCGGCCAGCCCGACCAGCAGGCCCGCGCCGACCGCGACGACGAAGCGCGGGGTGACACGGTCCACGCCGCGGCGGGCCAGCAGGTTGGTCACCGCCAGGGCGACCGCCCCGCCGGCGACCAGCGCGGCCGAGATCACCCCGGGCAGCGCGAAGGCGGAGAGGCTGACCGCGGTCACCCCGGCCTCGGCGGAGTGGATCGCGGCCCGGGTGGACCACAGCATCGCGGCCAGCCAGCCCACGGCCAGCGGCGCGAGCACGATAGCGCCGGGGACCCGCGCCGGCGCGGCGTTCCCGGGCTCGTCGTCCGGCGCGGTGACCCCGTCGTCGAGCTCCGTCTCGTCGGCCCGCGCGGCGGCCTCCTCGGCCGGCCGCGGCTCGGCCGGTACGGTCGCCACCGGCCGGTCCGGCCGGTCCGGCTGCGCGGCGCTGGAGCCGCCGGGCTCGTTGCTCATGGTCTTCCCTTCGACGGGCGCCGGGCCGCACCGGCACGGCCGGGCGGGCGGGCAGGTCACCGGCTATTGAGGGTACGCGGCACGCGGACCCGCCCCCGCCAGCTGCCCTGCCACCCCGCCAACCCCGCACACCCGGCCCTCTTGCCCCCGTCCCTGCCCCGACCGCCCCCTTGCCCTCGTCCGGCCCCCGCCCCCGTCCGGCCCCGCCCCCGTCCGGCCCCGCCCCGTCCGGCCCCGCCCCCGTCCGGGCTCCTGCCCCGTCCGGCCCCCGCCCCCGTTCGGCCTCCTGCGCCGGGCGCCCGCCCTCGGTGATCAAGAGCTTTCGGTCAGAATCGCGGTCGCGCCCGACGCGAACTTCTTGATCACCGGGGCGGGCGGGATCACCGGGGCGGGCGGGATCACCGGGGCGGGCGGGATCACCGGGGCGGGCGGAGTCACCCGGGCGGGCGGGATCACCGGAGCGGGCGGAGTCACCCGGGCGGGCGGGATCACCGGAGCGGGCGGAGTCACCCGGGCGGCGGAGCGGCCCGCGCGGGTACGTCGATGTCCCGCTCCCTCTGGGCACCCGCCGAACCCGAGTCGAGGGTATGGCGGTGTGCCGACGGATCGTAGGGCCGGCGGCTGGCGGGCCGACGGTCCGGTGGCGCGACGTATCGAAGTCCGACGGTTCGGCGGGTCCGGCCCGACGGGTCGCACCGTCGGCGGGCGGGCGCGACGCCGCCGGGGCGGGGTGGGAGCGGGACCGCCGCATGGAAGAATCGAGGAAGGTCCCGTCGCCGCGACCGGTCCACCCCGCGGCGCGCGGCACAGGCCGCCCGGTCGGTGCCCGCGGGTCCGATTTCGCCACCGCCGTCGAGATCGCCAGGAGCCCTCATGGACGCCGTGTTCTCCGTACCCGAGCCGCGTAACGAGCCGGTCCGCAACTACGAGCCCGGCAGCGCCGACCGGGAGCGGCTCCAGCGGCGGCTGACCGAGTTGGCCGCCGAGCGCGTCGACCTGCCGATGACCATCGCCGGCGAGCAGCGGATGGCCGGCGGCGAGTCGATCGAGGTGGTGCAGCCGCACAAGCACGCGCACGTGCTCGGCGTCACCGCGCACGCCACCCACGACGACGCCCGGTCCGCGGTCAAGGCCGCCAAGGACGCCGCCCCGATGTGGCGGGCGCTGCCCTTCGCCGAGCGGGCCGCGATCTTCCTGCGCGCCGCCGAGCTGCTCTCCGGCCCGTGGCGGGACACCCTCAACGCCGCCACCATGCTGGGCCAGTCGAAGACCGCGATCCAGGCCGAGATCGACGCGGCCTGCGAGCTGATCGACTTTCTCCGGTTCAACGTGCACTTCGCGCGGCGCCTGATCGAGGAGCAGCCGCTCTCCTCACCCGGGGTGTGGAACCGCTTCGACCACCGCCCGCTGGAGGGCTTTGTCTACGCGATCACCCCGTTCAACTTCACCGCCATCGCCGGCAACCTGCCCTCGGCCCCGGCGCTGCTCGGCAACACCGTGGTCTGGAAGCCGGGCCCGACCCAGCAGTTCGCGGCGCACTTCACCATGCGGCTGTTCGAGGCGGCCGGCCTGCCGCCCGGTGTGATCAACATGGTGACCGGACGCGGCGAGGAGGTCTCCGAGGTCGTGCTCGCCGACCCGGACCTCGCCGGCATCCACTTCACCGGCTCGACCAAGGTCTTCCAGCACCTGTGGCGGGCCGTCGGGGAGAACATCCACCGCTACCGGGGCTACCCCCGGCTGGTCGGCGAGACCGGTGGCAAGGACTTCGTGCTCGCGCACTCCAGCGCCGACGTGGACGCGCTGCACACCGCGCTGATCCGGGGCGCGTACGAGTACCAGGGCCAGAAGTGCTCCGCCGCCTCCCGCGCGTACGTCCCCCGGTCGATCTGGGAGGGCGGCCTGCGCGACCGGCTGGCCGCCACCGCCGACTCGCTGACCTACGGCGACGTCACCGACTTCCGCAACTTCGGCGGCGCGGTGATCGACGCCAGGGCGTTCGACCGGCACACCGCGGCGCTGGAGCTGATCAACGGCGACGACGCCTGCACCGTGCTGGCGGGCGGCACCGCCGACGACTCGGTCGGGTGGTTCGTCCGACCGACCCTGTTCGAGTGCACGGACCCCGCCCACGAGACGTTCACCACCGAGTACTTCGGGCCGATCCTGGGCGTGCACGTCTTCGACGACGCCCGGTTCGACGAGGTCGTCGCACAGGCCGAGGCCATCGCCCCGTACGCGCTGACCGGGTCGGTCTTCGCCACCGACCGGCGGGTGGTGGACGCCGTGGCCGAGAGGATGCGGTACGCGGCCGGCAACTTCTACGTCAACGACAAGCCGACCGGCGCGGTGGTCGGGCAGCAGCCGTTCGGCGGCGCCCGGGCCAGCGGCACCAACGACAAGGCCGGCTCCTGGCACAACCTGATCCGCTGGATGTCGCCGCGGACCATCAAGGAGACGTTCGTCCCGCCGACCGACCACACGTACCCGCACATGGCCTGACCGGTCCGGAGGCCCCCGCGCACGGCGGCGGGGGCCCTCAAGATCACGCCCGGTGTCCGGCCCTCAACGGACAGTCTTCCGCCGACAGTGCACATTGGAAGTCTCCAGGGTGGCGAAAATGGCAAATCCTGGACGGCGGGACGGCAAAGTGGCAGCGTAATGGGCATGGCGGAATCCGGAGTCAACCCCACAGCGGCGGCCCTGCTCGGGCTGCTCCACGAGGGGCCCATGACAGGCGGCCAGCTGATGGCCGCCGCCGAGCGTAGGCTCGCCCCGTACTGGTCGATGACCCGCAGTCAGGTCTACCGGGAGCTCCCGGTGCTCGCCGAGCGCGGCCTGGTGCGGATGGGCAAGCCCGGCCCGCGGTCCAGCCAGCCGTACGCGATCACCGCGGCCGGGAAGCGGACGTTCTCCCGGTGGCTGGCCGAGGACCCGGGGCGGGACACCATCCGCAACCCGGTCGCCCTGCGGTTCGCGTTCGGCGCGCTGCACTCGGGCAACCAGTTGCGCAACCTGCAGGCGTCGGCGAACGAGTACCACAGCGAGGCCCTCGCCCGGGTGCGGGAACAGGTGAAGAACGCCAAGAAGGAGGGCGACGCCTTCGACGCCAGCGCGCTGGAGTTCGCCGTGGCGTACCACAAGGCCGCCCTCTCCTGGCTGAAGAGCGCCCCGGTCGGCGGCTGATCCCCGTCCAGCCGGCCCGCCACCCCGCCATCGGGCCGCGACGGGGACTTGCCGCCGGGGAGCGGGCGGGTCCGCAGCCCCGCCCGCGCCCCGGCCGGCCGCTGCCCGGGAGTTCTTCCGGCACCTGACCGCGGGGCTGGCAGGCCCATCCCGCGTCCCGGCAGTACGCTTGTCCTTCGTGACCGCTGCCGATTACGCCGAACAGCTCAAGGACCTCGACGCCACCCTGCGCAACATCGAGGCCGTGCTCAACCTCGACAGGCTGCGCGAGGACAAGGCCCGCCTCGAGGAGCAGGCCTCCGCGCCGGACCTGTGGGACGACCAGGCCAAGGCGCAGCAGGTGACTTCCCAGCTGTCGTACGTCAACGGCGAGATCAACAAGCTGAGCGGCCTGCGTTCCCGGCTCGACGACGCCGGCGTGCTGCTGGAGCTGGCCCAGGCCGAGGACGATCCGGGGGTGCTCGCCGAGGTGGAGACCGAGATCGGCGGGCTCACCAAGGCCATCCAGGAGATGGAGGTCCGTACGCTGCTCTCCGGCGAGTACGACTCCCGGGAGGCCCTGGTGGCCATCCGTGCCGGCGCGGGCGGGGTGGACGCGGCCGACTTCGCCGAGATGCTGCTGCGGATGTACCTGCGCTGGGCCGAGCGGCACGGCTACCCGACCGAGGTCTACGAGACCTCGTACGCGGAGGAGGCGGGCCTGAAGTCCGCGACGTTCACGGTGAAGGTCCCGTACGCCTACGGCACGCTCAGCGTCGAGTCGGGCACGCACCGGCTGGTCCGGATCAGCCCGTTCGACAACCAGGGCCGCCGGCAGACCAGCTTCGCCGGGGTGGAGGTGCTGCCGGTCGTCGAGCAGACCGACCACATCGACATCCCCGAGAACGAGATGCGCATCGACGTCTACCGGTCCTCGGGCCCGGGTGGCCAGAGCGTCAACACCACCGACTCGGCGGTACGGATCACCCACCTCCCGACCGGCATCGTGGTGACCTGCCAGAACGAGAAGTCCCAGCTGCAGAACAAGGCGTCCGCGCTGCGGGTGCTCCAGGCCCGGCTGCTGGAGCGCAAGCGGCAGGAGGAGGAGGAGAAGCTGGCCGGCCTGAAGACCGGCAGCACCAGCTCGTGGGGCGACCAGATGCGCTCGTACGTCCTGCACCCGTATCAGATGGTGAAGGATTTGCGCACCGAGCACGAGACGGGCAATCCGACCGCGGTCTTCGACGGTGAGCTGGACAGCTTCATCGAGGCCGGCATCCGGTGGCGCAAGCAGCAGGCGATGGCGAACGACGCAGCGTGATCGATCGAGGGCGGAGCGCGTCATCGATCTTCCGTCAACCGGCCATTTCGATGACGCGCCTCGCACCGACGGGGCGCGGCGCTTGGCTCATCGGTTACACCGCGTAGACTCACCACCCGTGATTCAGCTTGAGCAAGTGACGAAGACGTACCCGAAGGCGTCCCGGCCTTCGCTCGACAACGTGTCCGTCTCCATCGAGAAGGGCGAGTTCGTCTTCTTCATCGGCCCTTCCGGCTCCGGCAAGTCCACCATCATCAAGATGCTGCTGCACGAGGTCACCCCCAACAAGGGGCGCGTCATCGTGAACGGCAAGGACGTCACCTCGATGCGTTCGTGGAAGCGACCGCACTTCCGCCGTTCCATCGGCTGCGTCTTCCAGGACTTCCGACTGCTGCCGAACCGCACCGCGTACGAGAACGTGGCGTTCGCCCTCGAGGTGATCGGCAAGACCAAGGCGGTCGCCCGCCGAGTCGTGCCCGAGGTGCTGGAGCTGGTGGGGCTCGGTGGCAAGGAGCACCGCTACCCGCACGAGCTCTCCGGTGGTGAGCAGCAGCGGGTCGCCGTCGCCCGGGCGTTCGTCAACCGTCCGCTGATCCTGCTGGCGGACGAGCCGACGGGAAACCTGGACCCGGACACGTCGATCGAGATCATGCGCTTGCTGGACCGGATCAACCGCACCGGGACGACTGTGGTGATGGTCACGCACGACTCCAACATCGTGAACCAGATGCGCCGCCGGGTCGTCGAGATCGAGAGCGGCCGAATCGTGCGTGACCAGGCCCGGGGCGTCTACGGGTGAGCCGACGCCCCACCCCCCTTCAGCCTGACGACGATCACCTCATGCCGGAATCCCGGAGGAATTCCCGATGCGCCTGAAATATGTCCTGTCCGAGGTGTTTGTCGGACTGTGGCGCAACGTCACCATGACCATCGCGATGATCATCACGATGGCCGTGTCGTTGACCATGCTCGGTGTCAGCGGCCTGGTGTACAGCAAGGTCGGCGACATGAAGGACCTGTACTACAAGAACATTCAGGTCTCGATCTTCCTCGACGGCCAGGTCACCGAGCAGCAGCGCACCGACCTGCAGGCGAAGCTCGACAGCGATCCGCTGGTCAAGGACGTCATCTACGTCAACAAGGACGAGGCGTACAAGCGCTTCCAGGAGATGTTCCAGGACGCTCCCGACCTGTTGAGCGCGGTCAAGGCCGACAGCCTGCCCGAGTCGTTCCGGCTCACACTGGTGAATCCGGAGCAGTACAAGGACATCTACAACCAGTACAAGGACACGGAGGGCGTCGACGAGATCGTCGACCAGAGCCGCCTGCTGGACAAGATCTTCGACCTGTTCACCGCCGCGCAGAACATCGCCCTGGTCGCCGCGATCGCGATGGCGATCGCCGCCCTGCTGCTGGTCGCCAACACGATCCAGGTGGCCGCGTACAGCAAGCGGCGCGAGGTCGCCGTCATGAAGCTGGTCGGTGCGTCCAACTGGTTCATCCAGGCGCCGTTCGTGCTGGAGGCCGTGGTCGCCGGCCTGGTCGGCTCGGTGCTCGGCCTCTTCGCCCTGATCGGCCTGAAATTCTTCCTGTTCGACGGCTCGCTGAGCGCGTTGCAGGGGCTGTTCTCCCCGGTGAGCTGGGGCGACATCTTCCTGATCTTCCCGGTCATGGCGGCCGTCGGTGGCCTGGTCAGCGCGGTCACCGGCTGGGTCACCCTGCGGTTCTACCTGCGCGTCTAGTCACCGTCCGACGCTTCCGACGACCGCCGGGGCCCTCCGGCGCGGAATAATCCGCGCCGGAGGGCCCTTGTGGTTCGGGTACCATGATCCCGCTTCCGGCCGCCCGGCGTCCTCGACGCCGGCCGCACCGCGCCGGGGGCCGCACGGGAGGAGGTGGCGCCGATGCCACGGGAGAAGGGGCGCAAGGTCGTCGCCTCCAACAAGAAGGCGCGCCACGACTACGCCATCCTCGACACGTACGAGGCGGGCATGGCGCTGACCGGCACCGAGGTCAAGTCGCTGCGCGCGGGGCGGGCGTCGCTGGTCGACGCGTTCGCCCAGGAGCGCGACGGCGAGCTGTACCTGCACGGCATGCACATCCCGGAGTACGTCCAGGGCACCTGGACCAACCACGAGCCCCGGCGCACCCGGAAGCTGCTGCTCAAGCGGCTGGAGATCGACCGGCTGATCGGCAAGACCCGGGAGAGCGGCCTCACCCTGGTGCCGTTGCAGGTGTACTTCGCCGACGGCTGGGCCAAGGTGGAGATCGGCCTGGCCAAGGGCAAGAAGGCGTACGACAAGCGCCAGGACCTGGCCAAGCGGGACGCGCAGCGGGAGATGGTCCGCGCGGTGGGCCGGCGTGGTAAGGGCATGGACGACTGAAACATCCCCGTCTGTCCGGCTGGCACGCCGGACGGGGCCTCGGGGATGAAACCCGTTGCGGCAGGCGTTAGGCTTGGTGGCGCCGCCACAGGGGCGGTCCTTTCGAGGGGGTGACAGGTTTCGACTTCGTACGTTGCGGCAGGGGAAGCGAGCCGAGGAAGCCGACGTCGTCTCGTGAATCGTTCGTCGGAAAACAATAAGCGCCAAGAACAATCGCGCTGACTTCGCTCTCGCCGCCTGAGGCGAGTAGCAAGTCTGTCGGCCTGGGAGCGCCTTCGACCCAGTTAGCCGGCATCAGCTAGAAGGCTGGCCAACCGGACCCGGTCGCGGGGTCCGTGCGGCGAGACCAATCAGCGACTGGGCCCGTCACACCGACTCGCTCGCGTGATCGGAGGGGCCGAGTAGAGGCACAGCGAGCTGCGCTCGGAGAAGCCCTGACAAGGCGGCGAAGGACCCGGGTTCGATTCCCGGCACCTCCACCACCTGACCTGCGCGCCCCGGTCCACCGGACCGGGGCGCGCAGTCGTGTCCGCCTCCGTCTCGGGATGCGTGTTGGTGCTGTTGGGGCTAGCGTGGCTATTGGGCCCAATGGGGTAGATGAGGCGAGTAGTGCATCTGGACACCGCCGCACGTCGGGTCCACCATCGCGGTACGCGGTAAAGAAGCAGCGTGGGAGGTGCCATGGTCACCCAGATCCACCAGCCGTCCACCGTCACTCCGGCGGCCCACCCGCCCCGGCCCACCCTCCTCGCCGACGTGCCCGCCCTGACCCGGGCCCTCGCCGCCCCGGCGGGCGCGCCCAGCTGGCGGGAGCAACTGCTCACCCGGCTCGGCCCGCTGCGCCGGGGGTTCGCCGAGCACATCGAGGTCACCGAGGGGCCGGCCGGGCTGTACGCCGAACTGATCGCCCACGCGCCCCGGCTGGACCGCGGGGTGCGGCTGCTCACCGGGGAACACGTCGGCATCGCCGACGCCCTCGCCGCGCTGCAGGGCGCCGCCGAGCGGCCCGGCGTACCGGCCGAGGAGGTGCGCCTGCGGGCGGCGTACCTGTTCGAGCTGCTGTCCCGGCACCGCCAGCGCGGCGCGGACCTGCTCTGGCAGGCGTACGAGACCGACCTCGGCGGGGAGACCTGAGCTGGCAGGAACCGCTGCCTGCGGGGCCGCGTCGAAGGGGTATGCGCCGAATTCTCGCCCTGGTGGGCCTCCCCCTGTTGGTCGTCGCGGCCGGGTGTGCCCCGGCGAGCACCGACCCCTCCGGCGGCGGCGTCGGAGACCCCGCCTCCCACCTCGAGGCGTTCCGGCAGCGGGCCGCCGAGGTGGCCGACGCGTGGCGGCCGGGGCCGGACTGGACGAGCGGGTACGTGCCGCTCCAGGACCCGACCGTGCTGCTCGGCGACCCCGGCTTCACCCCGGACACCGAGCAGGCGTTCCGGGCCGGCTGGTACCGGGAGCAGCACCGGATGTCGGCCGCCGAGCCGGCCGACGGCACGATCCGCTTCCCCGACGGAACGCTCACCGTGCCGCTGGTGAGCGCCCTGGACGCGTACCAGCAGCTCGACCAGGGGGACCCGCCCCCGTGCCCGGGCCGACCGATGGATCCGCCGCCCGGATCCCGGCCGAAGCCAGGGTCGACAGGCGGCCCGATCGTCGAGCCGGGCCCAGACGGTTCGCTCGTCTCGCCGAACCCGGACCCGGACGCGCCGGTCAGCGGCACCCCGGCGTCCGCCTGCGTGCCGCTGACCGTCACCGCCGTGCGGCTCGGCACCGCGCCGGTGCGCACCAGCAGGGGCGAGGCGCAGGTGCCGGCGTGGCTGTTCACCGTCGAGGGGCTGACGGCCAAGGTCGCCCGGATCGCGGTCGCGCCGGGCGCGGTGACCGCCGTACCGCAGGCGCCGGCGTCCGCCGAGCCGGCGCCCGACGGCGTGGTCGGCGCCCAGGACCTCTCGGCCGTCGCCGGTACGCGGCTGGCCTGGCGGATCGGCATGGGCGCCTGCGACACCGGCGGCACGCCGCTGGTGGAGGAGCGCGACGACGTGGTGGTGGTCGGCGGCGCCGTCACCCGGGCCACCGGGATCTGCACCGACCAGCTCCTGCTCAGGCCGGTCACCGCGACGCTGAAGGCGCCGCTCGGCGCGCGGCCGGTGCTCGACGTGGTCACCGGCGCCCCGCTGGTGGTGCGTCCCCTCTGAGAGCCCGCGCGCTCTAGAGCAGCCGGGGCACGTCGGTGCTGATCGGCACCGGCAGCACGGTGGGCCGGTCCGCGGCCAGCGCCGCCCGCAGCGCCTCGCCGAGCCGCTCGGGCCGCTCGACGACCTCCCCGGCGCAGCCGTACCCCCGGGCCACCGCCGTGACGTCCAGCCCCGGCAGGTCCAGGCCGGGTACGCCGGGGGTGTGCTTCAGCTCGGCGAACGCCTTGAGGATCGCGTACTGCCGGTTGACCGGGACCACGACGGCCAGCGGCAGGCGCAGCCGCGCGGCCGTCCACAGCGCCTGTACGGAGTAGTGGAACGAGCCGTCGCCGATCACCGCGACCACCGGGCGGCCCCGCCCGGTGTCCCGCTCGGCCAGTGCGATGCCGACCGCCGCCGGCAGTCCGAACCCCAACCCGCCGCTGGCCATCGTGAAGTACGACCCGGGCCGGGTGGTCGGCAGCCGGCGGCGCAGGGCGGCCAGATTGGACGGTGACTCCTGCACCAGCACCCCGTCCGGCGGCCAGTGCTCGGCCAGCACGGCGAAGAGGCCGTCCGGGCTCAGCGGCGGGCCGAACTCGGGCGGCGGCGGGGCGGCCCGGGGCGGCGGGGGCGGCCGGTCGGCCGGCGGCACGAGGTCGGCCAGGGCGGCCAGGGTCAGGCCGGCGTCGCCGAGCAGGCTGTCCCCGACCGGCGCGCGGGCGGCCTCGCCCGGGTCGTCGGTGACGTGCAGCAGCCGGGTGCCGTCGGGCAGGTAGTCGCCCGGCACGTACGGGTAGTAGCGGAAGACGGGAGCGCCGATCACCAGCACCGTGTCGTGCCCGCGTAGCGCCTCGGCCAGCGGCCCGATCGCGTACGGCAGCACTCCCCGGAAGTGCGGGTGGTCCTCGGGGAACGCGGTGCGCTCCGGGGCGGGGGCGGACCAGACCGGCGCGGCCAGCCGCTCGGCCAGCGCCACCGCCGCCGGCCAGGCACCGGCCCGGTCCACGGCCGAGCCGAGGACCAGCGCGGGGGACCGGCTGGCGGCCACCGCGTCGGCGAACTCCCGCAGCCGCTGCGGGTCCGGCGCGTACCGGGTGGCCACCGTACGCACGACCGGCGCGGCGGCCGCCGGCTGGTCCCAGTCGTCGAGGGGCAGGGAGAGGAACACCGGCCCGGCCGGCGGCTGCACCGCCGTGGCGTACGCCCGCATGAACGCCGCCGGGATGTCCTGCGCGCGGGCCGGCTCGTAGGCCCACTTCACGTACGGCTGGGTCAGCTCGGCCGCCCGGGGGTTGGCCAGCCGCGGCTCGATCAGCAGCATCTCCCGGGTCTGCTGCCCGGCGGTGACGATCAGCGGCGTCTTGTTGTGCCAGGCGGTGACCAGGTTGCCCATGCCGTTGCCGGTGCCCGGCGCGGTGTGCAGGTTGACGTGCGCGGGCCGGCCGGTGGCCTGGGCGTACCCGTCGGCCATGGCGACGGCGGACGCCTCGTGCAGGGCGTGCACGTACCGGAAGTCGCCCGGGAAGTCCTGGAGGAAGGGCTCCTCGGTGGAGCCGGGATTGCCGAAGACGGTGGTCATGTCCAGCGCCCGGAGCAGGTCGTAGGTCGTCTCGCGGACCGTTGCCATCGGCGGGCCTCCGTGTCGCGGCGTGTGCTGCCTCCTCGCCGGAGGACGCGCGGCGACCGCCCCCCGACCTGCCGAATCTATCGGGAGGAGACTCGCCTATCGGGCGCTTTGGCCGTGCCTTACGTCCGGGCGGCCCGCCGTGCCTCGCCGGGCGGCGCCGCGGAGCCTGTCGTGCGATGCCGCGGAGCCTGCCGCGGGGTGCCGCGGAGCTTGCCGGGCGGTGCCGCGGAGCCTGTCGGCCGGCTCCGCGGCGCCCGGCGTCGTCAGGGGAGCGGGAACGGGAGCTTGATCCCGTCGAGCGCGTGCCCGCACGGGCAGTCCCGCTCGGCGGGCAGGGCGGCGACCGCGTCCCGCAGCACCCCGCGCAGCCGGTCGGTGTTCTCCCGGAACACCCGGAAGACCTCCTCCTGGGTCACCGACTCCCCGGCCTCCACCCCGGCGTCGAGGTCGGTGACCAGCGCGATCGGGGTGTAGCAGAGGGCCAGCTCGCGAGCCAGCACGGCCTCGGGGTGGCCCGTCATGTTGACGATCGTGCCGCCGATCGCGGTGAACCACCGCGACTCCGCCCGGCTGGAGAAGCGCGGCCCCTCCACGACCACCATCGTGCCGCCGTCGACCGCCGCCACGCCCTGGCCGGCGGCGGCGCCGAGCAGGGTACGCCGGCCGACCGGGCAGTACGGGTCGGCGAAGGGCACGTGCACCGCACCCCGGTCGTAGTACGTCTGGATCCGCCCGCTGGTCCGGTCGATCATCTGGTCCGGCACGACGAAGGTGCCCGGACCCAGCTCGGGGCGGAGCCCGCCGACCGCGCACGGGGCGATCACCTGGCGCACCCCGAGCGACCGCAGCGCCCACAGGTTCGCCCGGTACGGAATCTGGTGCGGCGGGTACCGGTGGTCACGCCCGTGCCGCGGCAGGAACGCCACCCGGCGACCGCCCATCTCCGCCACCGTGATGGGGTCGGACGGCTCCCCGTACGGCGTCTCCACGCGGTGCTCGCTGGCCCCCTCCAGCAAGGCGTAGAGGCCGGAACCGCCGATCACTCCGATGTCCGCCGTCGGGCTCATCGTCGTCCCTTCGCTCGCGCTCGATCACCTACCGGTCAGACCTTAGCCAGTGCCCGCGAGGCAGGCTATGGTGCCAGGCATGGCGTTGACAGCACGGATGAGCCGGGTGCCCGGTGCCGTCCCTGGCCCTGTTCGGCCCCGCGGCGGTCCTGCCGTCCGGGGCGGTCGTGCCCGTCCGGGCGGCGCCCGCGTCCCGGCGCACGGCTGACGGTGTCCGACATGCAGGGAGAGGACCAGGCGATCGGCGGGCGGGCGATGGAGTCGATGGCCGGACGGCTGCTGGTCGCGACCCCGGCGCTCAAGGACCCGAACTTCGACCGGACGGTGGTGCTGCTCGTCGCGCACGAGCCGGGCGGGGCGCTGGGCGTCGTACTGAACCGGGCCACCGAGGTCCCCGTCGCCGACGTCCTCGGCGACTGGAGCGACCTGGCGCGGGACCCGGCGGTGCTCTTCGAGGGCGGCCCGGTCCAGCCGGACTCGGCGATCTGCCTGGCCCGGATGCGCAATCCGGTGAAGCGGCTGCGCGGCTTCCACCAGGTCTCCGGCGCCGTCGGCACGATCGACCTGTCCGTCGACCCGGAGCGGATGCGGGACAGCATCGGCGGCATCCGGGTCTTCGCCGGCTACTCGGGCTGGGGGGCAGGCCAGTTGGAGCAGGAGATCGAGGGCGGGTCGTGGTTCGTCCTGGACGCGCTGCCCGGCGACGCCTTCGTCGACCGGCCCGACGACCTCTGGCCGATGGTGCTGCGCCGGCAGGGCGGGATCATGGCCGCCGTCGCCCACTTCCCGCCGGACGTGGCGCTGAACTGAGCCGCCGGGCCGGCGATCCGGCGGGGCTCGTGACGGGGGGACCCGCGAGATGACCATGCGGGCCGGCGTGTGTATAGTTCTCTCCGTGCCCGGGCGACCGGGGACGATGGCAAGGGGCCGTGGCGCAGCTGGTAGCGCACCACACTGGCAGTGTGGGGGTCAGGGGTTCGAGTCCCCTCGGCTCCACCCTTGTGAAACGCCCTGGTGCGGGACCTGATCCCCTGCCAGGGCGTCCGTCGTTTCGCCGCCCGCCACGGGCCGGAAGGCCGCGCCGGGTCGGGCGCCCGTTGCCGGGCCTCGAACTCTCCTGGGGGCCGCGGTTCGGCGACGACTGGCCTATGCTCCGGCCATGACGCCGTTGGCGGACCGATGAGCGCTCCCACCACCGGCCCCGAGGACGAGGCCCGTCTCGTGGCGATCCTGACCGCCAGGGGCCTCATGGCTCCGGCCGGGGGCCATTAGGATCGGCGGTCAGCGGAATCCGCGACGCCGGTGGGACAGGCCCGTGTGGTGGTGCCCGCCGGGATGGCTGTCCGGATCCGTGTGCACGGTGGCGCCGGCCAGCCGGGGCACGGCGTGGGTGAGCTGGTGTTCGGCGTCGGCGGCGATCTCGTGCGCGGCGACGAGGCTGAGGTTCGCGTCGACGACCAGTTCGGCCTCGGCGTGCAGCCGGTGGCCGATCCAGCGCAGCCGCACCGCGGCCACGTCGCGGACGCCGTCGACGGCGCGCAGGGTGCTTTCGGCGTGGTCGACGAGGTCGGGATCGACGGCGTCCATGAGCCGCCGGTACACCTCGCGGGCGGCGTCCTTGAGGACGAAGGTGATGGCGACGGCGATGACCAGGCCGACGACGGGATCGGCCCACCGCCAGCCGAGGGCGGCCCCGCCGGCGGCGAGGAGCACGGCGAGGGACGTGTAGCCGTCGGTGCGGGCGTGCAGGCCGTCGGCGACGAGGGCGGCGGAGCCGATGCGTCGGCCCACGCGGATGCGGTACCGGGCGACGAGTTCGTTGCCGACGAACCCGACGAGGCCGGCGCCGGCCACCCACGGCAGGTGGTTCACCTCGACCGGGTGCAGCAGCCGGGTCGCGGCGGTCCACGCGGCCGCGACGGCGGAGGCGGCGATGACCGCCACGATGACGATGCCGGCGAGATCCTCGGCCCGCCCGTAGCCGTAGGTGTAGGCGCGGGTCGCGGCGCGGCGGCCGAGGAGGAAGGCGATGCCCAGCGGCACGGCGGTCAGGGCGTCGGCGACGTTGTGCAGGGTGTCCCCGAGCAGGGCGACCGAGCCGGACAGCACGACGATGACCGCCTGGGCGACGGCCGTGATCCCGAGGCCGACCAGGGAGAGCCACAGCGCGCGTAGACCCTCGCGGGACGACTCCAGCGCCGGGTCGATCGACTCGCGGGAGTCGTGCGAATGTGGCGTGACGGCGTGCCGCAGCCGGTGCCACCAGGCGCCGAGCCGACCCGCGTGGTCGTGCGGGTGGCCGTGGCCGTGGCCGTGGCCGTGATCGTGGCCGTGGCCGTGGCCGTGGCCGTGATCGTGGCCGTGGCCGTGACCGTGACCATGCGCGTGGTCGTTCACCGCATCTCCCAACATCCCGGTGGCATGACGGGCCGGCGCCCCTGACGGCGGCGATAATATGTGCTCATGTACGCACGCGACAATCATGCAGGTGCCAATGACCTGCAACAACGCCTACCAGCCGACAGCCAGGTGGAGGCAGCATCGGAGATGCTGCGGATGCTGGCCGACGGCACGCGGCTGCGGTTGATGTGGCTGCTCGTCGACGGCGAGCACGACGTGACCGCGCTGGTCGCGGCGCTGGGAGTGGCGCGGCCGGCCGTGTCGCAGCACCTGGGCAAGCTGCGGTTGGCGGGACTGGTCGGCGTGCGGCGCGAGGGCCGCCGGGCGCTCTACCGGGCCAGGGGCGGGCACGTGCGCCGGCTCGTGACCGAGGTGTTGAACGCCGCGTCGCACCAGGTGACCGGTACCCCGGAGCACGACTGAGCGGTTGCCGCCCGGACGGGCGATGCCCGGACGTGGTGCGCACGCCGGCCCGCAGCACGCCGACCGCCGGGTGGATCAGACGGTCCCGGTGGGGCGCTGGAGCGCTGCGGTGATGTCGGTGCCGGCGAGGTACGGCGTGGAACCGGTGACGAACCCGTCGGGGCCGAGCGGCCCCCAGTCGCTCATCGGCCCGCCGTACCAGCCGAGCATGCCGGCCCAGTCGTCCCAGGCGTGCCCGTGATCCAGGCCGACGGGTGCCACACCGTGTCGCCGACGGGACCGGCGACCCCGAGCGGTCCCCAGGGGCCGATCAGCCCGTAGTGCCCCAGCGGGCCCATCGGCTTGACGTAGTCGGCGGGCAGCAACGGATCGCCGGGGTAGGTGGTCCGCACCGCCGGGCTGACCGTGGACAGATCACCGTGCAGCGCCTCGACCGAGGTCGCCGACACGTACCGGGTGTCGGCCGCGTGCGCGGGGGAGGCCGTCGTGCCGACGCCGACCGCGGTCACGAGCGTCACCGTGAGGTGGCGCCACCCGGTCGTCCTCGCCCGGCGGCGTGACGCCTCTGCCGATCGCCCCACCGTCGTGCTCCCTCTGCTCCGCCCCGGCCCGACGATCCATCCTGGACCGGCGGCCGGGGCGGGCAGCGGTCTGCCCGGCGCGCTGGGACAGTCCACACTCGCCGGGGCGGCGCGGCACTCAGCCCAGGTGGCTGTCGATCTCGGCCAGTTCCTCCGCGTCGAGGTCGAGGTTGTCCAGGGCGGCCACGTTCGCCTCCAGTTGGGCCACGCTGCTCGCGCCGATGATCAGGCTGGTCATCCGGGGGTCGCGCAGCGCCCAGGCCAGCGCGAGCTGGGCCAGGGACTGGCCGCGCCGCTCGGCAACCGCGCCGAGCGCCCGGATCGTCGCCATCTTCTTCTCGTCGAGGTCGCGCTCGTTGAGGAAGACGCTCGTGCGCACCCGCGAGTCCTCCGGGATGCCGCCCAGGTAGCGGTCGGTGAGCAGCCCCTGGGCGAGCGGGCTGAACGCGATGCAGCCGGCGCCGACCCGCTCCAGGGTGTCCAGCAGGCGGTCGCGTTCGGTCCAGCGGTTCAGCATCGAGTACGCCGGCTGGTTGATCAGCAGCGGCGTGCCCAGGTCCCGCAGGATCGCGGCCGCCCGCTCGGTCTGCTCCGAGTTGTAGTTGGAGATTCCGACGTACAGGGCCTTGCCGGAGCGGACGATGGCGTCCAGCGCGCCCATCGTCTCCTCCAGCGGGGTGTCCGGGTCGAACCGGTGCGAGTAGAAGACGTCGACGTAGTCCAGGCCGAGGCGGCGCAGCGACTGGTCCAGCGAGGAGATCAGGTACTTGCGAGAGCCCCACTCGCCGTGCGGGCCGGGCCACATCAGGTACCCCGCCTTGCTGGAGACGATCAGCTCGTCCCGGTACGGCTTGAGGTCCGTGGCGAGCAGCCGGCCGAAGTTCTCCTCCGCCGCGCCCGGCGGCGGGCCGTAGTTGTTGGCCAGGTCGAAGTGGGTGATGCCGAGGTCGAACGCGCGCAGGACGATGTCCCGCTGCCGCGCGAAGGGGCGGTCCGGCCCGAAGTTGTGCCACAGCCCCAACGAGATCGCCGGCAGCCGCAGGCCGCTGCGCCCGCTGCGCCGGTAGGTCATCGTGTCGTAGCGGTCGTCCGCTGCCAGGTACGTCACGCCCCGACCCTAGCCCCGCCCGATCCGACGCGCTGATCAGAGGTCGTAGCGGAGGCGGGGCAGGGCGCGGCCGGTGGAGGGGGAGAGGCAGGTGCCGGCGGGCAGGGCGGGGGCCGGTGCCTGCGCCGCTGCTCGCGCGCGTGCCCCGAACGGGCGTGCCGTCCCGCTTGTCCGGGTAGGTTCGGTGCCATGCGCTTCGTCCAGCTCGACACCCCGAAGCCGATCTCGAAGATCGGTCTGGGCACCTGGCAGTTCGGCTCGCGGGAGTGGGGCTACGGCCCGGACTACGAGCGGCGCGCCGGGGACGTCGTCCGGCGGGCGGTGGAGCTGGGCGTCACCCTCTTCGACACCGCCGAGCTGTACGGCTTCGGCCGCAGCGAGCGGATCCTCGGGGCGGCGCTCGGCGCGGACCGGGACAAGGTGGTGCTCGCCAGCAAGGTCTTCCCGGTGCTGCCGGTCGCCCCGGTGGTGCAGCAGCGGGCGGTCGCCTCGGCGGCGCGGCTCGGGGCCACCCTCATCGACCTCTACCAGGTGCACCAGCCCAACCCGGTCGTCCCCGACACCACCACGATGGCCGGCATGCGGGCGCTGCAGGACGTCGGCCTGGTCGCCGAGGTCGGGGTGAGCAACTACAGCCTGCGCCGCTGGCGGTTCGCCGAGGCCGCGCTGGGCCGGCGGGTGCTGAGCAACCAGGTCCGGTACAGCATGATCGACCGCGGGCCCGAGCGGGACCTGCTGCCGTACGCCGAGCAGGCCGGCCGGCTGGTCATCGGGTACAGCCCCCTCGCGCAGGGGTTCCTCTCCGGCCGGTACGACGCCAGGCACGCCCCGAGCGGGGCGGTGCGCCGGGCCAACCCGTACTTCCTGCCGGAGAACCTGGAACGCGGCACCGCGCTGATCGCGACGCTCCGCGAGGTGGCCGGCGCGCACGACGCGACGCCCAGCCAGATCGCGCTGGCGTACCTGCTGCGGCACCCGAACGTGGTGGCCATCCCCGGCGCGTCCGGGGTGGAGCAGATGGAGCGCAACGCGGCCGCCGCCGAAATCGACCTCGCCGACGACGAGTACGCCGCCCTGGCCGCCGCCGCCCGCGCGTTCCGCCCGGTCACCGGCCTCGCGGCGGTACCCGGGTTGATCCGCGCCCGCGCGGGGAAGTGAGGACCGATGGACGACATCACCGCACTGATCATGGACGACCACGCCGCGTTCCGGCGCGGCTTCGCCCGGCTCGACGACGCCCGCGACGACGCCGAGCGGCTGGCGATCTGGGAGGCGCTCGCCCTGCACCTGGACGTCCACGCCGAGGCCGAGGAGACCATCCTCTACCCCCACCTGGTGCGGCACGGCGACGACGGCGAGGACGAGACCCTCGACGCGATCGGCGACCACAACAAGATCCGCGACGCGATCGCCGAGTCGAAGCTGCACCCCGTCGGCTCCGACGCGTGGTGGGCGGCGGTCTGGACCGCCCGCCGGGAGAACAGCGAGCACCTCGCCGAGGAGGAGGACGAGGCGCTGCCGGACTTCCGCCGGCACGCCGGCGTCGAGCTCCGCGCCGAGCTGGGCGCCCGGTGGCTGACCTTCTACGGCGACCACAAGAACGGCCGCAACCTGCGGTTCCAGGACAAGGACCCGAAGGCGTACGTCGACGAGCACCGCTGAGCGCGCACCGGCCCCGGCACCGCCTGGGCGGCGCGGATCAGGGCCTCGGCCGGCGCATCTCCCCGTCCCGGGGGAGTCGGGCGGGGCGGGGCGGCGGGACAATGGCGGGATGGCTACCCGGCTCCTCCTGGCGCCGCTGACGCGCGGCAGCACCTGGCGGCGGGGCGTGTTCCTGCTGCTCGGCGGGGTGCTCGCCCTGCCGTACGCGCTGCTCGCCGCCGCCTTCACCCAGCTGCTCGCCCGGGGCGAGGTGCCCCGGCCGCTGGTGCTGCTGCTGTTGGCGCCGGCCGCCGCCATCGCCGCCGTACCGGTCTTCCTGGACGGCAGCCGCGCGCTGGAGATCGCGGCCGCCCGGGCGCTGCTCGGGGTCGACCTGCCGGAGCCGGCCGCCGGGCACCGGATCGACCGGGAGACCCGGCTGCGCGCGGCGCTCTGGATCGCCCTCCACCTGGGCACCGGTCTGCTGTTGATGTTCGCGCTGATCAGCGCGTTCCCGATGGCGCTGGTCTTCGTCGCCCGGCAGTTCGGCCTCGGCACCGGCCCCGCCGACCCCGACCAGTTCGGGCCGCTGGCTGGCCGCCACCCGGGCTGGCTGACGCTGGTCGGGGTGCTGGCGCTGGTCGCCCTCGGCTACGCGGTGGCCGGGCTGGGCGCGCTGGCCGCCTCGATGGCGCCGGCGCTGCTCGGCCCGTCGCAGGGGGAGCGGGTGGCGGCGCTGGAGGCGCGGGCCGCCCGGCTGGCCGAGCGGAACCTGCTGGCCCGGGAGCTGCACGACTCCGTCGGCCACGCGCTCACGGTGGCCACCCTCCAGGCCGGCGCGGCCCGCGAGCTGCTCGACACCGACCCGGAGTTCGCCCGCCGGGCGCTGGCCGCGATCGAGGAGACCAGCCGGTGCGCGGCGGACGACCTGGACCACGTGCTCGGCCTGCTCCGCGAGGCCGACGACGGGTCGCGCACGCCCGCCGTCACCGCGCCCCAGCGCACCCTCGCCCAGCTCGACCGGCTGGTCGCCGACACCCGGGCGGCCGGGCTGCCGGTGGAGTCCCGGGTCACCGGCGCGGTCGCCACCCTGCCCGCCGTGGTCTCCCGGGAGGGCTACCGGATCGTCCAGGAGGGGCTGACCAACGCCGCCCGGCACGGTCGCGGCCCGGTGCGCCTGCGCGCCGACGTACGCCCGGACGGGTTGGTGATCGAGCTGGTCAACGCGATCGCGGGCGGCCGGCGCGGGCGCGGCGGGCGCGGCCTGGACGGCATGCGGGAGCGGGTGCTGCTGCTGGGCGGGACACTGACGGCCGGCCCAGCGGACGGGCACTGGCGCGTCCGCGCGCGCCTGCCGGGCGGCGAACGGGTCGACGCGCCACCGGGCCGGACAGGGGAGTGGCCGAGGTGAGCATCGACGTGCTGCTCGTCGACGACGACGAGCTGGTCCGGGTCGGGCTGCGGGCGATCATCGACGCGCAGCCGGACCTGCGGGTGGTCGGGGAGGCCGCCGACGGGGCAGAGGTGCCGCCGCTGGTGGCGCGGCTGCGTCCCACGGTGGTGTTGATGGACGTGCGGATGCCGGCCATCGACGGCATCCAGGCCACCCGACGGCTGCTCGCCGCCTCGCCCGCGCCGCCGAAGGTGCTGGTCGTGACCACCTTCGCCAACGACGAGTACGTCTACGACGCGTTGCGCGCCGGGGCGCAGGGCTTCCTGCTCAAGCGGGCCCGCCCGAGCGAGGTGGTGGAGGCGCTGCGGGTGGTGGCGGCCGGGGAGTCGCTGCTGTTCCCGGCCGCGATCCGGCGGCTCGCCGGGGCGTACGGCGGGCGGGGCGGGGACCGGCTGCGCTCGGCCCGGCTGACCGACCGGGAGGCCGAGGTGCTGCGGCTGATGACCACCGGCCGGTCCAACGTGGAGATCGCCGAGCACCTGGTGGTCGGGGTGGAGACGGTCAAGACCCACGTCGGCAACGTGCTGGCCAAGCTCGGCGTCCGGGACCGCACCCAGGCGGTGATCGCCGCGTACGAGTCGGGGTTCGTCGTCCCGAACGGCTGAACCCGGCCGGTTCCCTCCCACGGGGGAGCGGATTCCCGTCCGCGCGGGAGGGGCGGCGGGGCGCCGCGGGCGAGGGTGGAGACATGACAGTCACCGCGACCCCCACCCCGGTCCGCGACACCCGCGGCTGGCCGGCGTGGCTCGTACCACTCACCGCCGCCTGGCTCGGCGGCTGGGGCGCGCTCGCCCTGCTCGGCACCGTCACCGGCGCCGGCTACCCGTTCCGCGCCGACCGCACGTATAACGAGGTCGGCCTGCTGCGGCTGCTGCCGGACCGGCTCGGGCCGCCGGTCTTCGCGGCCGTGCTGCTGACCGCCGCGGTCGCCGTGCTGGCCATGGCGGGCACCGGCCGGCCGTCCCGGCCGCTGCGGGCCGCGCTGCTCGGCTACGGCTGGGCGGTCGCCTTCGCGCTGGCCGTGGTCGTGCCCGACACCCGGGTGCTGCCCATCCTCGGCTACCTGCCGATGCTGGTGCTCGGCGCGCCGTTCGGCTGGCCGCCCGTGGACTACTCGACGGTCTTCGACTGGGCCCTGCTCGCCAAGGTGGCCGCCCTGGCCGGCGGGGTGCTGCTCGCCGTCACGCTGCTGGCCTGGCGGCGGCGTACGGCGGGGGCCTGCGTGGCCTGCGGCCGGGACGGCACGGGCCGGGCCTGGACGACCCCGGCCGCCGCGGCGCGGTGGGGCCGCTGGGTGGCCTGGTTCGCCGCCGCCATCCCGCTCTGCTACGCGGCCACCCGGTTCGCCTGGGTGCTCGGCATCCCGCTCGGCATCTCCCCGGATTTCCTCGACGAACTGCACGACACCGGGTTGGTCTGGGCGGGGGCCGGGCTGGGCGCGTTCGCCACGGTCGGGGCGGTGCTCACCGTCGGGCTCACCCGGCCCTGGGGGGAACGCTTCCCGCGCTGGATGCCCCGGCTGGCCGGCCGGCGGGTGCCGCCGCGGCTCGCCCTGGTCCCGGCCACCCTCGTCGCGCTCGCGGTGACCGGCGCGGGCGTCGCCGAGCTGGGCAACCCGGGGCACCTGCTGGACGGGTTCAGCTCCGCCACCGCCCCGCTGCTGCTCTGGCCGCTGTGGGGGCCGGCGCTGGGCGCGGCGGCGCTGGCGTACCACCTGCGGCGGCGCGGTGCCTGCCGCCGCTGCGGCCGGGACTGACCCGGTCGCCGGGCCCCGCACCGCCGGACACGGGGCCGGTGGCGCGGGGCCCGCACGCGAAGGCGGGTCGGCGGCGGGCCGGAGCGCGCTAGCGTTGGTCGGGTGACTGAGCCGAACCAGGTCCTCCCGGCCCCGCCCGCCGACCTGCCCGCCACCCTCGGGGCGCTGCGGGCCGCCGGGCACCGCCACCGCACGGTCAAGCAGGAACTCCGCGACAACCTCCTCGCCCGGATGCGTACGGGCGAGGAGCGCTTTCCGGGCATCGTCGGGTACGACGACACGGTGCTGCCCGAGGTCGAGCGGGCGCTGCTCGCCGGCCACGACATGGTGTTGCTCGGCGAACGCGGCCAGGGCAAGACGCGGCTCATCCGCTCGCTGGTGGCCCTGCTCGACGAGTGGACGCCGGTCATCCCCGGCTCGGTGCTCAACGAGCACCCGATGCGCCCGCTCACCCCGGCCTCCCGGGCGTTGGTCGCCGAGCGCGGCGACGACCTGCCGATCGGCTGGCTGCACCGCTCGGTGCGGTACGGCGAGAAGCTGGCCACCCCCGACACCAGCGTCGGCGACCTGGTCGGCGACGTGGACCCGGTCCGGGTGGCCCAGGGGCGCACCCTCGGCGACCCGGAGACGATCCACTTCGGACTCGTGCCGCGCACCAACCGGGGGATCTTCGCCGTCAACGAGCTGCCGGACCTGGCCGAGCGGATCCAGGTGGCGCTGCTCAACGTGCTGGAGGAGCGGGACATCCAGGTCCGCGGCTACCAGCTCCGCCTGCCGCTGGACCTGCTCCTGGTGGCCAGCGCCAACCCGGAGGACTACACCAACCGGGGCCGGATCATCACCCCGTTGAAGGACCGGTTCGGCGCGGAGATCCGTACCCACTACCCGCTCGACGTGGACCTGGAGCTGGCGCTGATCCGGCAGGAGGCCGACCTGGTCGCCGAGGTGCCGGAGCACGTGCTGGAGGTGCTCGCCCGGTTCGCCCGGGCGGTGCGCGAGTCGCCGTCGGTGGACCCGCGCTCCGGCGTCTCGGCCCGCTTCGCCATCGCCGCCGCCGAGACCGTCGCCGCCGCCGCGCTGCGCCGCTCCGGCCTGCTCGCCGCCGGTCCGGCCGCCGAGGGGGTACGCCCCGAGGCCCCGGTCGCCCGCGTCGGCGACGCCGTGTCGGTGACCTCCACGCTGCGCGGCAAGGTGGAGTTCGAGAGCGGCGAGGAGGGGCGGGAGACGGAGATCCTGGCCCACCTGCTGCGTACCGCCACGGCCGAGACGTTCCGGGCCCGGCTCGCCGGGCTGGACCTGTCCGGCTTCACCGCGCTGGTCGACGACGGCAAGATGATCGAGACCGGTGAGCTGGTCTCCTCGGGCGAGCTGCTCGGCCAGGTCGGCACTGTGCCGGGGCTGGCCAAGGCGCTCGACCGGCTCGGCCTGGGCGACGCCCCGACGCCGGAGGAGGCGGCGGCCGGCGTCGAGTTCGTGCTGGAGGGGCTGCACCTGACCCGCCGGCTGGGCAAGGACGTCACCGAGTCCGGGCGCACCGTCTACGGCCAGGGCTGAGCGTGACCGGCAACCGGTTCCGGTACGGGCAGTGGCGCGGCGGCCCCGACCCGCTCGCCCCGCCGTACGACGTGCGGGCCGCGGTGGACGCCGTCGGCGCGGAGGTGCTGTCCGGCGGCAGCCTGCGCGAGGCGCTGCGCGACCTGCTGCGCCGCGGCCCGCAGGGCCGGGGCGGCGTGGACGACCTGGCCGCCCGGGCGCGGCGGCTGCGCCGGGAGGCGATGCGCCGGGGCGACCTGGACGGCGCGGTGACCCGTGCCCGGGCGCTGCTCGACCAGGCGCTCGCCGCCGAGCGGGACGAGCTGCGCGGCCGGGACGGCGACGACGCCCGCTTCGCCGAGGCGGTGCTGGACAACCTGCCGCGCTCGACCGCTCGGGCGGTCCAGGAGCTGGCCGAGTACCGGTGGGCGAGCGACGAGGCGCGGCAGACGTACCAGCGGATCCTCGACGGGTTGCGCGGCGAGGTGCTGGAGCAGCGGTTCGCGGGGCTGCGGGACGCGGCGCGGGCCGCCGCCGACCCGGCCGCCCAGCGGCGGCTCGCCGAGATGATGCGCGACCTCAACGACCTGCTGGCCCGGCACGCCCGCGCGGAGGACACCACCGACGCGTTCGCCGAGTTCATGCGCCGGCACGGGGACTTCTTCCCGGAGCGCCCGGAGACGGTCGACGAGTTGGTCGACGTGCTGGCCCGCCGGGCCGCCGCGGGGGAGCGGCTGATGCGGTCGCTGTCGGACCGGCAGCGCGAGGAGCTGGCCGGGCTGATGCGCCAGTCCCTCGGCGAGCGGCTGGAAGGGGAGTTGGCCGCGCTGGACGCGAACCTGCGGGCGCTGCGCCCCGACCTGAACTGGCACCGGGGCGAGCGGGTACGCGGCGAGCAGCCGCTCGGCTACGGCGCGGCGACCGGCGCGCTCGACGAGATCGCCGAGCTGGACGAGCTGCTGGACTCCCTCGACCAGGACCATCCGGGGGCCAGCCTCGACGACGTGGACGTCGACGCGGTGGCCCGGACGCTGGGCCGGGACGCCGCCGACGACGTACGCCGGCTGCGGGAGCTGGAGCGGGAGCTGCGCCGGCAGGGCTGGGTGACCCGGGACGCCGACGGGCTGACGCTGAGCCCGAAGGCGCTGCGCCGGCTGGCGGGCACCGCCCTGCGCCGGGTCTTCGCGGACCTGACCGCCGGGCCGCGCGGCCAGCACGACCTGCGCTCGGCGGGCGCGGCCGGCGAGGTCAGCGGGGCGTCGCGGCCGTGGGAGTACGGCGACGAGCAGCCGCTCGACGTGGTGCGCACCCTCACCCGGGCGGTGCGCCGGGCCGGCCCGGGCGTGCCGGTGCAGCTGGCGGTCGAGGACTTCGAGGTGGTGGAGACCGAGCGCCAAGCGTCGGCGGCGGTGGCGCTCTGCGTCGACCTGTCGTACTCGATGATCTCGCAGGGGCGTTGGGGGCCGATGAAGCAGACGGCGCTGGCCCTGTCGCACCTGGTGGCGACCCGGTTCCCGCACGACGCCCTGCAGATCATCGGCTTCGGCCGGGAGGCGGCGCCGCTGACCCAGCAGGAGCTGGCCGCGGTGGAGCCGGACCTGCGGCAGGGCACCAACCTCCAGCACGCGCTGCGGCTGGCCGGCCGGCACCTGCGCCGGCACCCCGGCGCCGAGCCGGTGGTCCTGGTCGTCACCGACGGGGAGCCGACCGCCCACCTCGACCCGGACGACGGCGAGGCGCTGTTCCACTGGCCGCCGCTGCGCGAGACGGTCGACGCGACGATCCGCGAGGTGGACCGGCTGACCCGCGCCGGCGCCACGCTCAACCTGTTCATGCTCGGCGACGACCCCGGCCTGCGCCGCTTCGTCGACGCCGTCGCCCGGCGCAGCCGGGGCCGCATGTTCACCCCCGACCTCGACGACCTCGGCGAGTACGTCGTCTCCGACTACCTCCGCGCCCGCCACGGCCGCCGCTGACCCGACCTGATCCGCGGTGGCCGCGCTGGCCTGCGGTGGCCGCGCTGGCCTGCGGTGGCCGCGCTGGCCTGCGGTGGCCGCGCTGGCCTGCGGTGGCCGCGCTGGCCTGCGGTGGACGCGCTGGCCTGCGGTGGCCGCGCTGGCCTGCGGTGGACGCGCTGGCCTGCGGTGGCCGCTGGCTGGTCGCTCGGCGGGCTGCGACGGGTGGCCGCGGCCGACAGGTGGCAGGCGCCCCCGGGACAGGACTGTTTTCGCGCCCCTGTGGAGCTGCCCCGCCTGTGCTACCAAGCGCTCGCCCATGCCGTCGGGCCTGCGCCGCCGGTCTGCGCTGTCGGGCCCACGGCGCCGGGCGTGCGCTGCCGGGCGTGCGCTGCCGGGCGTGCGCTGCCGGGCGTGCGCTGCCGGGCGTGCGCTGCCGGGCGTGCGCTGCCGGGCGTGCGCTGCCGGGTCTGTGCTGCCGGGTCTGCGCCGTCGACCGTCGGTAGCACCGATGGGGCAGCTCCACAGGGCCGGCACCGTACTGTCGGCGCCCGGTCGTTCGCCAACTTCGGTCTCGTGCTGCCGCCTGAACGCGCCGCCGTCGGAGTGCGCCGACGTCGTCGGCGAACCCGTCCGGGTGAACCAGGGCCGCCGCTCCGCCGACCCGCCGTGGGCGGCGGGGTTGACTGGGATCCGTGGACAGCAGCGGGATGCGGCGGGCGTACGACGAGGTGCTCGCCGAGGTGGCGGCCGGCGGGTTCGAGCCGCCGGCCGACGGCGAGCTGAGCGCCGAGCAGATCGTGGCGCACCTGGCCGCCAACGACGAGCTGATGAGCGAGGCCACCGAGGCGGTGCTGGCCGGTTCCCCGTTCGCGTACTACGACCTGGAGAGCATCCACCGGCCGCAGCTCGACGCGCTGGTCGCCGAGTACGGCGGGCTCGACGGGCTGGCCGCCCTGCTGCGCGCCACCAGCCAGCGGCTCTGCGCCCTCGTCGACCGGCTGGGCCCGGCCGCGGACACCCCGGTCGACACCCACCTGCACGAGGACGTCGACCTGCGGGTGGGCGAGCCGCTGCCGTGGCGGCGCACCCTCGACCTGCACCTCCGCGTCCACCTGCCCAAACACCTGACCCAGCTCCGCGCCCTGCGCCCGGAACTGCACCCGCACACCCGCTGACCCGCGGCCCGAAACTGCATCCGCACACCCGCACACCCGCACACCCGCTGACCCGCCGCGGGTCAGGCGCGGGGACGGAACGTGCGGCGGTAGGCGGACGGGGGGACGCCGACGCGCTCGTGCAGGCGCTGGCGCAGGGCGGCGGCCGTGCCGAAGCCGGAGCGCCGGGCCACCTGTTCGATCGACAGGTCGGTGGTTTCCAGCAGCAGCCGGGCGTGGTCGGTGCGCTGCTGGAGCAGCCACTGGGCGGGGCTGAGCCCGGTCTCCGAGCGGAAGTGCCGGGTGAAGGTTCGTACGCTCATCCGCGCGTGCGCGGCCAGGTCCCGCAGGGCGACCGGCTCGTGCAGGCGTTGCCGGGCCCACTCCCGGGTGGCGGCGGTGCCGGTGTGCGCGGCCTGCGGGACGGGGCGCTCGATGTACTGGGCCTGCCCGCCCTCCCGCCACGGCGGCACCACGCAGCGCCGGGCCGCCCGGTTGGCCACCTCGCTGCCGTGGTCGGTGCGGACGACGTGCAGGCACAGGTCCATTCCGGCGGCGACCCCGGCCGAGGTGAGCACGTCGCCGCCGTCGATGAACAGCACGTCCGGGTCCAGGTCGACGCCCGGGTGCAGCCGGCGGAACCGGTCCGCGTACGCCCAGTGCGTGGTGGCCCGCCGGCCGTCGAGCAGGCCGGCGGCGGCGAGCACGAACGCGCCCGTGCAGATCGACATGATCCGCGCGCCCCGGGCGTGCGCCGCCCGCAGCGCCGCCGTCACGTCCGCGTCGACGGTGCCGTCGACCACGGGGGCGCTGCCGTGGACGCCGGGCACCACCACCGTGTCGGCCGCCGCGACCAGGTCGAGCCCGTGGTCGGGCAGCACCCGGAAGCCGGCGCTGCTGCGTACGGGGTGGCCGCCCGGGGTGCAGGTGTCGACCGCGTACAGGCGGGTGTCGTCGTCGGCGCGGGCGGCCCCGAAGACCTGCGACGGGGTGCCGAGGTCGAGGCCGACCACCCCGTCGACGGCGAGCACGGCGATCCGGTGCGGCGGGTCGGTCATGGCCCGATTATTGCGGACGATGGCGTTCCGGCCACTCGTCGGCCGCCGCCGCGCGAGGCGAGACTCGGGGCGTGACTCGTAACCGCCGCTTCCACCCGGCCTGGACCGTGGCCGTCGTCGCCTTCGTCGCGCTGGTCGGCGCCGCCGGCTTTCGCGCCACCCCGTCGGTGCTGCTGCACCCGCTGCACGCGGAGTTCCGCTGGCCGCTGGCGACCATCTCCGCCGCCGTCTCGGTCAACCTGCTGCTGTACGGGCTGACCGCCCCGTTCGCCGCCGCGCTGATGGACCGGTTCGGCATCCGGCGGGTGGTGGCCGGCGCGCTGGCGCTGGTGGCGCTGGGCAGCGGGCTGACCGTCTTCATGACGGCGAGCTGGCAGCTCGTCGCATGCTGGGGCGTGCTCGTGGGGCTGGGCACCGGCTCGATGGCGCTGGCGTTCGTGGCGACGGTGACCGGGCGCTGGTTCGTCCGGCGCCGGGGCCTGGTGACCGGGGTGCTGACCGCCGGCGGCGCCGCCGGCCAGTTGGTCTTCCTGCCGCTGCTCGCCGTGCTGGTGCGCGATCACGGCTGGCGCGCGGCGGCGCTCGTCGTCGCCGGGGCCGCGCTGGCGGTCGTACCGCTGGTGTGGTGGCTGCTGCGGGAGCACCCGGCGGACCTGGGGCTGCCCGCGTACGGCGCGGCGGAGGTGGTCGTACCCGAGCCGGCGGCCGGCGGGGCCGCGGCGCGTGCGCTCGGGGCGCTGGCCGCCGCCGCGCGGACCCGGCCGTTCTGGCTGCTCGCCGGCGGCTTCGCGATCTGCGGCGCGACCACCAACGGGCTCGTCGGCACGCATTTTGTGCCGGCCGCGCACGACCATGGCATGCCGCAGACCACCGCCGCCGGGCTGCTCGCCCTGGTCGGGCTGTTCGACATCGCCGGCGCGGTCGCCTCCGGCTGGCTCACCGACCGGGTGGACAGCCGGCTGCTGCTCGGCGCGTACTACACGCTGCGCGGCGCGTCGCTGCTGGTGCTGCCCGGGCTGTTCGCCGCCACCGCCGAGCCGAGCATGCTCGTCTTCGTCGTCTTCTACGGCCTGGACTGGGTGGCCACCGTGCCGCCGACCGTGGCGCTGTGCCGGGAGTACTTCGGCGCGTCCGGCGCGGTGGTGTTCGGCTGGGTGTTCGCCGCCCACCAGTTCGGCGCGGCCGTCGCCGCCACCGGGGCGGGCCTGGTCCGCGACTCGCTCGGCGACTACGCGCTCGCCTGGTACGTCGCCGGGGCGCTGTCGATCGCCGGCGCCGGGCTGTCCCTGCTGCTGCGCCGTGGGCGGGGCTACTCGACGACCGACACGTCCTTCCAGAAGGCCACCCGGTCGCGGACCATGTCGGCCTCCGGCTTCGGGTCCGGGTAGTACCAGACCGCGTCGGCGCTGCTCCGCCCCTCGTGCTGCAGCGTGTAGTACGAGGCTGTGCCCTTCCACGGGCACACCGTGCGGGTCGACGACTCGCGGACCACGTCGTCGCGCAGCGCGGCGCGCGGGAAGTAGTGGTTGCCCTCGACGACCACCGTGTCGTCGCTCTCGGCGATCACCAGGTTGTTCCAGACGGCTCTCGGCATGGCGTACAGGCTATGCGGCCCCGGTGACGTGGGAAAGGCCACCATGGACGTACGGGCGGAACGAAGATGTCAGGCGTAGGGTGATCTCATGCGCGCGGAGCGTGTGGATCATCGAGTTGACCATGACGGGGCGGTGGACCTGCTGCGGCGGTCGTACGCGGCGGTGCCCCCCGGCGAGACGGTCCGGCTGGCCAAACGGACCTCCAACCTGTTCCGCCCGAGGTCGGCGCCGAGCGCCCCCGGGCTGGACGTCAGCGGCCTCGGCGGGGTGATCGGGGTGGACCCGGTCGCCCGCACCGCCGACGTGCAGGGCATGTGCACGTACGAGAACCTGGTCGACGCGACGCTCGCGCACGGGCTGATGCCGCTGGTGGTGCCGCAGCTGCGCACCATCACCCTCGGCGGCGCGGTGACCGGGCTGGGCATCGAGTCCACCTCGTTCCGGCACGGCCTGCCGCACGAGTCCGTGCTGGAGCTGGACGTGCTCACCGGGGCCGGCGAGATCGTCGCCTGTCGGCCCGACGGCGAGCACGCCGACCTGTTCGCCGCGTTCCCGAACTCGCTGGGCAGCCTCGGGTACGCCACCCGGCTGCGCATCGAGTTGCAGCCGGTACGCCGGTACGTGGCGACGCGCAACGTCCGCTTCACCCGACTGGAGGAGCTGACCGACGCGATCGGCGAGGTCGTCGCCAAGGGCACCTGGGACGGCGAGCCGGTCGACGCGATGGACGGGGTCATGTTCAGCCCCGGCGAGGCGTACCTGGTGCTGGCGCGCTTCACCGACGACGCGCCCCGCCCCAGCGACTACACCGGCCAGGACATCTACTACCGCTCGCTGCGCCGCCGCCCCCGGGACTGGCTGACCACGTACGACTACCTGTGGCGCTGGGACACCGACTGGTTCTGGTGCTCGGCGGCGTTCGGGGTGCAGCATCCCGTCGTCCGGCGGCTCTGGCCGACCCGGTTGCGGCGCAGCGACGTCTACCACCGGATCGTGCGACTGGAGAACCGCTACCGGGTGTCCGCCCGCATCGACCGGCTGCGCGGCCAGCCCGACCGGGAGCGCGTCGTGCAGGACGTGGAGATCCCGCTGGAGGGCACCGCCGACTTCCTGCGCTGGTTCGCCCGGGAGGTGCGGATGTCGCCGGTCTGGCTGTGTCCGCTGCGGCTGCGCGAGCCGGCCGGCCCCGGGTCGGCCCGGGCCTGGCCGCTTTATCCGATGCGGCCCGGGCAGACGTACGTCAACATCGGCTTCTGGGGGACCGTGCCGATCGCCGAGGGCGCCGCCGACGGCGACGTCAACCGGACGATCGAGCGTGCGGTGTCCGAGGCGGGCGGCCACAAGTCGCTCTACTCGGACGCGTACTACGACCGCGAGGAGTTCGACCGCCTCTACGGCGGCGGGACCTGGCGTGCCGTGAAGGACCGTTACGACCCGGACGACCGGCTCACCGGACTGTACGAGAAGGCGGTAGCGCGAAGATGAGCCTGACCGATCGAGAGCAGGGGGCGGCCAGCGAGCCGTCCACACCACCGCCGGCGGGAGGCTGGCGCCCGGGCCCGACCGTGGCCGACGTCGTCCGGGCCGTTACGGCCGGGGCCCTGCCGGTCCGGGTCACCGGGTACGACGGCAGCGCCGTCGGCCCGGCCGACTCCGGGTTCACCCTGTCCATCCGCACCGAGCGGGGCCTGTCGTACCTGCTGACCGCCCCCGGCGACCTGGGCATGGCCCGGGCGTACGTCAGCGGCGACCTGGCGCTGGACGGGGTGCACCCCGGCGACCCGTACGAGGCGTTCCGGGTGCTCCAGGACCAGCTGAGGCTGCGCCTGCCGTCGCTGTCCGAGGGGCTGGCCCTGGTGCGCGGGCTGGGCTGGGACCGGCTGAAGCCGCCGCCGCCCCCACCGCAGGAGGCCGCGCCGCGCTGGCGGCGGGTGATGAACGGGCTGCGGCACTCCCGCACGCGGGACAGCAGCGCGATCTCGCACCACTACGACGTGTCGAACGCCTTCTACGAGAAGGTGCTCGGCCCGTCCATGACGTACACCTGCGCGGTGTTCCGCAGCCCGGACGACACGCTGGAGCAGGCGCAGGCGGCCAAGTACGACCTGGTCGCCGGCAAGCTGGCGCTCAAGCCGGGGATGCGGCTGCTCGACGTGGGCTGCGGCTGGGGCGGCATGGTCCGGCACGCGGCCCGCGAGTACGGCGTGCAGGCGCTCGGGGTGACCCTGTCGAGGGAGCAGGCGCAGTGGGCGCAGGCGGCGATCGAGCGCGAGGGGCTGGGCGAGCTGGCCGAGGTGCGGCACATGGACTACCGGGACGCCCCCCGCGAGCACTTCGACGCGGTCTCCTCGATCGGGCTGACCGAGCACATCGGGGTGCGCAACTACCCCGCGTACTTCGGCGCCCTGCGCGACCGGCTGCGCCCGGAGGGCCGGCTGCTCAACCACTGCATCACCCGGGCGGACAACCGCGCCCCGCACCGCTCCGGCGCGTTCATCGACCGGTACGTCTTCCCGGACGGCGAGCTGGCCGGCCCGGGCCGGCTGATCGGCGAGATCCACGACGCCCGGCTGGAGGTGCACCACGAGGAGAACCTGCGCCAGCACTACGCGCTGACCCTCGCGGGCTGGTGCCGCAACCTGGTGGAGAACTGGGACTTCTGCGTCTCCGAGGTCGGCGAGGGCACCGCCCGGGTGTGGGGCCTCTACATGGCCGGGTCGCGGCTGGCGTTCGAGCGCAACGAGATCCAGCTGCACCAGGTGCTGGCCACCCGCAACGCCCCGGGCGGGGTGAGCGGCTACCCGCTGCGCCCGGACTGGACGCCCTGACCCGAGCCTGAACGAAAGGGGCGGCCGGCGTTGGCCGCCCCTTTCGTCGAGCCTATTGCAAAAGGAGTTTTGTACGTACAACGCACGGTCCGCGCCTGCGCGCCGAACCGGCGCCGACCGCCTATCGTGGCGTGTCGTGACGAGCACCGAGCAGCGACTCGCCGAGATCCGGGGCGGCGTGCCCGCGCGCCGGCACAACGCGCGGACGATCGCCGCGCTCACCGGCAACCCCGGCTGCGCCCGGCGGGCCGTGCTGGACAGCGCCGGGGTCGACAAGCCGAAGCTGGCCGCCCGGATCGGTTTCCCCGCCCGGTTCGGGCAGTCCCGGTTCGCGATCGGCCGCGGCAACGCGTTCGAGGCGCAGGTCAAGGCGGACGGCGGGGCGGAGCTGCTGCGGCTGGTGGCCGAGCGGCTGGGCGTCGACCCGGACGGCCCGGCGACCTGGGCCGACCTCGGCGCCGACGATCGCGCCGGGGCCGGCCCGCCGGATCGGTCCGCCCGCTCGCGGGCCGCGCTGGTCGCCGCCGCGCCGACCGGCGCCGGCGAGCCGCCCGCCCTGTTCGATCATCCCCTGCTCGGCCTCGACGTCGCCGGCCAGCGGGTGCACCTGGAGCCGGACCTGGTCGCCGCCCGGCTCGCCGGCCGGTACCACGTCGTGGAGGTCAAGTCGTTCTCCGTGATCGACGGGCAGGCCGACCCGGCGAAGGTGGCCGCCGCCGCGATCCAGTCCGCCGTCTACGTGCTCGCGCTGCGCGAGCTGCTCGCCGCCGAGGGGCACGACCCGCAGCTGGTCTCCTCGGACGTGGTGCTCGTCTGCCCGCGCGACTTCGCCAACCAGCCGGTGGCCAGCCTCGTCGACGTCCGCAAGCAACTGCTGGTGCTGCGCCGGCAGCTCGACCGGATGGCCCGGATCGACGACCTGCTGGCCCGCGTCCCGGCCGGCTTCACCGCCGACCCGTCCGCCGACCCGGCCGACCTGCGTCGGGCCCTGGAGTCCGTCGAGGCCCGCTACGCGCCGGAGTGCCTGGCCGCGTGCGAGCTGGCGTACTTCTGCCGGCACGAGGCGCGCGCGCAGACCGCCGCGCTGGGCCGGCCCGTCCGCGAGGCGCTGGGCGGGGTGGCGACCGTGGCCGAGGCGCTCGCGCTGGCCGCCGGGGAGGACCCCGGCGAGCCGGAGCAGGCGGAGGCCGCCGCGCTGCTGCGGGCCGCGGCCCGGCTGCGCGCCGACGCCCTGGCCGGGCAGCCCGCATGAGTACGCTGCGCGCGCTCGCGAAGGCCCAGGCCCTCGCCGCCGGGGTCGCCCAGCCGGTGGCCACCGTACGGCACCTGCACCTGTCGCCCCGGCCGCTGGTGCTGGTGCCGCTGGCCATGGCCGGCGAGGCGAACGCCCCCCTGGCCGTGCTGGCCGGCACCGCCCCGGACGACGCCCGGCTGCTGATCGTGCCGCAGCCGCGCAACCGGGACCAGCGCTTCGGGTTCGCCGCCGAGCTGGCCGGGATCGTGCTGCCGTACCTGGACTCGTTCCGGGGCGGCTCCGAGGCCGTTCCCGTCGACCGGGGCCGGGACGTCCGGTACCGGTACGTCGACGCGCCGCAGCTGCTGGTGCCGAACCCGGCCGGGGTGACGTTCCTGCGGCTGCTCGGCCGCTCCACCCGGTTCCGTCGCCCCGACGGCGAGTACCCGGTGCACCCGTCGGTGCCGCTGCTCGGGCGCTGGCTGACGTTCTTCGCCGAGCGCGCCGAGCACCCCGGCTCGTCGGCGCTGCTGGCGATGACCGAGGCGCTGACCCTGCACTGGGCCACCGGGCAGAGCGCGGTGGAGGACCTGCACCTGCCGGCGGTGCTCGGCTGGCTCGACCCGCCGCCGGGGCTCGACGGCGCGCAGGCGGCGGCCCGCGCCGAGGACCCCTCGATCTGCCCGCCGGCCGGCCCGGCCACCGATCCGGACTTCGACAACCAGGTGCTCGCCCCGGCTGTCGCCGCGTACGACGAGGCGCCGGACGACGCCGCGCGGCTGGCCGCGTACGCGGAGCTGGAGCGCGTGCTGCGCGGCCAGCTCGCGCCCACCTGGGAGCTGATGTGGCGCGGCGTCGGGCTGCTCGCCGCCCTGCCGCCCGGCGCCCGCGTCGAGGGGCGCTGGGCCGGCGACCGGGACGCGTTCACCGCCCACGCCGAGCACGTCGACTCAGGCGGCGGCCCGCAGCCGCGCCGGGACGGCGCCGTGGCGGCGGCGGTACGGCTGCACCGGCTGGAGCGGGCGCTGACCTCGTACGCGGTGCAGCGCGCCTACGACGACCCCCTGGTGATGGCCGAGCACCGGCTGACCGGGGAGGCGTTCGTCGGGGAGGTGACGCTCGCCGACCCGAAGCGGGTGGACGACAGCGGCAAGCGCCCCGTGCTGCGCCCCCGCGTCCAGGTCGTCACCGCCGAGCCGGTGGCGGTGCCGGTCGGGGCGACGCTGTACTCGCCGGCCCGGCCCGCCCAGAAGGCGAAGGTGGTCTTCGTGACCCCCGGCGGCGACGGCAAGACGGAGGTGGTGCTGGAGCTCTCCGGCGGCATGGGCCGAGGGCTGAGCGCCCCGCCGGGCACCGTGCCGGAGGTGGGGGAGCGGCTGTGCCTGACCACCCTGTCGGACGCGTACCTGCCGGCGGGGGCGTTTCCCGCGCCGGAGGAGACCCCGTGGACCCACGGCGGCCCGCCGACCTACGCGCCCGGCCCCGACCCCGAGCCGGGCGCCCCGCCGTCCGACGGCGACCCGGTGGAGGCGTGGGCCTGACGCCTGCTCGTCGGGCCCCTGTGGAGCTGCCCGCGTGGACGGGGCGCCCGGAACCGCCGTGCGGGAGGCCGGAACCCGCCGCGCCTACCTGCTGGCCCGCGCCTGACCGGACGCCGGCGACCCGCCCCCGTTGTCGTCGGGTCGCCGGCGTCCGGTGTTCCGGAACCGACCGGCCGGGCCGGTCGGGTTCTGCCGGGCGGCCGGCCCGGTCAGCAGGCCGCGGCGAGCGCGGCCCGGGCCTCGTCCGCCGTGGGCCGCCGGGGGTCGTCGGCCAGCAGGGCCCGCAGCGCCATCCGGTACGCCACGGCCTCCGCCTCCCGGGCCGGTGCCTCGACGTCCGGCAGCACCCCGCGCCCCTCCCAGTTCGCGCCGGAGACCGGGTTGACGGGCCGGGCCACCGGCACGGTGAGCTCCAGGTGCGGGTGCAGCCGCCGGCCCACGCACGGGTGCGCCGCCCCCGGGGTCCGCTCGCCGACCACCGTGGCCCGGCCGAGCTGCTGGAGGTCGTACGCCAGCTCCTCGCCGCCGGAGACCGTCCGTGTGGAGGTCAGCACGTGGACGGGTTTCTCCGGCGCGTACCTCGGCACCGGCAGGTACGCGGCGCTCCAGAACTGGCGGGTGCCGCCGGCCCGGTCGTGCATGGTGTGCAGGTGCGCGGGCTCGGCGAACAACCAGCCGCAGAGCAGGGCGGTCATGTCCGGGCTGCCGCCCCGGTTGCCGCGCAGGTCGAGCAGGAGCGCGTCGGTGCCGCCGAGCAGCCGCAGCGCCGCCACCATGGCGTCGCCGGCGACCTGCGGCGGGAAGAGGCAGGGCTGGATCTCCAGCAGCCCGACGTTGCCGGCCAGCCGCTGCACCCGGGCGATGCCGCCCATGGTGGTGGCCGCCTGCCGGGCCCACCACTGCTCGTCGAGCGTCTCCGCGCGCTGCGGCAGGGCCGCGTCGTGGTGGTTGAGCCGCAGGTGCTGGTCGCCGTTGACCGACTGGAGGTCCTCGGTGACCAGCGCGGCCAGCGCCGCGGGGCCGGTGGCGTCGGCGTACCGGCCGGCGCGCAGCCGGTCGCCGAGGCGGGCGGCGACGCGCTCGGCGACGTCGGGAAAGACGTACCGCTCGGCGACCAGCCTGCCGGCCTGTTCGACGACGTCGGTGATCTCGTCCTGTCGCATCGGCTGCCCCCGTCCGTCGGTCCACCGTGGTATGGGAAGTAGAACAGCCGATTGACAAAGCGTCAAGATGGCTGGACGCTTTCCGGGTGACAGACGAGATCGCCGAGGCGCTGGAGGCCCGCACCCCGGCCCACTTCAGGGCGCTGGCCCACCCGTTCCGCCACCGGCTGCTCTTCGCGCTGGGCAGCGGTCCCGCGACCATCAGCCAGCTCGCCACCAGGCTGGGCGCGGGGAAGGGCACCGTCGCCCACCACCTGAAGGTGCTGACCGAGGCGGGCATGGCCCGGATCGCGCACACCCGCCAGGTGCGCGGGGGCACGGAGCAGTACCACGAACGCAGCTACCGCCGGCTGGTCGGCGGGGCCGGCAACTCCGACACCACCACCGCACTGCTGCACGCGGTCGCCGAGGAGTTGACCGGCGACCCCGATCCGCTGCTGCATCTGCGCCACCTGCGGCTCACCCCGGCGCAGGCGCAGCGGCTCCGGGCCACCCTGGACGACCTTGTCGCCGACGCCGAGGAGGCCGGCCCGGACGAGCCGCGGTACGGCGTCCTGGTCGGTCTCTACCGCCAGACGGCCACGCCGCCCGCCCCGTCCGTGCGGGCAACTCCATAGGAGTGTCACCTTCTCGGCGCTGGACGCGGCGCGGCAATGGCGGACAGGTGCCCACGATCGCGCCCGCAGAGCCTGGCGGCCCGCCCGGCACCGCACTAGGCTTTCGGCGTCCGCCGTCCATGACCGGTCCTCACCGTCGAGGGTGCACGCAGGAGAGAGAGCCGGAGCGACCACTGTGCTGCCCCAGGACGTCCGCCAGGCCGGCGTGACCCCCGACTTGTGGTCCGGGGCCGGGTTCGCGGTGGCCGTCGCGGTCCTGCTCATCGAGGCGGCCTGGCTGGTCGCCGGGCTGCCCGGCGAGGCCGTGGCCAGCGACGTCGGGGCGATCGTCGTGGCGGGCTGGGCCACCGTCGCCTGCGTCGGCGCGGCCCGCCGCCACTCCTCGCCGCTACGCCGGTTCTGGGCGCTGCTCGCCGCCACCATGGGCCTCGCCGCGCTCGGCCGGATGGTGTGGACGGCGCAGCGGCTCGGCGACGACTCCCTGCCGCACACCCCGCTGGTCGGGGCCCTGTTCACCGCCGGCATCGTCACCGGCACCGCGGCGCTGCTCTGCTCCGTCGCCGCCCGCGGCGCCATCGGCCGGGCCCGGGCCGTACTGGACGGGGTGATCGTCGGGCTCTCCCTCATCCCGATCGGCTGGGTGCTGGTGTTCCGGGACGTCGCCACCGCCGACCTGGCCGACCCGGCGCGCACCCTCGGGCTGCTCTACCCGATGCTCGACCTCGCGCAGCTGACCATCCTGGTGGCGGTGGCCGGGACGGTCCGGCCGAGGTGGCGACCGCTCACCGTGATCGGGGCCAGCCTCGTCACCCGGGCGGTCGCCGACGCCGCGTACGTGTCCCTGGTCGCCCACGGCGAATACACCCCCGGCAGCCCGGTCGACGTCTGCTGGCCGCTGAGCTACCTGCTCGTCGGCGCCGCCACCCGGTACCCGCCGCCGCCCGGCGCCGACGAGGTCGACGAGACCGCCGAGACGCCCCTGCCGCCGCGGTGGCGGGTCGCCCTGCCCTACCTGCCGATCGGCGGGGCGATCGTGGCGGTGCACCTGGCCCGGCGGCCCGACGGGCAGACCCCGCAGGTCGTCCTCGTCACCGTGATGGCGCTGCTCGGCGTCCTGGCCGCGCGGCAGGGGCTGGCGGCCAACGAGAACCTGCGCCTGGTCGCCCGGCTGCGCGCCCTCGCCTACACCGACCAGCTCACCGGCCTGCCGAACCGGCCGGCGTTCACCCGGCGGCTGCGCCGGGCACTGCGCGCCGGCGGCCCGGTCGCCGTGCTGCTGCTCGACCTGGACGGGTTCAAGCAGGTCAACGACCGGTTCGGGCACGGCACCGGGGACGCGCTGCTGACCGGCATCGCCGGCCGGATGCGGCGGGTCGTCGGCGACGACGGCACGGTCGCCCGGCTCGGCGGCGACGAGTTCGCCGTCCTCGTCGACGCCAGTCATCAGGTACGCCCCGAGCCACTGGCGGAACGGCTCCTCGCCGCCCTGAAACCGTCCGAGGACGAGGAAGAGGAGGTCGGCGGGCACACCTCGGCCAGCATCGGCATCGCCGAGTACGGCCCCCAGCACATCTCCCACACCGACCTGCTGCGCGACGCCGACATCGCCATGTACGCGGCCAAGGCGGCCGGCAAGTCCGCGTACCGGACGTGCACGGCGGAGCTGCGCGAGGCGGCGGTGTCCCGGGCCGAGCTGATCGCCGACCTGCGCCGCGCCATCGACGAGCAGGAGCTGCACCTGGAGTTCCAGCCGATCGTCGACCTCGCCACCGGCACGGTGCGCAGCGCGGAGGCGCTGGTGCGCTGGCGGCACCCCCGGCTCGGCCTGCTCTCCCCGGCGCGGTTCCTGCCGCTGGCGGAGGAGACCGGGCTGATCGTGCCGATCGACCGGTGGGTGATCCACGAGGCGTGCCGTGCCGCCGCGACCTGGCGGGACCGGGCCCCCGAGGCCACCGTCGCGGTGAACATCGCCGCCGCGCACCTGCGCCGGCCGGACCTGATCGCCACGGTCACCGAGGCCACCGCCGCCGCCGGCCTGGCGCCCCGCGCGCTCACCCTGGAGCTGACCGAGTCGGCGCTGATCGACGGCAGCGAAACCGTGCTGGACCGCCTCCGCCAGCTCCGCGAGCTGGGCATCCGCATCGCCATCGACGACTTCGGCACCGGCTACTCGTCGCTGAGCTACCTGCACCGCATCCCCGCCACCGAGCTGAAGATCGACCGGTCGTTTGTCGCCCGGCTCGGCGCGGACGCCCGCGCGTACGCGACGGTGGAGATGGTCACCCGGCTCGCCGGCGCGTTCGACCTGAGCGTCGTCGCCGAGGGGGTGGAGACCGACGGGCAGCACACGGCGGTGACCGCGATCGGCTGCGTCCAGGGCCAGGGCTGGCGGTACGGTCGCCCCACCGGCCTCGCCGACCTGCGCGCCACCCTGCTCCCGGCGGCGCCGGCCTGACCGCGGACTGGCAGCCCGCGAAAGCGGGCTTGACCCGCTTAGGCACGCGTAGCGTGCTTGACCCTGACGCGACGGTAGGCGGCAGCCTGGTCATCGAAGGGAGGGAACCATGGCCTGGACGGTGGGACGGGTGGCGAAGGCCGCCGGCGTGACGGTGCGGACGCTGCACCACTACGACGAGATCGGCCTGCTCTCGCCCAGCGGGCGCAGCCCCGCCGGGTACCGGCGCTACGACGACGCCGACCTGGAGCGGCTGCAGCTCATCCGCTACTACCGGGAGCTGGGGTTCCCGCTGGAGGAGATCGCCACGATCCTCGACGACCCGGACGCCGACCCGGCGGCGCACCTGCGCCGGCAGCACGAGCTGCTCACCGGGCGGATCACGCGGTTGCGGGAGATGGTCGCGGCGATCGAGTTCGCGATGGAGGCGAGCAGGATGGACATCCGACTGACCCCGGAGGAACGGTTCGAGGTCTTCGGCGACTTCGACCCCGACGCGCACGCCGAGGAGGCGCAGCGCCGGTGGGGCGGCAGCGAGGCGTACCGGGAGTCGGCCCGGCGCGTCGCCGGCTACGGCAAGGAGGACTGGCTGCGCAACAAGGCCGAGAACGAGGACTGGGGCCGCCGGTTCGCCGAGGTCATGGCCTCGGGAGCGCCGGCGGACGGCCCGGCGGCGATGGCGCTGGCCGAGGAGCACCGGCAGCTCGTCAGCCGCTGGTTCTACGAGTGCACGTACGAGATCCACACCGGCCTGGCCGACATGTACGTGGCCGACGGGCGGTTCACCGCGTACTACGAGGCGATCCGCCCCGGCATGGCCGCCTACCTCAACGAGGCGATCCACGCCAACGCGATCAGCCGCGCGTGAGAGGGGCCGGGGCGCGCCGCGCCCCGGCCCTTACAACAGCAGGTCGAGCACGAGGACGCCGGCGAACCCGACCACGGAGATGATCGTCTCCATCACCGACCAGCTCGCGATGGTCTGCCCGACGGTCAGCCCGAAGTACTCCTTCACCAGCCAGAAGCCCGCGTCGTTGACGTGCGAGAAGAACAGCGAGCCGCAGCCGACCGCCAGGGCCAGCAGCGCCACGCCCGGCCGGTCCAGGGTCGCCGCGAGCGGGGCGACGATGCCGGCGGCGGTGATGGTGGCGACGGTCGCCGAGCCGGTGGCCACCCGGATGCCCACCGCGACCAGCCAGCCCAGCAGCAGCGGGGACAGGTTGGCGTTCTGGGCCGCGTGGGCGACCAGGTTGCCCACCCCGGCGTCGACGAGCACCTGCTTGAACCCGCCGCCCGCGGCGACGATCAGCAGGATGCCGGCGATCGGCGGCAGCGACCCGCCGAGCACCGACGAGACCTGGGTACGGTTGAACCCGGCCTGGTAGCCGAGGGTGAACATGGCCACGATCACGCCCGCCAGCAGGGCGATGATCGGGGTGCCGACGATGTCCAGGGTGCGGCGGCCCGGGCCGCCCTCCGCCAGGGTCAGCTCGCCGACGGCCCGCAGCAGCATCAGCACCACCGGCAGCAGCACGGTGATCACCGCCGGCCAGAACGCCGGTGGCCGCCGCGCCGCCTCGGTGCCCGTGTCGTCGACCGGGGCGCCCGGCCGGCCCGTACCCGGGTTGAGCAGGTCGTCCTCGGTGAGCAGGTCGCCGTCGGCGTCCACCGGCGGGCGGGCCGCCGCTCCGCGCTCGGCCGGCCCGCCCCCGCCGGGCACGGGCGCGCGGGTCGGCAGCAGCGACGCCGGGGCGGTCGCGGTGACGTACCGGGAGATCATGTTGCCGAACACCGGCCCGGACACGATCACCGTCGGGATGGCGACCAGCAGGCCCAGGCCCAGCGTCAGCCCCAGGTCGGCGTTGAGCGAGGAGATCGCCACCAGCGGACCGGGGTGCGGCGGGACCAGGCCGTGCAGCACCGACAGACCCGCCAGCGCGGGGATGCCGAGCCGCATCAGCGGCAGGTCGGTACGCCGGGACACCAGCAGCACGATCGGCACCAGCAGCACCACGCCGACCTCGAAGAACAGCGGCAGGCCGATCAGCGCCGCCACCCCGGCCATCGCCCACGGCAGGGCGTTCCCGGAGACCCTCCGGACGGTCCGGGTGACGATGGTGTCCGCGCCCCCGGACTCGGCCAGCAGGCCACCGATCATCGCCCCGAGGGCGATCAGCAGGCCCACCCCGCCGACGGTCGAGCCGACCCCGCCGCTGAACGACGTGACGATCTTGTCGGGTGCGACCCCCGCGACGACGCCGAGCACGGCCGCGCCGAGGATCAGCGCCAGGAACGGGTGGACCTTGCCCCAGGCGATCAGGAACACCACCGCGGCGATGCCCAACAGGGCCGCGACGATCAGTTGGGCATCGCCGGCGTTGGTCAGCGGCGGCGCCGGTGCGGAGAGCAGTGCGACCACGGCTGTCACGACCCCTTCCTTGCAGTCACACGGGTGGCGGCTCCGGCGGCAGGCTCGGCGCCAACCGCCGCAACGACGTGAACGTCGGCACGAGCGCGTCGTACAGCTCGGAGAACAGCGGGAGCAGGGCCGCGTACGTGGCGGCGGCGGCCGGGTCGGGGCGTACCGTCTCGTCGATCCGCACCAGGTCGGCGGCCACGTCCACCGACGGGATCAGGCCCAGGGCCTGCATGCCCAGCAGCGCCGCGCCGAAGCTGGACCCCTCGTGGCCGACCGGGAACCGCACCGGCATGCCGAGCACGTCGGCGAGCATCTGCCGCCACAGGTGGCTGCGGGCGAAGCCACCGCCCGCCCGTACCTCCCGCACCTCGTTGCCCGCCGCCCGCACCGACGACAGCACCAGGGCCAGCTGCTGGCAGACCCCCTCCAACGCCGCCCGGACCAGGTGCTCGCGGCCGTGGCCGTGGGTCAGCCCCACGTACGCCCCGCGTGGCAGCGCGCTCCAGTGCGGGGCGCGCTCGCTCAGCAGGTACGGCAACATGATCAGCCCGCCCGAGCCGACCGGCGCCCGGGCGGCCAGGTCCAGCAGCTCCTCCTCGGCGTGCTCGCCCAGCTCCGGGGCCAGCGCCTCGCCCGCCCACTGGAGCACGATCCCGCCGTTGTTGATCGCCCCGCCGACCACCCACCGGTCCTCGGTCAGGGCGTAGCAGAACACCCCGCCGAGCGGGTCGACCGCCGGCCGCTCGACCATGACCCGCATCGCCCCGCTGGTGCCGATCGAGCAGGCCACCTCGCCGGGGTGCACCGCGCCGAGCCCCAGGTTGGCCAGCGGCCCGTCGCCCGCGCCCACCACCACCGGCGTGTCCGCCGGCAGGCCGGTGGCCTCCGCCGCCGCCGGGGTGAGCCCCGGCAGCACCGTGGTGGTGGGAACCAGCTGCGGCAACCGCTCCTCGGTGATCCCCGCCCGGCCCAGCGCCTCGGCGTCCCAGGCCAGCCGGTGGATGTTCAGCAACCCGGTGCCCGAGGCCACCGAGTGGTCGGTGACCAACGCCTCGCACAGCCGCAACAGCACGTAGTCCTTGATGCCGACCCAGTGCGCGACCCGCTCGAACAGCCTCGGCTCCTGCTCGGCGAACCAGACCAGCTTCGGCAGCGGCGCCATCGGGTGCACCGGCGTGCCGGTGCGCCGGTGCAGCGCCAGCCCCGACGGGACCGCCCGCATCCGCTCGGCCTGCCGGCTGGCCCGCGAGTCCGCCCAGGTCACCGACGCGGTCAGCGGCTTCCCGTCGGCGTCCAGGCCGATCAGGCTGTGCATCGCCGTGCTGAACGACAGCCCGGCGACCCGGCCCGGCAGCTCCGCCACCACCGCCCGGACCGTCTCCAGCACCGCGTCGAGGATCAGCCGCGGGTCCTGCTCGGCGTACCCGGGGTGCGGCTCGTCCAGCGGGTACCCCGCCGAGTGGGCGGCCAGCTGCCGGCCCTCGGTGTCGTACGCGACGCTCTTCGTGCTGGTGGTGCCGATGTCGACCCCGATCACCACGCGGGGGTGCGCGTCCGGGCCGGTCACGGGCCCACCCCCTTCGCGTCGGATGGCGCGGGCACACCGTCGCGACCCGGCTGAGGACCCTGTTACCCCGAGACGCACCGCCCACACGGACCACTCGGTCGGTTTCCCTCCCCGTGCGAGTCCATCCCCTGATCGGGTATTTCGTCCGCTTCGACGGGCTCGGGCCGCCTCCGGCTCGTTGAACGGGGTGGCACCCCGGTTGGTGGTTCGCGCGGGCGGAGGAGTCGGCGTGGCGAAGGCTGGATCTACGGGCACGACGTGGCGCTACCGGTGGGCACACCGGCAGAACGAACGGCGCCACCACGCGTACCGCGACGCCGAGCAGGCGTGGCGGCGGCGCGACGAGGAACTGCGGCGGCTGCGCGACACGGCGGCCGGCTTCCGCGGCTCCCCGGCGGCCGGCGCCGGCCTGCCCCTCGAACTCGCCCCCGGCGAGGTCGTCTTCTGGGCGCTGCCCGCCGCGCAACTCGTCGAGGTGCGGCACACCGCCGTGCTGCCCGCCCCCGACCTCAACGTCGACCCGGACCGCCCGCCGCTGCACCACCGGCGCCCCGAGGGCGTCAAGACCGTCGACGCCGGCATCGCCGTGCTCACCGACCGCCGGGTCGTCCTGCTCGGCGGGCGCGGCCGGCGCGACTGGGCGTACGGGAAGATCACCGGACTCGCCCACGACCCGGCGGCCCCCGTGACGCTCATCCAGGTCCTCGACCGGCGGCGCACCTCCGGGCTGCTGCTGCCCACCGACGCCGCCGCCGAGTTCCGGTTCACCCTCACCCTGGCCTTCGCCGAGGCCATCGAGCAACGCCCGGCGGTGGTCGCCCAGCTCGACGAGCTGATCGCCGAACACGAGCGGGCCCGGCCGACGCGCCCGTCCGTCATCACCCCCGCGCAGGCGCGGACGGCCGCGCGGGTGCCGGGCGGCCGCCGTACGGTCGCGGTGGCCGCCGCCGCGGCGCTGCTCGTGCCCGCGCTGCTGTTCGACCCGGACCCGCCGGCGCGACCCGGCCCGGAGGTCGCCGTGGCCGCCACCGCCCCCACGGCGTCGCCCAGCCCGCCCCCGGCGCTCCGCGTTCCGGTCCCGGTTCCGGCGAAGGTGTCCCCTCGGGTCGCCCCGTCGCCCAGCATGGTGCGGGAGCGGCGGTGCGGCGCCCCGGCCAACCCCCTCGGGTACGACTACTGCGGCGGCTCCCGCATCCGCAAGCCCGACTGGCGGGTGTGCGACTACTTCGACTGCGGGCGGGAGTTCTGGGCCGGCCGGGGATACCTGGTGCAGTGCCGCGACGGGTCCGTCAGCCTGACCGGCGGGCGGCGCGGCGCGTGCGCCGACCAGGGCGGACTACGCCGGACGGTCTGGACCTGAGCCCGGTTCGGGCGTATGGCGGCTGCGGTGAACGGCTCGGACCTGAGTCCGGTTTCGGCGTGCGGCCGCCTGCAGTCAACGGCTTGGACCTGGGTCCGGCCATTGCGGCCCGCGCCGGACGGTCTGTCCCTGAGTCCGGTGTGCGGCGGGGTGGCGCGCGTGCCGCATCATGATCGGCATGTTCAGCCTCAAGCGGAAGCAGCACCGGAAGAAAAAGCGCGGATCCGGCTCCTCGTGCGACGGTTGCGACGCCTGCGACTGCGACGGTCCGGACTGCTGCGACTTCGGGCTCTTCTCGTTCATGCTGACCCTCGGCTCGGTGGCCGCCGGGGCGGCTGCGCGGCTCCCCGGGGCGGGCGCCGGGCGTTCCGGGCCGGGCGCCGGGTGCTCCGGGGCGGGGGCCGGGCGTTCCGGCGCGAGCGGGCCGGATGCCGGGCGTTCCGGCGCGAGCGGGCCGGATGCCGGGCGTTCCGGCGCGACCCGGGTGCCCGTGGTCGACCGGGCCGGCCGGGCCGCGATCCTCGGCTACCGGCGCTGGCTGTCGCACCGCTGGCCGGGGCAGTGCCGGTACACGCCGACGTGCAGCGCGTACGGGCTGGCGGCCGTCGAGCGGTACGGGCTGGCCGTGGGCGGGCGGATGGCCGCCGACCGGCTGCGCCGCTGCAAGCCGGACGTACCCCGGGGAACGTACGACCCGGTCCGCTGACCGCCCGCTCCTTGCCGGCCCGGCCCGCTTCGCGGCTGCGCTGCTCTGTCGTTTGGGCTGCTCCGCGGTTGCGTTCTTCCTGGGGGCGGGCCGGGCGTCACGGCCGGCCGAAGTCGGGAACGGTGATCGTGCCGTCGTCCGCCAGCGGGAAGCCCGGGTTCCAGGCGATTTCCCAGACGTGCCCGTCCGGGTCGGCGAAGCAACCGGCGTAGCCCCCGTAAAAGGTTTCCCGGCCGGGCCGGGTGATCCTCGCCCCCGCCGCTGCCGCCTCGGCCAGCACCTCGTCCACCTCGGCCCGGGAGCGGACGTTGTGCGCCAGGGCCAGCCCGCCGAAGCCGTCCCGGCTGCCGGCGCCCTTCCTGTCCTCCGTGATCCCGGCGTCCTCGGCCAGCCTCTCCCGCGACCAGAGCACGACGGCCAGGCCGCCCGCCTGGTAGAAGACGGTCTCCTCGACCTTCTGGCCGCGCCAGCCGAGCCGCTCGTAGAAGGCGCGGGCACGGTCGAGGTCGGCGACGCCGAGGGTCACGAGACTGATGCGCTGCTCCATCCCGGGACCGTACCGCCGGCGCCGGCGCCGGCGTCGGCGTCGGCGTGATCGCCATGTCGGCGACATGGCGGTATCCGAGCCACCCGGACACCCCCATGTCGGCGACATGGAGAGGCTCAAGCTAGGCCAACGCCACCTGCACGGCGACATCCCGCTTCGGGTACTGCGCGTCCACCTGGTCCGCGCCGTACTTCGCGCGGAACATCTCCTCGACGCGCCTGACCCGGTCGGCGTCGGTGATCGGCGTGGCGCTCGTGCTCACGGCCATGCCGTCCCTGGCGATCTCCACCCTCGGCGTCCGGCGCACGTTCTTGTACCAGTCGCTGTCCGAGCCGGTGATCGGCATCAGGAACACGCTGTCGTCCTGCTGCACGAACCAGACCGGGTGCGAGATCTGCCGCCCGGACCTCCGGCCGGTGTGGGTGAGTTCGATCTCGCGGGCGTCCGCGAGCGCGTCCCTGACGGCGGCATTGGTCACGGTGTCCTCCGGCATGCTTCCGTGGGTGCTCCTGCCTGCCAGGCTATGGGCCTTCACGGCCACCCGCCGCGAGATCGGGGAGAACTGGCCGCAACACACGGGTCGTGAAGTAGGCGAGACGTGATGCGACAGCCATAGCGTCGGTGCTATTGGCCTGGCAGGCAGGCTCGCCATCGAACAGCGAGCCGCACACCGTCATCGCGGGGGTAGCCATGAGTGCTCGAACCAGTTGGACCCAGCTGTGCGAACGCCGGTTGACCGAGCCCGGTGTGCCCGAGGCGTACGAGGCAGCACGCATCGCCTTCGAGCTGGGCCGGGAGGTCCGGCACCTCCGGGAGCGCAACGGGTGGACCCAGAGTCGGCTGGCACGAGCCGCCGGCATGACCCAGTCCGCGATCGCACGATTTGAGGCTGGCGGCACTGTGCCGACCCTGCCTGTCCTCCAACGGTTGGCTTGCGCGCTTGACCAGCAGTTGGATGTCAGGTTCTCGCCTCGCGCCGACTCTGCCTGAGCAGCAGGTCGGCACCTTTGTCGCAGGCAGCAGGGTGACCAGCGCCGTGGGCAGGGGCAGGCCCCGAACCGTCCAGTCATGTGGCTCGGTTCCGTCGGCTTGGTGCACTGTCACCTCCCAGCGTCAATCGCAGGGCTCGTACTCATGCGGCGATGGCCCGGGCGGCGGCGTACACGTCGGCCGGCAGCGGATGCGCCAACTCCCAGAGGATCCGCATCGGCCGGTCCCCGGTGTGCGACCGGTACGTCATCGGCCCCGCGTACAGGTACGGCGGCACGCCCAGGTCCCCGTCGGTGACCTTCGTCTCCCGGACGAACAGGTGCACGGTCGACCCGCGCCCGGCGTGGTGGACGTACCGCTGCCCGGTCGGCGACGCCGCCGACGTGGTGCTCTGCGACTCCCACTGGAACAGCGTCTCGGTGACCGCCCGGTCGGCGTACATGGTGGTGGGGGAGTAGTGGTGCTCCGACTTGACCAGCGTCACGAAGAACAGGTCCGCCCGCTCGGACTCAAGCCACTTCACGCCCTCCCGCAGCGACCCCGGGTTCGGCATCCCGAACGCCGCGCACGCCTCGTTCTTGCTGTACCGGGCGTGCACCCGCAGCGCACCGGCCCTCGCCGTCACCCGGTGGATGCGCTCCCGCAGCACCTCGGCCACCTGCCGCAGCTCGGCGCAGCGGGCCGGTTCCGCCAACAGCCGCGCCAGCCGCTCGTCCCGCGACGACAGCGGCGCGTTCGGCCCCCACAGGTCGAAGTGCAGCATGTCCCACAGCCGCCCCGGCCCCGGCCGCTCGCCCGCCGCGACCCGGGCCAGCAGGTCCAGCCGGTCGACGTCGTCGATGTGCAGCATCCGCCCGATCGCCCGGCCCAGCTCCCGGTCGTCCGGCCCGGGCGGCGACGCCTCGACGCCGGCGAGCCGCCGCAGCCCGGCCCACCCGCCGAGCGACGCCGACCGGTACACGTCCTCGACCTCCAGCCCGGTCTCCCGCAGGAACTCGGCCAGGCCGACGTCCCCGAGCTGCCGCAGCTCCGCCACCAGGCCGCTCTTCTTCGGCGTCCTCAGGGCTGATCTCAGGTTGGCGAGCACCACGTCCTTCGCCACCCGGTCCAGCTGGATGTGGCAGCCGCTCGGCAGCGACGGGAAGCCCTGCTCGACCGCCTCCACGATCGCCCGCCGGCTGACCCCCGTCAGCGCCCGCCACCGCAGGTCGAAGCGGAAGTTCGCGTGCTGCCCGCCGATGAAGTCCAGCACCGTCAGGCACGGCTTGTCGTCGTCCAGCCGCAGGCCACGGCCGAGCTGCTGGAGGAAGATCGTGGCGCTCTCGGTGGGCCGCAGCATCAGGATCGTGTCGACCATCGGCAGATCGACGCCCTCGTTGAACAGGTCGACCGTGAACAGCACCCGCAGCTTCCCGGCCTTGAACTCCCGCAGCAGGTCGTGCTGCGACGGCCTGTCCACCTGCGACGTCACCGCCGCCGACGGCACGCCGTGCCGGCCGAACCAGTCCGCCATGAACTCGGCGTGCGCGATGCTCACGCAGAACCCCAGCGCCCGCATCCGCCGCACGTCGACCGCGTCCCGGACCGCCCTGAACACCAGCCGCGCCCGCGCGTCGTTGCCGGTGTAGACGCCGCTCAGCTCGCCCAGGTCGTACCCCTGACCACGCCTCCACCGCAGGTGCGACAGGTCCACGTCGTCGTGCACCCCGAAGTACTGGAACGGCGCCAGCAACTGCCGATCCAGGGCCTCCCACAGGTGCAGCTCCACGGCCGTGCGTCCGCCGAACCACCGGCGCACGTCGCCGCCGTCGGCCCGGTCGGGGGTCGCCGTCAGCCCCAGCAGTACGCGCGGACGCAGCCGCTCCAACAGCCGCGCGTACGTCGGCGCCTCCGCGTGGTGGAACTCGTCGACGATGACCATGTCGTACGCCTCGGGGTCGACCTCCCGCCGGTGCAGCGACTGGATGGAGGCGAAGACGTGCCGCCAGTGGGTCGGCTCCCGGCCGCCGACCAGCAGCTCGCCGAAGCTACCGTCGCCCATCACCTGCCGGAACGTCGACAGGCTCTGCCGCAGGATCTGCTCCTGGTGGGCGACGAACAGCAGCGAGTCGACGCTGTTGTTCCTGTGGAGGCGTCGGTAGTCCAGCGCCGCGACGATCGTCTTGCCGGTGCCGGTCGCCATCACCACCAGGTTCCGGTACCGGCCGTGCACCTGCCGCTCCGCGTCCAGGTCGGCCAGGATCTCCGCCTGGTACGGGTACGGCCGCACGTCCAGGTTCGCGATCTCGGTGCTCTCGCGCTTCTCCCCGCGCAGGGCCTGGCGCAGCCGCTCGGCGTCCCGTCCCGGGTGGTACGCCTCGAACGCCGGATCGTTCCAGTAGTCCTCGAACGTGGCCGTGAACGTGTCGATGACGTGCGGCTGCTCGACGTTCGAGATCCTGACGTTCCACTCCACCCCGTCGACCAGCGCGGCCTTCGACAGGTTGGACGATCCGACGTACGCCGTGGTCATGCCATTCCTGCGGCGGAACAGCCAGGCCTTGGCGTGCAATCGCGTCGTACGCGTCTCGTAGGAAACCTTGATCTCGGCGCCCAGCTCGGCCAGCCGGTCGAGGGCCCGCTGATCGGTCGCCCCCAGGTACGTCGTCGTGATGACCCGCAGCCGGCCGCCGCGTCCGATCAGCTCACGTACGGCCGGCTCGACGATCCGCAGGCCGTACCACTTGATGAACGCGCACAGCAGGTCGACGGAGTCCGCCGACGCCATCTCGTGGGTGACCTCGTGGCCGATGCGCGGCTGGTGGCGACCGTTGACGAGGAGCGCGCCCGTGGAGAGCGGGGTGGTGGGGCGCGCCGGGAAGGTCGGCTGCGCCGGTGGGGTGGGCGGGGCGGCGATCGCGTGCAGGAGGTTGCGGGCGTCGGCGATCTGGTCGTCGTGGCTGGCCGCGCTTGGGCTGTGTTCTGTGATCGCCTCGGCGATGCGGTTGGCGAGTTCAACCTGGCTGTGGAGCTTGTCGTCGCCGCCGGGGACGGCTTGCAGGGCGCGGCTGATGAGGCCGGCGAGGTGACGGGTCAGGTACTCGTGGGCGTCGGCGGGGTCCAGGGGGCGGTGCTGGACCAGGGCGGTGTCGTGGCGATCGAGCTGGCCAGCGAGCTGGTGGGTGATCAGGTGCTCGTAGATGCCCCGCTCAAGATCTGTCACCCGAGGAGGCTAACCAGTCGTCCACTTGCCGCGCTGCCCCGAGGCACCGACAACGGGCCAACGGCACGTCGGGCGTCAATACGGTCGGTTTTGAAGTCAGCAACCGCCCTTCCGGAGCCTGCTGAGGCCACAATCTGGAGTTACGGCCCTTGGTGCCGTACGGCACCAAGGGCCGTTCTCGTGAGCCGAGACTGCCCCTTGCTTACCCGGCTCTGCTAATTCTTGTCCGAGTCGGAGATGATTTCCGCTGCTCTGGTCAGGACCCAATGCCACGTAGCCTAATTTGATCATGGGGTTGGGCTGGGTCTTTGTGGATGGTCGGCGTGGTGGCGTGACCGGCGGGTCGGGTGCTGGTGTGC
>NZ_JBICUP010000027.1:0-96024 GCF_043198215.1 Micromonospora sp. NPDC048830
TCAAGCACCCTGTTGAGTTCTCAAAGAACAACCACACACCAACCAGAAACCCCCCATCAGGAGGACCACCAGCCGGGGCATCTCGTCCCGCAACCGGCCGCTCTCGCGCCGGGCACTTTTACTACGTTACCTCACCGTCTCAGCCGTGTCAAACCGTGCATCCCGGTCTGTCGTGCTTTGTACGGGTACCGCGCCGACGACCGCAGGCAGCGGCGAGCCGCTGTCGTGATCATCGGATTTGGCAGGCCGGCCGCTGCGGTCTCCCGCTAGCTCGCCCGGGGCCCTGCCGGTCGTCGAGCTTACCCGGTCGGTTCCGCCGCTCCAAATCCGCCTCGCGGCAGATCCAGGGGCACCGCCCGATCCGACCCCGACGGCGTACAGCCCGTCTGACCCGGAAGCCTTTCCCGCGCTCCGGCCTCCAGGACTTTCGCCCCGTTTCGTCCGTTCCGCGCTGGCAGAGAGAAAGTTACGCGCCGGGGAGTTGATCGTCAAATCCGGGGGCCGCGTCCCCGGTCACACCATCCACCCCTGAAGATGTGCCCAGCTCAGGAGGGTTTCCGCTCAACCCTGGCGCCGGCCGGCGGCCCGCAGGCCCAGGATCCCGAGGACGCCGACCGCGGTACCGATGGCCAGGGACGCCGTGATCAGCAGGGCGTGGATCCACAGGAAGCCGGTCGGGGCCCCCTCGCCCGACGTTCCGCCCGCCCAGGAGCGCGGGTCGTCCCAGATCGCCAGGGCGAACCGGGGCCAGATCAGCCAGGTCCAGACGCCGACCCCGACCAGGAAAGCGGCCCATCCGCGTGACAGCACCATGACTGGCGAGTATGCCAGCGGCGCTTGCGCGGAGGCTTGCTGATCGACGCTGGACGGGACCCGTCGCCGCAGGTCAGGACACGCGGCGGCGACCGCTGCTTGATCCACTCCATGTCGCCGACATGGCGGAGATCCCGGCACCCGAACACCACCATGTCCCCGACATGGCGACGCTCACCGGGGCGCACCACACCAGGACCGTGGCCCGGACCGGCCGGGGCTCGAACGCGGGTTCCCCCTGGTCGACCGGGCTCACCGGACGACGGCCGGGACAGCTACGGTGGAGGCATGGTCCGGCTGTGCACCTGTGCGCCCGAGGCCGTCGATCCGGTCGACGGCACTTCGGTGGGCGCTGCGCCGGCCATGTCGACCGGCTCCGGCTACGGCCGTGAGCGCACCCTGGACGTCCTGCGTGCCGGCGGGCTGCGGTTCCGCGACGGCGGGCGATGGCGCCCGGCTCTCGTCTGACGAGCCGATCCACCTGACCTCGGGGGCGATCTCCGCCCCGGTCAGCGCGCGCCCGCGCGTCCCCCCACGCTTCCTTGAAGGCACACGAAAGGCGTACCACCATGTCCGCAGTACGGATGCTCACCGGCGACCGCCCGACCGGGCGGCTGCACCTCGGCCACTACGTCGGCAGCATCGCCAACCGGGTGCGACTGCACCAGCGGTACGAGAGCTTCTTCATCATCGCCGACCTGCACATGCTGACCACCCGCAACACCCGCGAGGACATCGACCGGGTCTCCCACAACGCCCGGGAGATGGTGACCGACATCCTCGCCGCCGGGGTGGACCCGGCCCGGGCGACGTTCTACCTGCAGTCGGCCATCCCCGAGGTGGGCGACCTGAACACCCTGTTCCAGAACCTGGTGACCGTGCCCCGCCTGGAGCGGGTGCCCTCGCTGAAGGACATGGCGCGCGCCGCCGGAAAGGACGAGATGCCGTACGGGCTGCTCGGTTACCCCGTACTCCAGGCGGCCGACATCCTCTGTGTCAAGGGGCAGGTGGTGCCGGTCGGGAAGGACAACGCGCCGCACGTCGAGGTGACGCGGGAGATCGCCCGCCGGTTCAACCACCTGTACGGGGAGGTCTTCCCCGTGCCGGAGCTGATCGCCGCGGAGACGCCGACGCTGGTGGGAACGGACGGTCAGGCCAAGATGAGCAAGAGCCTGGGTAACGCGATCTCGCTCTCCGACGACGCGGCGACCGTCCGCCGGGCGGTGATGGGCATGTACACCGACCCGAACCGGGTGCGCGCCGACGTCCCGGGCACGGTGGAGGGGAATCCCGTCTTCACGTACCACGACGTGTTCAACCCGGACCGGGCGCAGGTGGCGGAGCTGAAGGAGCGGTACCGGGCCGGCCGGGTCGGGGACGTGGAGGTCAAGGAGAAGCTGGCGGTGGCGCTGAACCGGTTCCTGGACCCGATCCGGGAGCGCCGGGCGCGGATCGAGGCGGACCGCGGCATGGTGGACCAGCTCATCGTCGACGGGACCGAGCGGACCCGGGCCGAGGTGCGGCGCACCCTGGTCGAGGTCCGCCGGGCGATGGGGCTGACCGGCGCGTACCAGCAGGTCCGGCGGCGGGCGGAGCGGGCCCGTCGGTCCGCCGCCGCGCCGGCCTGACCGGCGTACGGCGGTCTCGGCGAGGGTGCCGACCGGTCCGGACGGGCGTGGCCCGCGCCCGGGCTTGTCGGCTACGCTGCCGGCGTGACCAGTTGCGGCGACCACGCCACCGCCGGCGCGCCCCAGGGCGCCCTGGCCGGGTCGGTGCGCCGCGAGCGACGCCGGGCTCGTTCGAGCCCCCGTCGACGCTGAGCTGACACACGTCCTCCTGCGACCGGCGGATCGAGCCGCCGGTCCCGCCCGATCGACACCTCGGTCCGTCCGGAGTCCCCATCCGGCGACCCGCCCGACGCGGGTCCGAGCGAGATCGGCGTACCCATGGATCTGGAGCAGTTGCTGGCCGACCGGCTGGCACCCGCGTTCGCGACGGTGACCGGCGGTCCGGTCGACCCGGCGGTGCGGCGCTCGACGCGCGCGGACTACCAGTCCGACGCGGCGCTGGCGCTGGCCCGGCGGGTCGGCCGCCCGCCGCGGGAGATCGCGGCCGAGGTGCTGGACCGGGCGGCGCTGGCCGACCTGTGCGCGGCGGCGGAGGTGTCGGGGCCGGGCTTCATCAACCTCACCGTGTCCGACGGGGCCCTGGCCGCGGCCGTGGTCGCGCTGGCCGGCGACCCCCGGCTGGGCGTGCCGCGCGTCGCCGATCCGGAGACCGTGGTGGTCGACTACTCCGGGCCGAACGTGGCCAAGGAGATGCACGTCGGTCACCTGCGGTCGACCGTGCTCGGGGACGCAGCGGCCCGGCTGCTGGAGTGGCGCGGGCATCGGGTGGTGCGCGCGAACCATCTCGGGGACTGGGGTACGCCGTTCGGGATGCTGATCGAGCACCTGCTCGACCTCGGTGAGGCCAGGGGCGCGCGCGATCTGTCGATGGACGACCTCGACTCGTTCTACCGGGCCGCCCGGGCGAAGTTCGACGCGGACGAGGCGTTCCGGGAACGATCGCGGCTGCGGGTGGTCGCGTTGCAGGCGGGCGACGGGCGGACGATGCGGCTGTGGCGGCTGCTGGTGGGACGCTCGGAGGAGTACTTCCTCCAGGTGTACCGGCGGCTGGACGTCACGCTCACCGGCCGGGACTTCCACCCGGAGAGCCGCTACCAGCCGCTGCTCGACCCCGTGGTGGACGAGCTGGACCGGCTCGGGCTGCTCCGCGACAGCGACGGCGCCGCCTGCGTCTTCCCGCCGGGATCGGTGGGCCGGGACGGGGAGCCGCTGCCGCTGATCGTGCGCAAGCGGGACGGCGGTTACGGCTACCCGGCGACGGACCTGGCGGCGCTGCGCCACCGTACGGGGGAGCTGGGCGCGACGCGGATGCTCTACGTGGTCGGCCTGCCGCAGCGGCGGCACTTCGAGATGGTCTTCGCCGTGGCCCGGGCGGCCGGTTGGCTGCCCGGGGCGGCCCGGGCCGAGCACGTCGGCTTCGGCTCGGTGCTCGGCGCCGACGGCCGGATGCTGCGCAGCCGGGCGGGCGCCCCGGTCAAGTTGGCCGACCTGCTGGACGGGGCGGTGGCGCGGGCGACCGCGCTGGCCCGGCGGAAGAACCCGGGGCTGGACGAGGCGGAGGCCGTCGAGGTGGGCCGGGCGGTCGGCATCGGCGCGGTGAAGTACGCGGACCTGGCGACCGACCGGAACCGGGACTACGTCTTCGACTGGGACCGGATGCTGTCCCTCGACGGCAACACCGCGCCGTACCTGCAGTACGCGTACGCCCGGATCCGGTCGGTGTTCCGGCGGGCGGAGCCGTTCGGGTACGACGGTGCGTTCCTCGACGCGGACGACGCGTCGCCGCTGCCCGCCGCCGGCCCGGCCGCGGTGCCCCTGGGGGACCCGGCGGAGCGGGCGCTGGTGTTCGCGCTGCTCGGGTTCGCCCCGGTGGCGGCGGAGGTGGAGCGGACGTTGGAGTTCCACCACCTGGCCGGCCACCTGCACCGGGTGGCGACGGCGTTCAGCGCGTTCTACGAGCGCTGCCCGGTGCTGCGCGTCGAGGAGCCGGTCCGCGGCGGGCGGCTGCTGCTGTGCGGGCTGACGGCCCGGGTGCTCCGGTGGGGCCTGCACCTGCTCGGCATCCGTACCCCGGAACGGTTGTGAGCCCCAGGCGGAACCCACCCGACGGAGGGACCGTCGTTCTCGCCCGGGACGTTCACGGGCCGCGCCCGCCCGGCGGTACCCGTCAGGGCCGCCGGGCCGGTAGGTTCGGTCGACATGCTTCCGTTCTTCGATCGAGGGAGCCGGGTCCGTGTCGCACGTCGAGAAGATCACCGGTGAGCTGCGGGCGCTGACGACCGGCGTCGAACGGGCGCAGGGGCTGGCCGCCGCCGCCCGTCAGCAGGCGCAGGAGGTGGCGCTGCGGGCCGCCGGTGCCGGCTTCGCCGCCGTGGCGGCGGGCGTCGCGCGGGTGCAGGGCGCGATCTCCGAGATCCAGGGCGGCCTGGGCGGGCTGGCCACGTCGATCGGCGCGGCGACGAAGACGACCGCCTCCGTACCCCAGCAGGCGACGCCGCAGGAGACGATCACCGGGCTGACGCCGGTGCGGGACGTCGTCGACAGCGCCCGCGACGCCACTGCCGGGGGTCATCGCCCAGGTCGGCGAGGCCCAGCGGCTCGCCACCCTGGTCCTCCAGGGCGGGCAGCCCGGCCCGATGCTGGCCGGGCTGGAGAGCGTCAAGCAGGTCCTGACGATGGTGCTCCAGCGGACCGGCGCCGCCCGGCAGTCCGTGGAGGCCGCGATCGCCGAGGCGCGCCGGCTGGGATCGGACGCCTGAACGGGGCGGGCCGGCTCGTGTCGACCGCCCGCCCCGGCCACGGGCAACGAAGCCGGACGCCGCCCGACGCCCTCAGGCGGGGACGACGGAGAGGTGGGGCGCACCGCACCGACGACCAGCGGTTGCAGCGCCGCGAGCACTTCGATCATGGGGTTCCTCTCTGGGTTGTGCGGTGGGTGCGTCCCGGGCGGCGCGCGGTCGCGTACCGCCCGGGACGCGCCGGTCAGGCGGCGGCGTAGACGGTGGCGATGTCGATCTCGTTGGTGTCCGGGTGCCAGGCACCGAGCACCTGGACGTGCCGGCCGACCTTCAGCAGCGACAGGTCGCTGACAGCGGGGGTGCCGTTGTAGCCCGCGGCGGAGCGGCCCGCCACGACGTGCGCGACGATGCGCTGCCCCTTGTGGTCGAGGTACGGCACGTTGCGGCCGACCGATTGGATGTGCGCGTGCAGGTTGACGATGTTGACCCACACGGAGTCCGCGGCGAGCGTGCCGTCGGGCAGGCGGACGCCCCTGGCGTAGAGCCCGTCGCGGGCAAACCCGCCCTGACCAGTGCCGACGATAGGTCCCAATCCGGCTGCGGCTATGGCGGGTAGTGCTAGACCGGACAGACCGGTAGGGTTGCGCCCACATCGCCGTCGGCCGGCTGGACCCGGCCGCTGGTGCCTTGTGGGCTGCCCATGATTGGAATTCAACTTGGCGCACGAACAGGCCGACCGCGAAAACAGAGACCGTGATTCGGACGAGCACGGCCAGCCAACGGCGTCGAACCCGCGTCGCGGTCCGCAGAAATCCCTCAAGCGGCGGGTCATCCGGCTCGTGCTCATCCCCAGTGTCGTCGCCCTGGTCATGTGGCTCGTCGCGTCCGGATACCTGCTTTTCCAGGGCTTCTACAACCGTGAGGTCGCCAACAGCGTCCGCCAGGTGTCGATTCCGGCGGTCTCCGCGCTGGCCTCGCTCCAGCAGGAACGACGGCTGAGCGTCGCCTACCTGGCCCAACCTTCGCGGGACCTGCAGAAGCTGCTCGACCAGCGGCAGCAGACGGACGAGCGGGTCGCGGCCATGCGCGCCGCCGCCGAGTCGGCGCTTGCCAACGCCCCGCAGTCGATCCTGAAGCGGTGGAAGGGGCTGGCGGGCCATCTGGACGAGCTGCCGGGCGTACGGAGCACCGTCGACTCCCGGTCGGCCGACCGGCAGAACGTGTACGACTTCTACAACGAGCTGCTCGACGCCGCGACCGGGCTCTTCGACACCCAGGCCCGGATCGTCCCCGACGTCGCGGCGACCCAGGGCGGCATCGCGGCGACCGAGACCTTCCGCGCCAGCGACCTGATGTCCCGGGCCGGGTCGACCATCGACAGCGCCTTCGGCGCCCGTACGTTCAGCGAGCAGGACTACCTCAACTTCGTGAGCCTGGTGGGCGCCTACCACTCCAGCCTGGCCGACGTGGCACCACACCTGCAGCCGGAGGCGCGCGAACGCCACGCGGCGATCACGGCGGGTGACCCCTGGAAGCAGTTGACCGCCGCGGAGAACGCGCTCATCGCCGCCGGCCCGTGGCGGGACGGCGTACCCCGGGCGCTGCCGTTCACCAGGCCCCAGTGGGACACGCTCACGACTCAGGTCTCCGACGAGCTGATCAACCTGACCATCGAGCAGGCCGACAGGGTCTCGGCGGAGACCCTCCGCACGGGCAACGGGCAGCTGCTGACCGCGTCCCTGGGCAGCCTCCTGGCGTTGTCCATCGCGATCGCCGCGATCCTGTGGGCGATCCGCCAGTCGCGGATCCTGGTGGACCGCGCGCTGTCCGTCCGGCTGGCACAGCTGGGCAGGGACGCCGCCGCGATGGTGGACGAGCAACTGCCCGCGATGATGGAACGCCTGCGACGGCGGGAGAAGGTCGACGTCACGGTCGAACTTCCCATGCAGGACTACGGCAGCGACGAGATCGGCCGGGTCGCCGAGGTCATCAACAGGTCGCTGCAGGCGGCGGCCGGCGCGGCCGTCGACGAGGCGAAGACCCGGGCGGCCGGTGTCGCCATGCTGATGGGTGTCGCCCGCCGGCCCCAGCGGCCCCTGCAGCGCGGCCTGAAGGTCATCGAGGACCTGCAGAACCGGATCGGCGACGAGAAGCTGTTGACGGAGCTGTTCGACATCAACCACCAGCTCACCCAGACCCGGCGCTTCCTGGAGAACCTGGTCATCCTGGCCGGTGGCCAGATCGGCCGGCGTTTCCAGAACCCCGTCCCGGTACGCCGGGTGATGCTGGCGGCGTTCGCCGAGGCCCAGCACTACCAGCGGATCACCCTGCGTAACGCGCCGGACGCGGCGATCGTGGGGCCCGCCGTCGCCGGGACCATCCACCTGCTGGCCGAGCTGCTGGACAACGCGCTCGCGTTCTCCCCGCCAGAGACGACGGTCTGGGTGAACTGCGTCGAGGTCAAGAACGGCGTCGCCGTCGAGATCGAGGACGCCGGCGTCGGCATGAAGGCGGAGGCCCTGGAGCGCGCGAACGAGCTGCTGGCCACCGCGCCCACGCCGGACGTGACCGCGCTGAAGGACGGCGCGCAGGTCGGTCTGCACGTGGTCGCGGAGCTGGCCAAGCGGGAGGGCATCCAGGTCAGCCTCCGCGCGTCGGCGTACGGTGGTCTGCTCTCGATCGTGCTCCTGCCGGACCGGGTGCTCGCCGCCGATCCGGTGGCCCCGGACCTGGACCGCACGGACCCCGGCATCAGGCTGCCGGTGACCGCCGCGTCGGCGGCGCTGGCCGGTGGCGGGCAGCCGGGCGGGCGACCCGCTGGCGGCGGTGGTGTCGCGACGGCCGTCCCGCCCCAGTCGGCCCGGCCGCTGACCCGGCCCCAGATCGACCGACCGCACCGCGTGGGGGGCATGATGAGCGACTCCCAACCGACGAAGAACACCACGGCCACCCCGTCGCGACAGCCGCAGGCCCCCGTCCCGCCCGGCCTCGGCGGCGGCACGCTCGGCCTCGGCACCCCACCGCCCGGCGGCATGGCGGCACCCGGCCTCGGCACCGGCAGGACCGCGCACCCGGGCATCGGCAGGACCGCGCACCCGGGCATCGGCAGGGTCACGCTCGGCAACGGCACCCAGGACCCCGGCGGCAACGGCACGCTCGGCCTCGGCGGCAACGGCACGCTCGGCCTCGGCGGCAACGGCACGCCCGGCCCCGGTGGCAACGGCATTCCGGGCCTCGGCGGCGGCTCGGCCATCCCCGGCAACGGCACGCCCGGGTCGCGGAACGCGACGCGGCCGCCGCTGCCGCACCGGCAGCCGCAACAGCACCTCGTGCCGGAGCTGCGCGACGACGATGTGCCGGGAGGCGCCCCGCGGGCGGCGGAGCCGGCCAGGTCGCCGGAGGAGACGCGGGCGCGTTTCGCCAGGTACCAGCAGGCATGGGCCGCCGGCCGGGCCGCGGGCATCGACGAATCGGCAACCAGAGACAGTCAAGGCAGGAAAGCGTGACCAACTCGACACCTCAGACCGATCTGACCTGGATCCTGGACGATCTCGTGGAGGTTTCCGACGTCGTCTACGCACTGGTCCTGTCCACCGACGGGCTGATCGTCCAGAAGTCCACGTCCCTGTCGCAGGACGCCGGCGAGCTGCTGGCGGCCGGCGCGTCGTCGCTGTACAGCGTCGCGGCGGGAATGGGCCGGCGCTTCGAGAGCGGGCCGGTGCAGCAGGTCATCATCGAGTACCAGGGCCGCACCCTGTTCGTCGCCGCCGCCGGCCAGAACGCGCGGCTGGCCGTACTCTGCGAACCGTCCGTCGACATGGGCACGGTCGCCTACGAGATGAGCCGGCTGGTGACCCGCATCGGCGAGTACCTCGGCTCGGAGGCGCGACCGCCCGTCCTTCCGCTCAGCGAGTCCGTCGGGCAACGACCATGACGTACGACGTGTGGGACGGCGACGACGAGGCGGAGGCCGGGCGGCTCGTTCCCCTGTACATCCTGGTCAACGGCCGGACGAGTCCACGCAACAGCAACCTGGACCTGGCCACCCAGGTCATCGCGCTGCCCGTCGACACCACACGGTTGGAGATGGAGTACCGGGAGATCGTCAACCGCTGCACCAACTGGATCTCCATCGCCGAGATCGGCGCCTACCTGCACAGGCCACTCACCATCACCAAGGTGATGGTCGACGTGCTCGTCGAGCAGGGGTTCCTGGACATCGGATCCCCGGCACAGCAGAAGATCGCTGACCGTCGGCTGCTCGAAACCGTTCTCGCCGGCCTGCAGCGGCTCTAGAAGAGGGACTGGTGTACGTGGATCGGAAATCGGTCAAGGTCGTTGTGGCGGGCGGCTTCGGCACCGGCAAGACCACCTTGGTCGGATCGGTCAGTGAGATTCCGCCGTTGGTCACGGAGGAGGTGCTGACCCAGGCCAGCGTCGGTGTGGACGACATCACGGGCGTCGAGGGCAAGGCGAGCACGACCGTCGCCCTGGACTTCGGGCGCATCACCATCGCCCCGGACGTCGTGCTCTACCTGTTCGGCACGCCCGGGCAGGACCGGTTCTGGTTCATCTGGGACGAGCTCGCGCAGGGCGCGGTGGGCGCGATCGTGCTGGTCGACACCAGGCGGTTGGGCACGAGCTTCCCCGCCATCGACTACTTCGAGCGGCGGGGCATCCCCTTCGTCGTCGCCGTCAACCGGTTCCACGGGGAGTGCCTGTACAGCGCCGACGAGATCCGGGCGGCGCTGGAGCTGGACGCCGCCGTACCGCTGCTGTGGTGCGACGCCAGGGACCGGGAGTCCAGCAAGCAGGCGCTGATCGAGCTGGTCCAGCACGCCCTGGCGCGGCTGCCGGTCCGCGCGTGAGGGGCGGTTCCGGCCCGAGCGGGACGTCCCCGGCTCCGGTGCGCCTCTCGGCGGCCGACGGAACCGGGGACCGTCGCGCTCAGCCGTAGGTCGCCACGTGCCGGCCCGTCGCCGGCGGCAGCGGCTCCAACCGCACCTTGAAGTGGCGCAGCAGCGGCGGCGACGAGACGATCCGGTACCCGCGGACCCGCTCGGGGTCCTTCGCGACGTCGGCGAGGACGGCGGCCACGTACTCCAGGTGCGTGTCGGTGTAGACCCGGCGCGGGATCGCCAGCCGCACCAGCTCGAAGGGTGCGGGGGTGAGCAGCCGGTGGTGCTCGTCCATCTCGCCCAGGTAGAGCGACCCCAGCTCGGCGCAGCGGATCCCGCCGTCGAGGAAGAGCTGGCAGCCCAGGGCGTGCCCGGGGAACTCCCGGGGGGACAGGTGCGGCAGCAGCCGCCCGGCGTTGAGGTACAGGGCGTGGATGCCCGCGGGGCGCAACGTGGCGACCCCCACGTCGTCGAGCAGCTCGGCCAGCCGCTCGGTGGACGCGGCGCGGGACCGCAGGTACGCCGGGTCGACCACCTCCCGTAGCCCCTGGGTGAGTCGTTCGAGGTCGTGCCCGGCCAGCCCGCCGTAGGTCGAGAACCCCTCGGTGGCGATCAGGTTCGCCTCGCACTCGGCGTACAGGTCGTCGTCGCGCAGCCCGATGAACCCGCCGATCGCCGCCAGGCCGTCCTTCTTCAGGCTCACCACGCACCCGTCGGCGAGCTGGAACGCACGGGTCGCGATCTGCCGCGGCGTCCACGTGCCGTAGCCCGGCTCGCGCTGGTTGACCAGCCAGGCGTTCTCGGCGAAACGCGCCGCGTCCAGGAAGAACGGCACGCCGTGACGCCGGCACAGCTCCCGGGCGGCCGCCAGGTTGGCCATGGACACCGGCTGCGCGCCGAGGCCGTTGTTGGTGATGGTCATCAGGACCAGGCCGACCCGGCGCCCCTCGGGCCCGGTGAGGGTGCGTTCGAGCGCCGCGAGGTCGATGTTGCCCTTGAACGGCTCGGCGCTGTCGAGGTCGGCCGCCTCGGGGCACGGAAGGTCCCGCGGCTCCGCGCCGGCGAGCACCACGTTGGCGTGGGTGGTGTCGAAGTGGGTGTTGCTGACGCAGATCTGCCCGGGCTTGAGCAGGCTGCCGAACAGGATGCGCTCGCCGGCGCGGCCCTGGTGGACCGGCAGGATCCGCGGGTAGCCGGTGAGATCGCGTACCTCGTCCCGGAACCGGAACCACGATCGCGCGCCGGCGTACGACTCGTCGCCGAGCGCGGCGGCCGCCTCCTGCGCGGCGGACGTCGCGCCGGTGCCGGAGTCGGACAGCAGGTCGATGGTGATCTGGTCGGCGCGCAGGTTGAAGGGGTTGTACCCCGCCTCCGCGAGCGCCCGCCGGCGTTCCTCGGCGGTGAGGAAGGGGATCGGTTCGACGACCTTGATCCGGTACGGCGGCAGGGCCTTACGCACATCCATGTGGGAACTCGCTCCTCGCGGGGGTCAGGGGCGCCGGGTACGACCGGCCGGGGTCGGCGACGCCTCACGCCCCACCGGCACCCGCCGCGGGCGGGGCGGGCACACCCGGTACGCCTCGGCGGACAGGTAGACGGTCACGCCCGGCCTGGGCGCACCCAGCCGCAGCGACACGTGCGCGATCAGTCCGACGCCCTCACTGAGCGGCCGGGGCGTCACCGCGCTGATCGCGCGGTCCAGCCCGGCGGTGTCGAATCCGTAGCGGACCAGCAGCGCCGCCACCCGGTCACGGGCCTCCTGGTCGTCCGTGACGTAGCTCCGGATCGGCACGTAGATGCTGTACCCGACCGGTCGGTCGACGCCCTCGGTGAAGGTGTAGCTGCCCACGAGCGGGCGGCCGTCGAAGCGGCGGGTGCCGCCGCCGGCCACCGCGCAGAACTCCTCGATCTCCGCCACGTCGACGCCGTCGACCACGCCGGCCGCCCGGGTCACGTCCCACACCTCGGCCTCGTGGTGGGTCAGGTAGAGCTTGACCCGGGCCTGCGGCCCGTCGTGCAGGTCGACCGCGAAGAACGTCAGCCGGTCGCCGCGACCCAGCTCGCCCGGCCGGACGCCGTGCTCGAGCAGCGTCCGGTACGACGCGCCGAGCCCGAGCCGGCGCAGGGCCTCGGCCACCAGGGCGGGCGCCTGCTCGACCCCCCTGGCCTCGGGATTGAGGTAGACCTTGAGCTCGGGTCGCCGGCCGTTGCGGAAGACCAGCGAGCACCACATCGTGAACTCGCCCTGCGGATCGTCGGTGGCGAACAGGTCCCGCACCGAGTCCAGGCGGGTCGTCGACAGGCCGGCCCCGCGGGCGTACGCGTCGAGGAAGCCGCGCGTGGCGGCCAGGTTGGCCAGCGGGCCGGGCGGCGACCCCAGCGTCTCGCCCAGGACCCGCAACGTCGGGGGCTCCGCCTCGTTGAAGGCTATGGAGAACTCCACGGGCGTGTGGTCGTCGGAGATGTCGGAGGGCCATACTGGCGGTTCGTACAGTTGGCGCTGGCCGACGGGCCCGAGCAGACCCGCCAACAGGGTCCGGGGTTCGGCCGGGTCAGCCCCGGCCACCTCGCACAAGCGCGCCAACTGACCGTCCAGATGGCTAGAGACGGACAAGTCGGCCATCACTCTCCCCTTGATCGACCCTGCCGGACAAACGAGACTTTAATGATCATGTCGCATAAAGGTCAACATCGATCACAGTCTGTCACCACATAACGGATCGAAGGGCCGGGGAAGGCCACCGTACGTAACAAGGTGACAGACGTCGTCGTCCCGGACCCGGCTCGACCGCGGCCGCCTGGCACGTGCGGCCGGCGTCGCCGACCGGTGGTGGGGACCCCGCTGTCGGGGCAAGTATCCTGAAGCGTCCACCCGCCCCTGCCGAGGAGCTGCGAACAATGACGCCCGCGGACCCATCCGCCCCGGCAGGCCCGTCGCTGGACACCGCCCACGGATCAGTCGTCCTGCCCACCTTCCTCCCCGACGCGACCCGGGCCTCGGTCCGGGCTGTCGACACGCTCGACCTGTCGACGGTGGGGATCGAGGCGGTCATGGTCAACGCCATGCACCTGGCCCAGCGGCCGGGGTTGCGGACGGTCAAGCGGGCCGGCGGCCTGCACAAGTTCATGGCCTGGGACGGCGTGATCGTCTCCGACTCCGGCGGGTTCCAGGTGCTGTCCCTGCTCCGCAAGCAGGGCAAGACCGGGGCGATCCGGTCCGGCGGGGTGACCTTCCAGGAGTCGCCCACCGCGAAGAAGATCGTGCTCACCCCGGAGAAGGTCATGGAGTGGCAGTTCGGCCTCCGCTCCGACGTGGTGGTCGCCCTGGACGACTGCACCGGCCCGGACGACTCCCCGGCCGAGCAGCTCGCCTCGACCGAGCGGACCATCCGCTGGTTCCGGCAGGCCCGCGAGGCGTACGACCTCCAGTGCCGGCAGCGACGGGGGGCGCAGCCACCGCTACTGGTCGGGGTGGTGCAGGGCGGCACGGACCCGGAGCTGCGGCAACGCTGCGTGGACGCGCTGGTCGAGTCGGGGGCGCAGGGGTTCGGGTTCGGCGGCTGGCCGCTCAGCGCCGAGGGGGAGCTGGAGCGCGAGATGTTCGCCCTGCTCGCCCGGATCACCCCGCAGGACGCGCCGCTCTTCGCCCTCGGGGTGGGCCGCCCCGAGCACCTGGTCTCGCTGTGCGAGCTGGACACCCGCTGGGTCTTCGACTGCACCATCCCGACGCGGGACGCCCGGCACGGCCGGCTCTACTCGTTCGTGCCGGAGATCGCCGACCGGTTGCTGACGCCGGACCGGAGCTTCTACCAGAACGTCTACATCCTGGACGAGGAGAACTCCTGGAAGGACGAGCCGATCTGCGCGACCTGCGACTGCCCGACCTGCCGGCGGTACAGCCGTAGCTACCTGCACCACCTCTTCCGAGTGAAGGACGGCCTCGCGGACCGGCTCGCCACCATGCACAACCTGCGCTTCTACACCCGGCTGCTGGAGATGATCAAGGGTGGCCGGATGGCCCGGCCGTGCCTGCGCGAGCCGAGCCGGGTGGGGTGACCCACCGGTGACGTCCCCGCCGCCCGCCGTGGAGAAGGTGCTCGCCCGGCTCACCGCCGCGCCCAAGTACCGGGACGTGCACCCGGAGACGATCGCCGACCTGGTCCGGTGGGAGGCACGGGCCACGGCAGACCCGGCCGAGCTGGAGCGCCTGGTCCGGGCCCGGCTGCACAAGGTCGCCGCCCTGCACCTGCTCACCGCGCGGCCGGCGGCGCTGCGCAAGACGTTGGACCGGGCCGACCTCGCGGACCCGCAGGCCCGACGGGAGTGGTGCCGGCAGGTGCTGGCCGGCCACTTCTCCTCGGCCGAGCGCCTGCCCGACCTGGACGCCTTCTATCCGGCCCTGTTCGGGCTGGTGCCGCCGCCGCGTACGGTGGCTGATCTCGCCTGCGCGCTGAACCCGTTCAGCCTGCCCTGGCTGCGGGAGGTGAGCGACGCGCGGTATGTCGGCTACGACTTCAACTCGACGTTCGTCGCGCTGGGCAACGCCTTCCTCAGCCGCGCCTACCCGGACAGCGAGGTCCGGCACTCCGACGTGCTCGGCGGCGACTCCGAGGTGACCGCCGACCTGGCGCTGCTGCTGAAGACGTACCACTGCATGGAGGGGCGCCGGCCCGGGGCGGGCCTGGCGCTGGTCGACCGGCTGGCGTGCCGGCACGTGGTGGTGTCGTTCCCGACCCGGGCCATGAACGGCCGGGCGGCGGTCTTCGTGCCCCGGCACGTCGCGGAGCTGGCCGAGCTGGCCCGCGACCGGGGTTGGAGCTGGTCGCGGGCCACGCTCGACACCGAGGACCTGGTGGCGATCGGCAAGGGCTGACGCCGGCGCAGGGCCGGGGCCGGCCCCCGCCGGGGTCGCCGGTCAGTCCTCCCAGAGGCGCTCGACGATCGCCGTGGTCTCCTCCCGGGTACGCGGCCGGTCGGCCAGCCCGTCCATCGCCCCCCAGGCGCTGGCGTACCAGGACTCCTCGGTCAGCTCGCGGTCGGCGAAGCGGCCGGAGAGCGCGGCGCAGACCCGGTCGATCCGGCCGCACGCGTCGGAGACCACCTCGTCGGTGAAGGCCGCCGACGGGGTCTGGTTGTCGCCCTCGAAGAAGAGCAGCCCCTCGGCCGTGGCGACGGCGTGGAAGGCGTCCTGCACCTCGTCGTCGGCGCAGACGAACTGGAAGAGGTTGCCGTTGCCGGCCAGGTCGATCGGGACGCCGGCGTCGACGAACGCCTGCCGGGTGTGGGCGATGAAGCGGTCGCCGGCGGCCCGGATGGCCCGCTGCGGCTCCCCGGTCGCCATCCGCCGGAGCGTGGTGGTCGCGGCGGCCAGCATGGTCGGCTCGAAGTACGAGGTGAACGAGACGTCCTCCAGCGCGGCGAGGAGTTGCCCGTCCCCGCCCACCGCCGTGACCGGGGCGCCGTTGGCCAGGCACTTCGACACGATCCACACGGCCGGGTCGAGCAGGTCGGTGGAGAGCCCGGCCCGGTAGCGGAGGCCGACCTTGACCTCGTCGGCGATGACCGGGACCTCCGCCTCGCGGGTCAGCCGGGTGAACTCGGTGTACCAGCGGTCACCGAGGTGCATGTGGTCGGGCGAGATGACCACCGTGGCCACCTGCTCCGGCCTGGCCAGCCACTCGGCGAGCACGTCCAGGTCGAAGAGGAACTCGACGATGCCGTGCTCGTTGGGGGCGAACGGCTCGTCGGTGTGCCACATCGGGTCGTACCCGTGGTAGCCGGAGCTGAGGACGAGCGGGCGCTCCCGGGCGTCCCGGACGGCGGAGGTGACCGACCGGAGCGCGGCGGTGCCGGTCCGGTAGAGGCCGACCGCGTCCCCGCCGAAGACCTCGTGCAGCTGGCCGAGCAGGCCGTCCAGCACCGGGCTCCAGGCGGTGCCCACCCCCGACCGGCCGCGGGCGGCGCGGGCGATCGCCTCGGCGACCTCCTCGTCGCCGTGCCCCAGGATGACCGAGCCCCGGGCGTTGTCGAAGTCGATCCAACGCCGACCGTCCGGGTCGGTCAGGTAGGCGCCCGACCCCTCGACGAAGACCCGGGGACGTCCGTCGGCGTCCCGGGGGCAGGTCGGTTCCTGGGCCAGCAGCTTGCCGGCGTCGATGTCGATGGTCATGGGTACGGCTCGATTCACTCTGGTCGGACGGGGCGGATGGGGGAAACCTCGGGCTCGATGCCGAGCTCCCGGCGCAGCAGCCGGTGCGCCATGCGGAGGGCGAGTGCCTGGATGCTGAGGGTGGGGTTGACGCCGCCCGGGTAGGGCATGACGCTGCCGTCGACCACCATCAGGTTGGTCAGGCCGTGCACCCGGCCGTCCGGGTCGGTGACCGAGGTGAGCGGGTCGGTACCGGCGCGGCAGGTGCCGTGCAGGTGCGTGCTGCCCATCCAGAAGTACGACGAGTCGCGCCAGGTCAACTCACAGCCGGCCGCCCGCAGGATCTCCTCCGCCCGGCGCTGGAGGTACTCCAGCCGGGCCCGGTCGCGGGGGTGCGGGGAGTAGTCCATCACGATGTCCGGCAGCCCGAACCGGTCCACGCCCCGGCCGAGCGTGACCCGGTTGTCGGCGCGGGGCGTGTCCGGCACCAGGCACTCGAGCCGGATGATCTGCTCGTCGGGGCGCAGCCGGAGGGCCTCCTCCGGCTGGGACTCGATGATCAGGCCACCGAACCCGCCGGGCGCGTCGTCGGCGGTGTAGTAGTCGGTGATCGCGGCGGTGGAGAAGGGGCCGGGGCCGGCGACCCGGCCGGCGCCGGCCGTGGTCCCGTCCGTCCGGCGGTAGCCGTGCAGGTACCCGCTCATCTTGAAGCAGAGCCCCCGACCGACCATGTCGTGGTCGTTGCCCAGGCCGTGCGGGCTGAGGTCGTCGGTGGAGCGGAGCAGCAGGGCCGCGCTCTGGACGGCGTTGCCGGCGACGATCACGTGCCGGGCCCGGAACACGTGCCGGTTGCCGTTGTCCACCCGGATGCACTCCACACCGTCCACACTGGTGGCGTCCCGGCGGAGCACCCGGACGGCCTTCAGCCCGGCGAAGAGGCGCAGCCCGGCCTTGCGCGCCGGGTCGAGGAAGACGGTGACCGCGTCCCCCTTGGCGCCCCGGTCGCACCGGTTCGAGATGCACGGGCGCTCCCCGGCGCACGGGAGCCGGCCGTGGTAGGGCTCGGAGGCAATGGCCAGCGGGGTCGGGAAGGGTTGCAGGCCCAGGGATCGGGCGGCCGACCTGATCGCCGCGCCCTCGGCGGTGGTCTCCACCGGCCGCATCGGGTACGCGGGGTCGGCCGGCAGGCTCGGGTCGTGCCCGCCGCCGGCCACGCCGAGCGCCGACTCCACCAGGTCGTAGTAGTGGTAGATCTCCTCGACCGCCCAGGGCCAGCGCAGCGGCAGGTCGGAGCGGCCCAGCCGGCTCTCCGCGTCGAAGTCGACGGGGCGGTGCCGGAAGACCGCGCCACCGTAGAAGACCGTCCCCCCGCCGACGTTGCAGGTGGACCAGGGGTTACCGGTCTTCTCCCAGACGCCGCTGTCCTGGCGGATCCAGGCGGTCTCGGCGACCGTCTCGACGTCGTCGTAGCTGACCCACGGGTCCACGAAGGGGCCCTGTTCGATGACGACGACGTCGAGGCCGGCCCGTTGCAGGGCCCATGCGGTGATCGCGCCGGAGGCACCGCTGCCGATCACGCACACGTCGGCGACGTGGCCGGTGTCGTCGGCGGTCGGCTCGGGGCCGTACCGCAGCCGAGCCGTGATCTCATCGTGGCCGGTCATGGGGTCGGTGAGAGCACTGATGACAACCTCCCGGGGTGCGTCTGCGTGCCGGCCGGCGGCACCGGCCCCGGCTGGGACCGGCCGATCACCGGGATCACTCGTACGGCGGCACGGCGGAGGGGTGTGGGCCGACGGACACGGGATCGGACCGCATCGCTTCGGGGGGACTCCGGACGTTGAGAACCTGACCCGTGAGGCCGCGCGCCCGGGCGTCGGTGACCGCCCAGGCCACCAGCCGGGCGGCGGCCCCCACGTCGTCCGGTGCCTCCGGGCCGCCCATGTCGGTGGGGATCCAGCCCGGATCGACCGCGTTGACGGCGATGTCCTGCGCCCGCAGGGCCACCGCCAGGTTGACGGTCATGATGTTCAGGGCGGCCTTGGACATCCGGTAGCCGGTGGCCTCCCCGTCGGCGGTGGCCGGGTCGGCGTCGTCGGCGCTCACGTTCACCACGGCGGCGCCGGTCGCGGCGCGCAGCAGCGGGAACAGGGCCCGGGTCAGCAGCAGGGGACCCACCGCGTTGACGGCGAGCAGCTCGTGGACGGCCTCGGCCGTCACGCTCTCCAGGCCGGCGTCGCGTTCGTCGAGGAAGACTCCCGCGTTGTTGACCAGGCCGGCGAGGCGGCCACCGGTCAGGACCGCCACAGCCTCGGCCGCCGCCGCGATGCTCGCCGGGGAGGTCACGTCCAGGGGTACGTGGTCGGCCCGACCGCCGCGCCGGCGCAGGGTCTCGACGGCCGCCGCGCCCCGCCGGTCGTCCCGGCAGCCGAGCAGGACGGACCACCCGTCGTCGGCCAGCAGGGTCGCGGTGGCCAGGCCGAGGCCGCGGTTGCCGCCGGTCACCAGGACGTGCCCGCGTGCCGGGGTGGCGTGCATGGTCGGCCGCCCGGTCACTTCCGGCTCGACGCGCCGGCCCCGGCGAGGACGGCCCGGTAGCAGTCCAGCATCCGGTCGCGGGTGGCGGCCATGTCGAAGGTGCTGGCGGTCGCGGGCTGTGCGGCCTTGAGCTGGGCGACCACGGCGTCCCGGTCGGCCAGCACGCGCCGGACCACCTCGGCCAGCCCGCGTACGTCGCCGGGTTCGGCGAGCAGGTCGGGGCAGGCCGAGCCGATGGTGCTGCGCAGCCCGCCGACCGCATACGCGGCGACCGGCGTGCCCGTCATGATCGCCTCGATCGCGCTGCCCCCGAGTTCCTCGTGGATCGAGGGCATGACCAGGGTGTCCACGAGGGCGAGGGCGGCGGGCACCTGCTCGTGCGGCAGGAACCCGGTCACCACGAACTGGTGCGACCGGCCGGCCTCGGCGATCTCCCGTTCCATCCGTTCCCGCTGCGGGCCGTCCCCCACGACGAGGAAGGTCGGGTCGAGGTCGTCCAGGAGCTCTGCCAGCCGGAGCAGGTCGGGCCAACCCTTCTCGTGGGCCACCCGGCCGACGTACCCGATCAGGGGCCGGCGGCCGGTCAGCCCGTACCGCTCGGCGAAGGCCGCCGCCTCGGCCGGCCCGGCCGGCGTGATGTCGACCGCGTCCGGGTTCACCACGATCGCGGAGCGGTCCAGGCCGGTCGCGGCGCTGACCACGTCGGCGGTGCGGGTGGTCAGGGTGCTCACGCGGGCGGCGTAGCGCAGGGCCTGCCGTTCCGCGTGGGTGACGAGGCGGTGCGCCATGCTGTCCACGACCGACATCGGCTGGTAGACGGACAGCCGGGAGCAGTGCAGGGTGAGCACGTACGGCACGCCCAGCAGCCGGGCGGCGACGCGGCCGGCGACCAGCGGCCAGATCTGACCGTCGGCGTGGACGTGGACGAGGTCGGGACGCCAGTCGCTGCGTCGCAGCCGGAGACATTCGCGCACGGTCGCCAGCAACCAGGCCTGTCCCAGCCCGACCAGGCCGGTGATCTCGGAACGGACCTTGGGCAGCGACGTGCGGGCGATCCGAACGGTCAGCCCCGGCTCTATTTTCTTCGTCGGTGGAAGCCCGGGAAAGCCCAGGGTCAGCACGAGCTGATCGGCTCCCGCCCTGGCCAGGCTGCGGGACAACGCCAGGATCTGCACCTGCATGCCGCCCACCGGATCGAATTCGGCCGGCCAGTGGTCGACGTAGTCGTGGTGAAAGAATGGAGTCAACCGAAGTATGCGCACCGCGCCACCCGATCCCCCCGGGAGAGTGTCGGAGAGCTATTTCTGAATGATGTAAATCAGCTCGCTGCCGATCTCGAGTCGCTGAATTCGGCAAGACCGCTCTCTGGCCTGCGACTCAAAACTAGTTGAATAGTTCTGAAACATGCCTTTCGATCGCCGGCCAAGAGACTTGGTCGGGAAGGTTACCACAACAATTGGCGAGTTGACAATATCGATAACTTCCCAGCCAGCGCCCCGTTGTTGAGTGTCCAGGCAGGGGAGCGTCTTGAGCAATAGCGTGACGTCCGCCGGTTCGTCAAGGTGGTCCTCCAACAGGTCGACCACGCTTGTCCGATGTGCGACACCCAGTCGGGTCAGGGCGGCGTCGACGAAGTCGACCAGACGGGCGTCGATGTCGGAGGCGACGTATACGGTCTCCGGTGGCAGTTCCATCCACGGCGCGGCCAGGGGGTTGAGCCCGCACGCCAGGTCACGTAGCACGCCCGGCCTGGGCACGTGACGGAAGACCTCCTGATAGAACTCCCCGAGCACGGGCAGGCGCTCCCGGGTCGAGACGTGGACCGACATGGCCCGGTGCAGTGCGGTTCGCACCGCCTCGTCGTCACCCTCGGTAACCGCGGCGTCCAACTGGCGCAACAGGGCGGGGTAGTTGGGCGGACTCGGCGGCAGGAACGCCCCGTAGATCTCGTGTAGGCCACGCTTGGTGCGCTTCACCGCGTCCGGCACGTCGCCCCGAGCCGCGACCAGGGCGGCCCGGGCCAGCCGGCGCACCGTCGCCGGCGCCACCGTCTGATAACGGCGACTCTTGGTGATCGCCTGTTCGATCTGAGCAATTCGGCCGTCGGCCTCGGGCGCGGTCATCGGTTCCTCCGGGGATTACTGGACGGACGGACGAAGCTACGCAGCAAATTCGTCCGATCCATTGCTGTGCGTGCGAAGCGTCCTCACCCCGCGGGCCGGACATTGTTTCGCCGGTATTAGGACCAAACAGCGGGAACGCCCACTCGTCACGTTCCGTGGCGGGGCCCGTGGCGGTCGGCCTGTCCAGCAAGTCCGGGTTGGCCGAGTTTTTACACGTCGACAGTAGTGATTGCGTCTGGCACACTTGGGCCGGCCGCGATCTAATGGCAACCTCAGTCTGGCTAGGGGAGGACGTGGACGTGACCCTTCTTGCCGCCAATGGTGGTTCCCCGATACGCACGGAGCGCTGGCCGTTGTGGCCCGCTTCCGCGCCCGGCACCCTCGACGCTCTGAATGAGGTACTCCATTCCGGCCGCTGGGCCATCAGCGGCCCCTATCAGGGAAAACAGAGTTTCGAGCGGCGATTCGCGGCGGCGTTCGCCGAGTTCCACGAAGTCCCGCACTGTGTCCCGACCTCCAGCGGTACCGCCAGCCTCATGGTCGCTCTCGAGGCGTGTGGGGTCGGTAGCGGTCACGAGGTTATCATCCCCGGTCTGACCTGGGTCGCCAACGCATCCACCGTGGCCGGGGTCAACGCGGTGCCCGTGCCGGTGGACGTGGACCCGCGGACGCTCTGCCTGGACCCGGCGGCCGTGGAGCGGGCGATCACCCCGCGCACCGCGGCGATCGTCGTGGTGCACCTCTACTCCGCCGTGGCCGACCTGGACGCGCTGACCGCGATCGCCGAGCGGCACGGCATCCCGCTCATCGAGGACTGCGCGCAGGCGCACGGCGCCCGCTACCGCGACCGTCGGGTCGGCACGTTCGGCGCCTTCGGCACCTTCAGCATGCAGCACAGCAAGGTGCTCACCAGCGGCGAGGGCGGAGCGGTGATCACCGCGGACGCGGCCCTGTCGCGGCGGGCCGAGCACCTGCGGGCCGACGGCCGCACCTACACCCCGCACGTGCCCGCCGTGGGCGAGATGGAGCTGGCCCAGACCGCGGAGCTGATGGGCAGCAACCGGTGCCTGTCGGAGTTCCAGGCCGCGATCCTGCTCACCCAGCTCGAGCTTCTCGACGAGCAGAACGAGCGGCGGCGGGCCAACGCGGCCCTGCTCGACGAGGGGCTCGGGTCGATCGGCCTCACACCGCAGGTGTCCTCGCCCGGCACCACCCACCGCACCTACTACGAGTGGGCCGGCCGGATCGAGGACGACGAGATCGCCGAGCTCGGCGTGGAGCGCATCGCCCAGGCGGTCGCCGCCGAGCTGGCGGGCGCCGCCGTCTCCCCCGGCTACCCCCCGATGAACCACAACCGGCTCTACCAGCCGTCCACACGGGCACGGTTCAAGGGCCGAAGCGGCCTGGACCTGACCGGCTACTCGCTGCCGGTCGCCGAGGACGCGGGCCGGAGGTTCGCCACCATCCACCACTCGGCACTGCTCGGCAACGAGTCCGACATGAAGGACATCGTCCGAGCATTCGAGAAGGTGTTCGCAAATCACCAGGAGCTACGCGACTGACCACCGGGCCGGCGGGACAACCCCGCCGGCCCGGTGCCGGTTTGCGTGATCGGGAGTCCTGTCCTGGGCTTCCGTTGGCAAGGGCCCAAACCGAGGGTTGAAGGGACCCGTGACGAAGGGTTACGTATGGAGGTCGAGATACGCCTGGGTGCGGTTCGTTATCCGTTCCGCCTCGGCAGCGACTGTCTAGGTTCCATCGTTGACAACCTGGTCGCCATGTCGGCCAGTCGTTTCCTGATCGTCTGCGACAGCAACACAGGTCCACTGTTCGGCGCGGAACTCGTCGAACGCCTCTCCCCCCACGTCCCGGCGAACCTGCTCGTCCACCGAGCCGGCGAGCCGTACAAGGACCTGCAGGCCGTCGGCGCGCTGGCCGAGTCGGCGCTCCAGCTCGGGGCGGACCGCGCCTCGGTGGTGGTGGCCGTCGGGGGCGGGGTGATCGGCAACATCGCGGGGCTCATGGCCGCGCTGCTCTTCCGCGGGATCCGCCTTGTCCACATCCCGACGTCGCTCATCGCGATGTCCGACTCGGTGCTCTCCCTGAAGCAGGCGGTCAACGCCGGCGTGGGGAAGAACCTGATCGGCACCTTCTACGCGCCGGTCTCCGTCCTGGCCGACACCGCCATGTTGCGGAGCCTGCCGTACCGGGAGACGGTCGCCGGGCTCTGCGAGGTGGTCAAGAACTCGCTGGCCATCCGCCCGAGCATGGTCGAGATGCTCCGGACGTCGCTGCGGCAGGACGCCGTCTACGACGACGAGACGATGTACGAGATCATCTCGGAGAGCATCCGGGCGAAGGCCTCGGTGACCGAGGAGGACATGCACGAGTGCCGCTCCGGCCTCGTGCTGGAGTACGGCCACACGGTCGGCCACGCCATCGAGTACACCGCGGCCGGCGGGATCTCCCACGGCCAGGCGATCGGGCTCGGCATGGTCGTCGCGGCCGAGGTGTCCCGGCGGCTCGGTCACCTCGACGACGACACCGTCGCCCTGCACCGGGAGCTGCTCACCCGGGCCGGCGCGATGGTGACCATCCCCGAGGAGATCGACCTCGACGAGGTGATGCACCGGCTGCGCTTCGACAACAAGCGCGGCTATCTCAGCGACCCGGCCGAGAGCAGCGCCATGATCCTCCTCGGCGGGCTCGGCGAGCCGCTGTGGCAGGACGACCGGCCGCTGGTCTCCGTCCCGATGGCCCTGGTCGGCGAGGTGATCAACGAGATCGCCCGACCGGTGATGCCGAACTTCGAACTGCTTTCCGAGGCCGAGCCGGTCCGGGTGGCGGACGCCGTGGGAGCCGCGGATGGTTGAGCGCTTGGGCGTCGCCGTGGTCGGCGCCGGATTCATGGGTGGGGTGCACGCCGAGGTCCTGACCGCCGACCCGCGGGTGGAGCTCCGGTGGGTGGTCGACCGGGACGAGCGCGTCGGCTCGGAACTGGCCGCCCGGTTCGGCGCGCGCCCCACCGCGACCCTCGACGAGGCGCTGGCTGACGACGCGGTCCGCCTCGTCGTGGTGGCCACCCCGGCCGCCACGCACGAGCCCATCGCGGCGCAGGCGATCGCCGCCGGCCGGCACGTCCTGGTGGAGAAGCCGCTGGTGCTCTCCACCGGGCACGCCCGGCAGCTCGCCGATGCCGCGCGGGAGCGCGGGGTGACGCTGGTGCACGGCGGCAACTTCGTCTACGCCCCGAAGTTCGTCCGGGCCCGCGAGCTGGTGGCGGACCGGGACGCGCTCGGCACCGTCCACTCGGTACGGGTGGCCTTCCGGACCTCCGGCCCGGACACCGACTGGTTCCGGTCGAAGGCGACCGCCGGTGGTGGCGCCCTCACCGACCTCGGATGGCACGCGATCGAGCTGTGCCGCTGGATGCTCGGCAAGCAGGCGATCCGCTCGGTCACCGCCTGCACCCGCCAGCTCAGTGCCGCCGGTGACGTCGAGGACCAGGGCGTGATCCTGGTCGAGTTCGCCGACGGCGCGATCGGCCAGTGCGACGTCTCCTGGCTCTGCCCGGGTGGCGAGCAGCTCACGGTCGAGGTGATCGGCACGGAGGGTTCGGTCAGCGCCGACCTCTGGCAGGGCATGGGCATCTCGGCCTACACCAACACCAAGTTCACCGAGGTGTGGGAACCCAACCAGGGGTGGCTGCGCCCCGAGTGGGAGTGGATCCGCAACAGCGGATACGTGCACCAGGACCGTCAGGTCGTGGATGCGGTGCTCGACGGCCGGCCGATGGCGCACACCCCGGAGGACGCCGTGGCGATCCTCGGTGCGCTGGAGGCTGCCTACCGCAGCGCGGCCGACGGACGGAAAGTGGAGTTGGATGCCTGACAACAGCGCCCCCCGGGGCGTGCTCTCGATGACACCGTTCTTCCTCTACGCCGATCACCAGAAGCTGTGGAAGCCACGGTTCGACCCGATGGGCGGCATGCACGTCCTGGGCCACGCGATCGTCACGGAGATGGCCCGCCGCGGTTTCCCGCAGCGGGTCCTCACCATGGCACCGCCCGGCATCCCGAAGGACCTGCAGATCGCACCGAACATCAGCGTGCACGCCCGGCGCCTGCCGGTCCTGCCGATCCCGTCCAAGCTGGAGGGATACTTCGGCCTGGTCGGCGCCTGGGCCAAGGCCAGCCTGCTGTACGTGATGCGCAACAAGGAGCAGCTCAAGCGCGAGATCGGCATCGTGCACGCGCACTGCGACGGCTCCGGCTCGGCCCCCGCGTACGCGTACGCGGCGGCGCAGGTGCTCGACGTGCCGATCGTCGCGCACATCTACTCGTGCCGGTCGCTCACCCAGCACCCGACCACCCTGTTCGAGCGGGTGGCCGACCCGGTGGCGAAGTCGGCCGAGAAGTACGTCATCCAGCACGCCGGGGCGGTCCTGACGCTCAGCGACAAGGTCCGGGAACGGATCCGGGACGAGCTCCACGTCCCGGACGACCGGGTGCACCGGCTGGCGCACCTCGTGACGGACAACTTCGTCAGTCACGACACCCCGGAGCGCCGGGAGGAGCTGCGGCAGCGGTTCGGGCTGACCGACGACCGCCCGACGGTCCTCTACGTCGGCCGGATCTCGTCCGAGAAGGGCGTCGACTGGTTCGTCAAGGCCGCGGCCGAGGTGAACAAGCGGCGCGACGTCCGCTTCCTGATCGCCGGGGACGGGCCGCAGCGCGGCGACGTCGAGGCACTCGCCCGGCAGCTCGGGGTGACGGACAAGCTGGTCATCACCGGCTTCCTGACCCCCGAGTACATCCCGTCGATCATCTCGCTCTCCAACCTGGCCGTCCTTCCCTCGCAGTACGAGGAACTGGGCGTCGTGGTGCTGGAGTACATGCTGATGAAGCGCCCGGTGGTGGCGCACGACGTCAGCGGCGTCCACAAGCTGGTCCAGCACATGGAGACCGGCGTCCTGGTGCCGCCCTTCGACCCTCCGAAACTCGCCGAGTCGATCGAGATGGTCCTCGACGACCCGGAACTGGCCCGCCGCCTGGCGGACAACGCCGAGCCGATCCCGCATCGGGAGTACTCCCTCGCGGGGGCCGGCGCCCGTCTGGAAGCGATCTACCAATCCCTCATGGAGGAGTCCTGAGATGACTGCCCCTCGCAAGATCGTCACCGGTGTCGCCTTCCCACCGTCGCTGTTGGCGGAGACCCCGCCGATCTCGGTGGCGACCCTCACGGCCTACCTTCGAGACAAGGGCATGCCCGCCCGTGGCCTCGACCTGAACGCGGACTTCAACCAGTACCTGCTGGACCGCGTCGAGATCGAGCAGGTGCAGGGCCCGGTGAACGACCACAAGTTCACCGAACCCTTCATCAAGCAGTTCTTCCTGAACCACATCACGGGCAACTACTTCACCGACACGAACTTCGAGCAGTGGGAGCTCAACCAGCAGTGCCAGGTCGCCCCGGAGAGCCTCTCGATCTGGGACCCGCCCTTCCCGTACTCGTACTGTGAGTTCCTCTCGATCCTGCGGGACGAGCCGGAGCGGGTCGCCAAGCTGGTCCGCGACCCGGAGGCGAACATCTACCACGCGTTCTACCGCGACAAGGTCGCGGGCGCCGCCTCCGAGCTGGGCCTGATGGGCTTCTCCATCATGGGTTACAACCAGGTCATCCCCGCGCTGACCCTGGGCTACCTGATGAAGCAGGAGAACCCGGACCTCTACATCTGCTGGGGCGGCCCGTGGGTGACGTCCTTCGCGGACATGCTCATCCCCCGCCTGGAGACCTGCCCCGAGCTGGGCGACCTGATCGACGCGCTGGTCGTCCGGGAGGGCGAGGAGCCGCTGCTGAAGATGGCCGAGGCGCTCTCCCGTGGCGAGCGGCCGAAGGGCATCCCGGGTGGCTGCAAGCCGATGTCCGAGCAGAGCGTGCTCGACACCAAGCCGGTCGGCCGCAAGCTGCTGCTGGAGATGTCGAAGCCGCGGGAGAACGTCCCCAACACGCACTGGCGTGAGGAGGACGGCCACTACGAGCGCAGCGGCGACATCTCCTGGGTCGCGGACATGAACCTGATCCCGACCCCGGACTACAGCGACTTCGACCTGTCGCTGTACACCACCTTCCGGGAGGGGCAGGGCAGCCTGGTCCTCCAGGGCTCGCGCTCCTGCTACTACATGAAGTGCTCGTTCTGCAACGCGATCACCAACTTCGCGCCGTGGAGCTACCGGGAGCGCAGCACCGAGAACCTCCAGAAGGACATCGACACCTTCCTGGAGAAGTACGAGGGGGTCGTCCACTTCGACTTCGCCGACGCGGTGTTCCCGGCCAAGCGCCTGGTGGAGATCGCCGACTTCTTCATCGAGAAGAAGCGCCCGGAGCTCTTCTGGGAGGTCGACGTCCGGTTCGAGGGCAACATCGACAAGGCCGTCCTGACCAAGATGCGCGACTCGCAGGGCACGCTCCGGTTCGGCCTGGAGACGGCGAACGAGCGCCTGCTCGACCTGGTCCGCAAGGGCAACCGGATGGACGTCGTCCACCGGCTGCTCCAGGACAGCCGCGAGCTGGGCTACAAGCCGTTCCTGATGACCATCGTCGGCCTGCCCACCGAGGAGCGGCACGAGGCCGAGGAGCTGTACGAGTTCCTCAGCGAGTACCACGACACGGTGACGTACCAGATCGCCGACTTCATCGTGGAGCGGAACTCCCCGATCCAGCTCCGGCCGGACGAGTACGGCATCCACATCGAGGACGACGAGCAGCAGAGCTTCCACCACAACCTGCACTTCACCCGTCGCGCCGGGTACAGCGACGACGAGGCGCAGGAGGTCTACCGGGACATCCTGGTCCGCACCCTGCAGCGGTTCAAGGGCGCCCACGAGGTGGACGTGGAGCAGGAGCGCAGCCGGGTCGACCCGTCCGACTCGGTCTACCGACTGAGCCTGCGGGCCGGTTCCTTCGCATTGGAGAACTACTGGGTGAAGTACAACAACATGCCGTTCGAGGGTCTGGTGCCCATCGGCTACAAGATTCAGCAGCAGTGGACGGACATGAGCAACAAGGGCACCGTCTTCGAAATCGACCCGGACATCGCCCTCGGGGCCCTCGCTGGGGCAGGTAGCCACTGATGACGCAGAAACTGGCCATCCTCGGCGGTGAGCCGCTCCGCACCCGGCCGTGGCCGGAGTGGCCGCACGTCGGCCCCGAGGACGTGGAGCGCCTCCGTAAGGTCATCGAGACCCGCAACCTCGGCGGCATCCCCTTCCCGAACACGCTGCACCAGGAGTTCGCCGAGCGGTTCACCGGCCGGCTCGGCGCGAAGTACGGCCTCCTGGCGGCCAACGGCACCGTGACCCTGTCGATGGCGCTGCGCGCGCTCGGGATCCACGCCGGCGACGAGGTCATCACGACCGCCTTCACCTGGATCGGGACGGTCGCCGGCATCGTGCACGTCAACGCCGTGCCGGTGCTGGCCGACATCTCCGACGACAACTGGTGCATCGACCCGGTGAAGGTCGAGGAGGCGATCACCGACCGGACCAGGGCGATCATGGTGGTGCACCTGGGCAACCAGGTCGCCGACATGGACGCGCTGCTGGACATCTGCCGCCGGCACAACCTGCTGCTCATCGAGGACTGCGCGCACGCCCACTTCGCGGAGTGGCGCGGCAAGTGCGTCGGCACCATCGGCGACGCCGGCAGCTACAGCTTCGAGACCAGCAAGATCATGACCTCGGGCGAGGGTGGCTTCCTGGTCACCGCCACCGAGGAGGCGTTCCACCGGGCGATGTCCGCGGCGCACGTCGGCCGCAAGGAGGCCCCGTACGACAAGTTCCCGGGCCGGATCTTCGGCTGGAACCACCGGGCCACGGAGATGCAGGCGGCCGTCCTGCTGGGCCAGCTCGACCGGTACGACGAGCTGGACCGGCAGCGGACCGCGATGGCGGAGCTGCTGACCAAGGGGCTCACCGAGATCGGCGGCTTCATCCCGCTGGCGGAGGACCCGCGGGTCACCCGGCGCCAGCGGTACGAGCTGCTCTTCCGGTTCGACACCCAGGCGTGGGACGGGCTGCACCGGGACAAGGTCCTGGAGGCGCTGCTCGCCGAGGGCGTGGAGTTCGAGGGGAACACCTTCTACCCGCCGCTGCACCGCGACGAGCTGTTCCACATCACCGCCGACGACTGGCCGGCGATCCGGGAGCGGTACGGCGAGCGGATCTCCCCGGACGCGTTCCACCTCCCGGTCGCCGAGCGGGTGGCGTGGGACGAAGCGGTCTGGATCCACCACTCGATGCTTTCGGTGGAGCCGGAGGACGTCCAGGACATGTTGGACGCTGTGGTGAAGGTCCGGGACAATCTGGGGGCGCTGAAGCAGAGCCTATGATCGGTCCATGGCTCTGACGAAGCTCGGTCGGGCGGACACCCCGCCCGACCGATCCCTCGAAACCTTCCCGATCGGCGACAGCTCGCAGGAGATCACCATCGACTGCCGGGAGTTCACCTGCCGCTGCCCCATCACGGGGCAGCCGGACTGGGCGACGATCCGGATCGACTACCGCCCCGGGGACCGGGGAGTGGAGACGAAGAGTCTCAAGCTCTACCTGGAGACGTTCCGGGACGAGGGGATCTTCCACGAGCACCTGGCGACGAAGATGCGTGACGACCTGGTGGCCGCTCTCGAGCCGGTCTTCCTCAAGGTCACGGTCAACTTCAACGTCCGGGGCGGCATCGCGCTCGCGGCGTCGAGCACGTACGAGCGCTGACCCGCCCGGGACGGCCCGGAAAGACGGCGGCGGCCGGTGGTTCCCGTAACCACCGGCCGTCGCCGTTCTCGTCGTCCTCCGCCCGCGGTCCGGCTGGGGACAGGTACGCACGCGGGCGGGCCGGTGCCCGGAGGCACCGACCCGCCCGGATCAGGTCAGAGGAACTCGTCGAGTAGTTGGAAGTAGGTCAGCTTGTACTCGTCGACGGTGGCGCAGCCGTACCGTTGGAGGAAGTGCTCGCTGTACGCCGGCCCGTAGCCCCAGACGTCGTCCTCGCCGATGTTGTACAGCGCCAGGGCGAGGTCGGTCCACCGGTCGGCGACGCCGACCCGGTCGACGTCGATGACGCCGGCCAGGTTCAGCGTCTCGGGGTCGATCAGCACGTTGTCCAGGCACAGGTCGCCGTGGCAGACGACGAGGTCGTCCTCGGGCGGGGGCGTCATCCGGCTCAGCTCGTCCCAGAGCTGCTGGACCGTCCAGCCCTCGTGCGCGGTGTCCACGTCGTCCGGGTCGAACGCGCCCAGCTCGATCCCGGCCTTCGCCTGGTGGATCAGGTCAGGCACCCGCCGCTCGAAGGGGCACTCCGCCACCGGCAGGTCGTGCAGCGTACGCGCGATGTCGGCGACCACCTCGATCACGCGCCGGCGTTCCTCCGGCTTCCAGTGCCGGGCGGCCGGCCGCCCGGGCAGCGTCCGGGTGACCACCCACTGGAGGTCGTCGTTGGCGTCCACCGCCACGACCTCGGGAACGGGGATCCCCCGGGCGGCCAGCCACTCGAGCCGCTCGGCCTCCTTCACCGGGTTGAACCGATGGTCGTCGGGGTGCCGGGGCGGGGTGGTCTTCACGTAGAAGGAGGGCGCCTCCCCCACGCGGTAGACCGTCGCGCCGGACGAGCGTTCGCCCAGGCACTCCCACGGTTCGCCCCGGTCACCCCAACCGGCCACCGGAATCGGTGCCGCAGTCACCATCGCAGGCCCTGGCTCCGTCTCCTCAGCCCGCCGGTCAGGCCTTGGGGTCGGGGACGAGGACCGGCCTGATGCTGCGGTCCCGGTTGACCACCTTCTCGATCGTCTCGTCGATCAGCGCGTTGGTCCGCTCGTCGTCCCGCAGCAGCCCACCGAACGCCCACTCGGCGAAGTCCAGCTTCCGCTCCTCCGTCAGCTCACCGCCCGTCGTCGGCGCGATGTCGGGGCGCTCCGCCACCACCTGACGCGTCGCCTTCTGGAACGCCGACAGCGCGTGATCCACCGCGGCCTCGTCGAACGCGGTCGTCACCAGCTGCGTGCCACTGTCCTCGAAGTACACGCCGTACTCGTGCGCCGCCTCGTAGATCTCCCAGCCCAGCTCGTCGTTCGGCAGCACCACGTCGAACATCAGGTCAGGACCACCCACCCAGTTCGGGATGCCGGCCTCCGTCAGGATCTCGCGCATCCCGTCCGCCAGCCGGCGGCCCATCCGCTCCGCGTTCTCGTACACGCCCGGCGTGTCCAACACGTCCATCACCGCCAGCGCCGCCGCCATCGGCGGCACCTCCCGCGTGTACGTCCCCTGGACCCCCGCCACGTCGTACGCGTCGATCAGATCCCGGCGGCCCATGACCGCCGCCAACGAGTGGCCGTTCGCCAGCCCCTTGCTGATCACGATCAGGTCGGCCGGAACGTCCAGCCCGTGCACACCCTTCGGCCCCGCCCGGAACCCGGTGTACACCTCGTCCATCATGAACGGCACGTCGTACCGGGCGCACGTCGCCGCCATCCGCCGGTAGTAGTCGAGGTCGAAGTACAGCAGCTCCGGCGAGATGAGCACGCCGGCGACCTCGTCACCGAACGCGTCCAGCATCTTCTCCAGGGCCTTCTCGTTGTACCCGAAGCCCACCACACCCGAGGACTGCCGGTACCCGAACTCCTCGGACGCCAACTGCCACTCGTGCCAGCCGTGGTAGCCACAGCTCAGGATCAGCTCACGGCCCGTCGCCGCCCGCGCGAACCGCGTCGCCAGCGCCGTACCCTCGGAGCCGGTCTTGTGGAACACGACCTTCTCCGCGCAGGCGTACCGCTCGCACAGCCGCTCCGCCAACTCCACCCGCGGCACCGACAACGTCGACGCGAACGCCGTACCGTAATCCCGGATCTGCCGCGTGATCGCCTCGATCACCGCGGGGTGCCGGTGCCCCAGGATGATGGTGCCGCTGGAGGCCGTGAGGTCGACCATGCGGTTGCCCTCGACGTCGGTGAGCCACGCACCCTCGCCCGACGAGATCATCGAGGAGAACCGCGTCTGGATGTCGTACTTCTCCGCCGCGGTCACGCGCCGGGCCCGCTCGATCAGCCCACGGTTCGTCAAGTTGGCAGAATCCATGTCCTGGCTACCTTCTCTCGCCGATTTATGATCTTGCCCAGGGACGTCGCCGGGATGCGTGCCGAGCCGTCCGACCGGCATGTCCGATCCGTCGTCGGCGGCCGCCACCGGCCATCCCCCAAAAACACCGTGCGCGCCAGCATATAGCACCGCAACTATGCGCGGTATGGCCGAAACAGCTCTTGACGGTTAGCGGTTCAACTTTCCGTCGCATCGCGTAAACAGGGTGGAGTAACCACCGGTCATACGTTTCCAAGCGCTCGAATCAGGGCGTCACGGACCACGTCGGGGGTCGCCTCCATCCACACCTCACGTACCGTGGTTTTCCGCGACGAGAACGGACAGGCCGAGACCACGCGGTTGCCCGGGCGAACCTCATTCTTCCCGGATCGAATCAGCGCGCCTCGGCCGAGTTGCCCGAAAAGCCGGGCCGCAACACTTCTTCCAAGCGTCGCGACCCGATCGGAAACGTCGGCATGCCTACCCTGGGTGACCGAGCGTGGGAATGAGAAAGCCGTCGCCGGGCGCCCGCCCGGCGCCGGCGTACCCCGCCGCGGTCAGCCGACGACCGCCTCGGCCCCGACCATCTCGGACTCCCGTCGCCCCTGGTCGAGCAGCTCGACGAAGCGCCGCTGGATCCGCCCGATCCGCTCGTCCTCGGTGGGGCGGACGAGGAACGAACACCCCTCGGTGTCCCCCGCCGTCTGGGCCCCGACCTGGGCGCTGACCTGCGGCACACCGCTGTAGAGCGCGATGGCGGCGGCGATCATGTCCCCGGCGAAGCGGCAGAACTGGTCCGCGCCGGCGCCCTTGACGACGTCGGCGACGTGCTGCATCACGCAGACACACCCCTGCGGGTGGCCGAGGGCCAGCAGCCCGTCCGCGGTCTCCCGGACCGCCCGCACGGTGGCCGGAAGCTCCTCCGGGTCGTCCGGGTCGAGCTGCGCCATGCTGTGCTCGACCAGGCGCGCACCGGCCTCGGCCACGGAGACCGGACCCTGCCGGCGGCGCTCCTCGCCCTCCAGGACGTACCCCGGCCAGAGCGCCATCGCCAGCGTGCCGACCCAGGCCGTGTAGAGCTCGTCCGCCTCCAGCACCCCGTTGGCGAAGGCGAAGTTGAACTGGTCGAAGAAGGCCGGGTCGGTCAGCGGATCGACGATTCCCCTGGTCAGGCAGGTCTGGTAGTCCGGGGAGCCGTAGATCGGGTAGAACGGGTTCGTCCAGAACTCGACGCCCGCCAGCGTCAGGTTCACCGCGTCCTGGACGATCGCGTCGAGGGTCTGGTCGGGGAGCCCGACGATGATCGCGGCGCTCGCCCTGAGCCCGAACTTCTCGAACAGGGCCACCCCGGCGGAGACCTTGTCCAACGAGGTGAACCCCTTGCGCATCTTGCGCAGCCGGGCCGCGTCGGTCGTCTCCAGGCCGAGGAAGAGGTCGTCGAAACCGGCCGAGACCATGCTCTCCACCAGATCCTCGGTGAGCTTCACGACGGTCATCCCGTTCGGCAGGCTCAACCGGATGTCCAGTTCCCGGCGGACGATCTCCTGGCAGATGGCGTGCACGCGCTCGATGTCGAAGGTGAAGTTGTCGTCCTCGACGAGGAACCGCCGCACCCCGTGCACCCGGACGTAGTGTTCGATCTCGTCGACCACGCGCTCCGGGTCCCGGGCCCGGAACTGCTTGCCGACCGTGGCGTGGACCGTGCAGAACGAGCAGGAGAACGGGCAGCCCCGGCTGGTGATCAGGGTGACCGCGTTGCCGTACCGGGCGAAGTCGAGCTGGTCCGCGGCCGGCGGCGCGAGGGCGTCGAGGTCGGCCACGAAGGGTGCGCGCGGGCGGATGTGTGGCGCGCCTGCCGTGGCGCAGTCGCAGAGCCCTTCGCCGCAGCGGAAGGCCACGCTGAGTAGTTCGGTCAGGGGCCGCCCGGTGGCGAACGCCTCCATCAGGTCGACGGTGGACACCTCGGCCTCGCCGAGCATCACCACGTCGATCTCGGGGACCTGCAGGACGTGCTGGAAGGCGACGGTGCCGTGCTGGCCGCCGAGCACCACCTTCGCGTTCGGCAGCACCCGCTTGGCCATCCGGGCCAGCTCGTAGGCCGTCTCGTAGTAGGGGGTGAACATGCAGGAGATGCCCACCACGTCCGCGCCGCTGGCGGCCATGGCCGCCTCGATGCGCTCCATCTTGGCGCCCCAGTGCATGATGTGCCGCCAGCGCGGATGGCGGTCCAGCTTGGCCCGTTCGATGGGGGTCAGCTCGGCCTCGGGCACGACGTGGTTGTCCTCGTCGTACGCGAGGGAGTCGAACAGCTCGGTCTCGTGACCTGCGGCGCGCAGGGCGCCTGACACGTACGCGAGCCCGATCGGCACGTGCCGCCCAATCTCGACCATGCAGCCGCGGATCGGAGGCTTGACCAAGAATACCTTCATTCGATTACCTCCTGTAACAGAATGACACTGCCCCGAACAGCGGGTGCGTTGGCTGCTCCTGACCTACACCACGGTAATCGATGCGGTAACCCCAACAAATACCTGGAAAGAGCCGGTTGCCCGATCGGCAACCGGTAATGAATATTTCCCCAGATAAGCGACGCTTCATCACCCACCGCCGCTCGCCGAGCTCATCCGGTAGGCACTCGCGATTTGGCTTTGCGGCCTTCTATGCGTGTCCCCCGCGACCGGCCGAAGGCCGCTGGGCAGGCGGGTCAGCCTGACGTTTTATTGCCGACGCTGACGGATGCACGCCGTACGAGGCGGGCGCGCCCGGGCGTCCCGGCGGCATCCTCGCCCGACCTGTGGAGCCGGCTGGCCGGGAAGATTGACAGCAATCTGCCAGGCGACCATCGGGTGGCGTTCTTCGAGACCGGGACGGTGGCGGCGTCCGGACGGCAACATCCACACGTACGCCAAGAGCGTACGGCTCCCTCGTCGACATGCGCCGGCGAGGGAGCCGTACCCGTTCCACCCGGGTGTCCGGTGCGGTACGGCCTGCGTCAGGCGCCGGTGGCGCCGTCGATGGTCTGCCGGATCAGGTCGGCGTGACCGTTGTGCCGGGCGTACTCCTCGAGGATGTGCACCACGGTGGCGCGGAGGTTGTACACCTCGCCCTCGTCCTCGTAGGTGTCGCCGAGGTCCCGCAGCCCGAACGCCTTGCGGGTCAGCTCCACCTCCTGGTGGAAGAGGTCGAGGTCGGCCACCACGTCGGCGGTCGCGACGTCGTCGAAGGCGCCGTCCGGGCTCCCCTCCGTGGAGTACGGGTCCTCGACCTCCTCGCCGGTGAAGAGACTGCGCAGCCAGCGCTCCAGCTCGGTCATGTGGCGCACCAGCCCGAGCAGCGTCACGTTGGTCACCGGGACGGCGGCGGTCTTGAGCTGCTCCTCGGTCAGGCCCGAGCACTTGAGCAGCAGGGTGTCCCGGTGGTAGTCGAGCCAGCCCGCCAGCACGGCACGCTCGTCGCCCAGGGCCGGTTCTGGCTTCCGGTCGACGGCAGGGGCGGTCCAGGTCATGGGATTGTCCCTTTCGATAGCTGAGTCACCTGCGGAAAACGGCGGTCCGTCACCCGGCCGCAGGGTACGCCGGGAACGGCAGGATCCGGGCGGTCCCGTCCTGGCTGGCGGTGACGATCCGCGAGCCGGAGCGGTCGAAGCCCATGTTCCACACGGGAGCGCTGTGCCCCGTCTCCAGCTCGCCGACCTGCTTTCCGGTGGCCACGTCCCAGACCCGGACCGTGCAGTCCTCGCCCGCGCTGACCAGCAGCCGGCCGCTCGGGTGGAAGGTCACGCCGTCGACGACGTCGGTGTGCCCGACCAGCGGGTCGACCGCCGGGCGGCCGGCCGCATGGTCCCAGATCCGGACGGTCAGGTCGTCCGAGCCGCTGGCCAGCAGCCGGCCGTCCGGGCTGAAGGCGACGCTCACGGCTCCCTTCGTGGTCCCGACCAGGGGCACGCCGACCGGTCGGCCGGTCGCGGTGTCGTACAGCCGCACCGCGTCGCCGGTCGAGGCGACCAGGTGGCCGTCCGGGTGGAAGGCCACCCCGTCGATCTCGTCCATGCTCTCGGTGAGCGGCTCGCCCACCGGCTCACCGCCGGGGACCTTCCACAGCCGTACGGTGTGGTCGGCGCTGCCGGTGGCCAGGAGCCCGCCGTCGGGGTGGAAGGAGACCCCGTAGACCCCGGCCGTGTGCCCGGTGAGGGCGTCGCCCACCTGTTTTCCGGTGGCGACGTCCCAGATCCGGGCGGTCCGGTCCTCGCTGGCGCTGGCCAGGAGGTGGCCCTCCGGGTGGAACGTCACGAGCCAGATGGTGTCCGTGTGCCCGGTCAGCGTCTCGCCGACCTGCTCGCCGGTGGTGGCGTCCCACAGGCGGATGGTGGCGTCCTCGCCGCTGGTGGCGACGAGGTGGTCGTCGGGGTGGAAGACCGCCCCGATGACGCCCTCCCGGTGTCCCCTGAGCACCAGGGACGGTTGGGTGGGGGGAACTGCTACCGGCTCCACGCGCGTGCTCCGTTCTCGACGTGGGTGTGGGTGACAGGAGTGGCCCGGTGCCGCACCGTGCGGCGCGGCACCGGGCATCGGACGGTGCAGGGTCGGTACGGGTGGCCGGCCCGAAGGGCGCGACCCACGTCAGCGCGTCAGGCGGCCCGCCGCTGCCGGCCGACCAGGGCGAGCACGGCCGCCAGCACGGCGATGAGGGCGGCCACCCAGAACGCCCGACGCATGCCCTCCACCGGGTCGGCGGGCGCGCCCGCGGCGGTGACGAGGACGGCGAGGCCCAGCGCCGGCCCGACCTGCTGCACGGCCTGGAGCACGCTGGAGGCCGCTCCGGTCACCTCCGGGGCCACGTTCGACATGATCGCCGCGGTGCCCGAGGCGAAGACCAGCCCGGCGCCGACGCCGCCGAGCAGCAGCGGGCCGAGCAGCGAGGTGGCGTAGCTGCCGTCGGTGGAGAACTGGGCGAGCCAGATCATCGCGACGGCCGTGAGCGCCCCGCCGATCGCGGCCACCACGCTCGCCCCCAGGCGGGGCACCAGCTGCCCGGTCAGGATCGCGGCGACCAGGACCAGGACAGCCGTCGGGAAGAAGGCGAAGCCGGTCCGCAGCGCGGAGTAGCTCCACACCCCCTGGAGGTACTGGGTGAGGAAGAAGAACATGCCGGCGAAGGCCGCCGGGAAGAAGAGCAGGGTGACGAACCCGCTGGCGCGGGCGCGGTCAGTGAAGAGCCGCAGCGGCAGCAGCGGCTGCGGGGCGCGCCGCTCGACCAGCACCAGGACGGTGAAGAGGACCGCCGCCGCGACGAAGCAGGCCAGGACGATCGGGTCGCCCCAGCCGGCGGTGGAGGTGCGGACCAGGGCGTACACCAGGGCGACCATCGCGCCGGTGGCGGTGATCCCGCCGACCACGTCGAGGGAACCGCGCTGCGGCTGGCTTTCCTTGAGCGCGCGCGGGGCGAGCAGGAGGACCAGGGCGACCACCGGCACGTTGATGAAGAAGACCCAGGGCCAGGAGGCGGCGTCGCTGAGCACGCCACCGAGGATCAGGCCGAGGGTGCCGCCGGCCGCGGCGACGCCGGTGTAGACGCCGATCGCCTTGGCCCGGGCCGGACCGTCGGCGAAGTTCGTCGCGATCAGCGAGAGCGACGTCGGTGCCGCCAGCGCGGCGCCGAGGCCCTGGGCGGCACGGGCGGCGATCAGCATCTCGCCGCCGTTGGCGACACCGCAGACCAGGGACGCGACGCCGAAGACCGCCAGCCCGACGAGCAGCACCCGCCGCTGGCCGACGATGTCGCCCGCCCGGCCGCCGAGCAGCATGAAGCCACCGAAGGCGAGGGCGTACGCGTTGACGACCCAGACCAGGTCGGCGCCCATCCCCAGGTCGTCCTGGATCTGCGGGAGCGCGACGTAGACGACCGTCGTGTCGAGGACGAGTATCAGGGCGCAGGCGGCCAGAAGGGTCAGCGCCAGCCCGGGCCGGTTGGGGCCCGACCCCCCGGCCTGCTGACGCTCCGCTCCGGTCACCTGTTCGGCCGTGTCAGACATAAGACAGCCTCATTCATATCGCTCGGAATCCGATTCCGCCAATGTATGCAATTCGGCGTGTCCGTCTGGAGACCGAAAACGGCCCGTCCGTCCACTGTCAGCGAGTGTCACGGGCAGATATTGCCCCCGCAACCGCCGCCCGCCGGGCGGACAGGTAATCGCTGTCCGACCGGCGGAAAAACGCTCTGCGGATATTGGCCACCGGGCCGGCGTCGACGGCGTCAGCCCCGTTCCGGCCGTCACGCCACCGCCTGCGGGCGGCGCCACGGCCGGTCGGTGGTCACTCCTCCCGCAGGTCGAGAACCACCCGGATCGTGCCGTCGGTGCGGTTGATGGCCCGGTCGATGGCCGGCTCGTAGTCGTCCAGCCTGACGATGTCCGTGAGGATCGGCCGGGTGTCGATCGCGCCGCTCGCGAGCAGGTCGACCGCCTCCCGGTACTTGCCGCCCGGGCCCATCACGCCGACCAGGCTGGCGTACCCCAGCGGCAGGCGGGCGGTCTCCAGCGGGTGCTGCGCGCCGACCTGGTAGCCGACCAGGCAGACCCGCCCGCCGGGACGGACCAGGTCGAGCGCCCGGACCACCGACTCCGGGTCGCCGGACGCCTCGAACACCACGTCCACCTTGTCCGCGTACGAGGTCAGCTCCGGCAGTTCGGAGGGGTGCACCGCGACCTTGGCGCCGCTCTCCTCCGCGACCTTGCGGCGCTCGGCAACCAGGTCGGTGGCGAGCGTGACTGTCGCGCCGGTCACCTGGGCCGACTGGAGGATGAGCTGGCCGATGCCGCCGGCCCCGAGCACGGCGACCCGCTCCGCCGGGCGGAGGTTGATCCGCTCCACCGCGTGCAGCGCCACCGCGAGCGGCTCGGTCTGGCTCGCCGCCGCGAGGTCCAGCCCCTCGGGCAGCTGGTAGAGGTTGGTCATCGGCACGGCCACGTAGGCGGCGCAGCCGCCGTCCACCGTGAAGCCGATCTCGATCAGGTTCTCGCACATCACCGGAAGGCCGTCCCTGCAGGGGCCGCAGGTCTGGCATCCGACGATCAGGTCGCCGGCCACCGGACGCCCGACCCAGGACTCGTACCCCTCCGGGGCGGACTCCACGACGCCCGACCACTCGTGGCCCGGCACGATCGGGTACCGGTTGCCGTGCCACTTGCCCTTGTAGAGCCAGAGGTCACTGCCGCAGAGGCAGCAGTAGTGCACCTTGACCACGGCCCATCCGGGCGGTGCCGACGGACGTGGCGCGTCGATGATTTGAGCCTTGTGTCCCCCGTGGAACTGTAGCGCCCGCATTCGTCCCCCAACGCGCGTGTGAGATGTCCTCCGGACACGATAGAGCCCGACCCATCGGTGCTCAATATGTTCTCCGGTCGAAGTTGCACCTTGACGCGGCTTCCATAGTCGACTAACGTCCCGAAAAAGATTCGCGGTCTGTGGAGAATTGACGCCCATATTTCGGTGCACACTCCGGCATTCCGGCCTGGCCCGTGCTGAGGTGCCAGCAGCCCGCGTGGCACGTCGGGGGGTGTGGCGGTAGACATCACGAGACAGTCGTCGTGCCGCGTCTCATAAACGCTGTTCTTCACTGCCACTGTCGCGTCGTACCCGCGCTCCGCTCGTCTCGATATCACGCTTCGTCCACCTGTTGATGGTCCACATCTGCGGGTCGGAGTGGGGCTGGGCACCAGCCAGGGCGATCCGTTGCGACCGGTGGCTGGTCGGCGTACCCGGGATCTGCGACACTCCCTTCCATTCACCCATGCCGTGCCCTGGCTGCGGTGCTCCGGCCGTCCCCGGCCTTCGCACCGCTCACCACCAGGGCCGCTCTACCGTCCCGCCCCGCCGGGCGTGACGGTGCCTCGCACCTGGCGGGGCGCCGACTTCCGGCCTCAACCGGTATCCGTACCGAGAGAGCCGAGGAAACCCAGATGGACGTCGTACACTCCGACCTCAAGGTCGCCATCGTCGTCGCCGACATCGCCATCGTGCTGATCGTCGGCGCACTGCTCGTCATGCTGTCCCGCCGGCTGAAGCAGCCGCCGGTGATCGGCGAGATCACCGCCGGCATCGTCCTCGGCCCGAGCGTCCTCGGCCTGCTGCCCGGGGACGTCAGCGGCTTCCTGTTCCCGGCCGAGCTCCGCTCCCACCTCTCGATGATTTCCCAGGTGGGGCTGCTGCTCTTCATGTTCCTCGTCGGGTGGGAGTTCAACGGCCAACTGCTCAAGCGCAGGTCCGGAGCGATCGCCTCGGTCTCGCTCTCGGCGATCGGCCTCTCCTTCGCGCTCGGTATCGGCGCGGCCACCCTCCTTCACGACCGACACGACGTGGTCAACGGGAAGCACATTTCCTTCTGGTACTTCGCCGTCTACCTCGGCATCGCCATGTCGATCACCGCGTTCCCCGTGCTGGCCCGACTCCTCAGCGAGACCGGCCTGGCCGCCACCCGGATCGGGGCTCTCACCCTGGCCTCCGCCGCGCTGGACGACGTGATGGCCTGGACCCTGCTCGCGGTCATTGTCGTCGGCTTCACGGCCAGCGGCGGCGTCGCCACGCTGGTGACCGTCCTGGGGCTCTTCCTGCTCTACGTCCTGGTCATGATGTTCCTGGTGCGGCCGCTGCTGCACCGGCTCATCGGCCGGCTGACCCGGGGCGGCAAGGCCTCGCCCTACCTCGTGCCGCTGATCGCCGCCGGCGCCTTCCTGTCCGCCTACACCACATCCTGGATCGGGGTGCACGCGATCTTCGGGGCGTTTGCCTTCGGCCTGGTGATGCCCCGGGAGCCGCGGGCACTGCTCGCCTCGACGCTGCACGCGCCGATGGAGAGCGGCACCCGCCTGCTGCTGCCGATCTTCTTCATCGTCACCGGGCTCTCCGTCGACGTCGGCGCGCTTGGCTGGACCGGCCTGGGCGAACTGGCCCTCATCATGGCCGCCGCCTGCCTCGGAAAGCTGATCGGGGCCGCCGCCCCGGCCAAGCTGTCCGGCATGAGCTGGCGCGACTCGTACTCCGTCGGGCTGCTGATGAACACCCGCGGGCTGACCGAGCTGGTGATCCTCAACATCGGCGTCACCCTCGGCGTACTGGACGGCCAGATGTTCACCATGATGGTGCTGATGGCCCTCTTCACCACCGCCATGGCGATGCCGCTCCTGCCCAAGGGCCTGCCCCGGGTCCCGGGGAACCTGTTCACCATTCCGGTGGGCACGAGGCCGTCGGCCCCGGCCGCGGCCGCCCGGCCGGAGCCGGCGGACGAACCGGTCAAGGCCGGCAAGTCCTGACCCGCGACCGAGGGCGGCGGTGGCGTGGGCCACCGCCGCCCTCGGCACCCGTGCGACCTCGGTGTGTCGCCCACCGCAGCCCCGTCGCCCTCGACGGGTTCCCACCCGAAACCTGAGTAGGCTTAACCGCCGGCACGACGGCGTGACGGCGAGGTGAAGGGTGGTGGTTGGCGCATGCCGACGGAGACGCGCAAGGCTGTGGTGCTGCTCAGCGGCGGGCTGGACTCCGCAACGGTGCTCGCCATGGCGGTGCACGAGGGGTACGAGGCCCACGCGCTGAGCTTCCGCTACGGCCAGCGGCACACCGTCGAACTGGAGGCCGCCGCCCGGGTCGCCAAGGCGCTCGGCGCGACCCGGCACGTCGTCGCCGACATCGACCTGCGGGTCTTCGGGGGGTCGGCACTGACCGACGACTCGCTCGCCGTGCCGCACCACGCCAGCGCCGACGAGTTGGGCGGCGACATCCCGATCACCTATGTGCCGGCCCGCAACACCATCTTCCTGTCGTTCGCCCTGGCCTGGGCGGAGACCCTCGACGCCTCCGACATCTTCATCGGGGTGAGCGCGCTCGACTACAGCGGCTACCCGGACTGCCGCCCCGAGTACATCGCCGCGTACGAGGCGATGGCGAACCTCGCCACCAAGGCCGGCGTCGAGGGGCGGCAGCGGCTGCGTATCCACACCCCGCTGATCCAGCTCACCAAGGCCGAGACCATCCGTCGGGGGCTGGAACTGGGCGTCGACTACGCCTGGACGCACAGCTGCTACGACCCGGTCGACGGCCGTGCCTGCAGCACCTGCGACTCGTGCCTGCTGCGGGGGCGCGGCTTCGCCGAACTCGGGCTGACCGACCCCGCCCTGTCCCCCGGCGGGTGACGCCGGTGTACCGGGTCAAGGAGATCTTCTACACCCTCCAGGGCGAGGGCAGCCACGCCGGGCGGCCGGCCGTGTTCTGCCGCTTCACGAGCTGCAACCTCTGGACCGGGCGGGAGGAGGAGCGACACCGGGCGATCTGCCAGTTCTGCGACACCGACTTCGTCGGCACCGACGGCCCGGGTGGGGGCCGCTTCGCCACGGCCGCCGAACTGGCCGCCGCGGTCGCCGCCGCCTGGCGGGGCGAGGACCACCCGCGCAGCCGCCCGTACGTGGTGTGCACCGGCGGCGAGCCGCTGCTGCAACTCGACGAGGCGGCCGTCCGGGCCCTGCACGACGTGGGTTTCGAGGTCGCGGTGGAGACCAACGGCACCCGCCCGGCGCCGCCCGGCCTCGACTGGATCTGCGTCAGCCCGAAGGCCGGCGCGGAGCTGGTGCTCACCCGGGGCGACGACCTGAAGCTCGTCTACCCGCAGCCGGGCGCCGAGCCGGCCCGCTTCGAGGGCCTCGACTTCGCGCACTTCATGCTCCAGCCCATGGACGGCCCCGACCGGGTCGCCAACACCGAAGCAGCGGTGCGGTACTGCCTGGAGCACCCGCAGTGGCGGTTGAGCCTGCAGACCCACAAGTACATAGGAATCGCCTGATGGAGATCTTCCGGGAGTTCACCTTCGAGGCCGCGCACCGGCTGCCGAACGTGCCCGAGGGGCACAAGTGCGCCCGGCTGCACGGCCACTCGTACCGGGTGACGGTGCACGTCAGCGGCGACGTCGACCCGCACTCCGGCTGGGTGATGGACTTCGGCGACCTCAAGAAGGCGGTCGAGCCGATCCGCGACAGCCTGGACCACTACTACCTCAACGACGTGCCGGGGCTGGAGAACCCGACCAGCGAGGTGCTGGCCCGCTGGATCTGGGACCGACTCGCCGACTCGCTGCCGCTGTCCGCGGTGGCGGTGCGGGAGACCTGCACCTCCGGCTGCGTGTACCGCGGCGAGGGCTGACTTTCCGGGGGCAGCAAGGACGGCCAGCCCTCCGGGGCAGCGGGGAGCGCATACGAAGAGGGGCCGTGCCAGCCTGGCACGGCCCCTCCACTCTCTCGGTTACATCCGCGTTCCGCTGGGGGCGTGCTCCTCGTCCGCCATCGACGCGTCCGAGTCCGCCATCGACTCCATGAACGCCTCCGGCATCGGCGGAACGGCTCCGCCCACCATCGCCTTCCCGGCGATGGCCGGCCACAGATGAACAGGGCCGTCCATCTCCTCCGTCCGCAGCTCGGGTGGCGTGGGCTTCAGCGGCTGCAGACCGACGAGCTGCAGCCGCCCCGGGACGACGTTCAGCCGGCCGAAGTCGTCCAGCCTGTTGCTGGTCCTGGCCACGATCCGGCGGTGCTGCCGCGTCGCCTCCAGGACCTTCTCCCGGGCCACCGGGTCGAGCCGCTTGCCGTCCTGCGGGTCGGTGCCCGCCTTCGCGTGCCCGGGCTGGGCGAAGTCCGCCTCGCTCACGCGCTGCCAGGCCTGGGTGTCCTCCCGGATGCCGTCCGCGAGCTGCCGGACCGCCTCCTCGTGGCTGACCCCCTCCTCGCGTGCCTGCCAGTACCGGTACACCCGGGCGGCGTGCCCGACCATGCCGGTGATGGAGCCCCCGCTGTTGAGGAAGCTACCGGTGCCGAACGAGTCGCCGGCGACCACGCAGTTCGCCGCGACCAGCGCGTCCCTGCCGATCCGCTCCACGGTGCTGACCAGCTTGGGGGTGGCGAGGATGAGGGTACGGGCGAGCTCCCGGCGCGGGATCTCGGTGAGCAGCGCAACCTGGTCGAGGAAGTAGTCCCGGACCAGGTACCGGTGCGCGCCGAAGTACTCGACCGAATCGGGGCTGGTGCCCGCGGGCAGCATGCCCGCCTGGACCGGGTCGAAGGTCCGGTAGTCCGGCACCTCCAGGATCGTCCAGCCACTCTCGGTGAATCCGTCGTGACCGAGGGTGATCTGCCGAACCCAGTACTCGTTGCCCTGCTTGTCGAAGTCGGAGGCGATCCGCTGCCGCGAGCTGGCGCCGACGTAGACGGCGATCAGCCCGACGACGTAGTCCGCCTGCGCCACGATCGGGCCGCGACCGTCCTGGTGGTCGATCTTCACCAGATCCTGCGTGAAGCCGAGCCGCTTGGCGTCGTCGCTGTCCGCGCCCTCCGCGACCATGATCAGCCCGGGCGTGCCCAGGTCGACCAACTCGCTGCCCCGTACCCGGACCCGCCGGTAGGTGCCCTTCACGTCGAGTTCCCGGATCGCCTCGATCCGAACCCGCAGCCGGCCGTCCGGGCCCCGGACGAAGCCTTCCTCCGCCTTGTTGCCCCGACCCAGCCAGCGCTGCCAGCCGGCCGACCGGCTCGGCTGCGCCACCCGGTGGTACGTGAAGATCCGGCACCGCGGCTCCCGACCGGCGGCGAGGTCCATCCGCTCGATCGCCTCCAGGTACCGCCGAAGCATGATCAGCAGATCCTCGGCGTTGCACTGGAAGGCCAGCGGCTCGCCGAGAACGTCGTCGATGCTGCGCCCGACGGTCTCCGGTCCGTGCTCCATCGCCGGGGCCGGGGGATGGATCTGGCTGGTCGTCCGGTGCGGCTTGCCGTCCACCCACCGGTCGTCGACGAACTCCGCGCTCCGGACGTGGCCGCCCAGGCAGGCGTCCACCCAGCCGAAGAGGATCTCGTCCGCCCGGGCCTCCGCGCCGTCCTCGGGATCCTCCCGGTAGAAGAGCTCGTGCAGGACGAACCGCTCGCCCGTGAAGGTCCGGGGAATCCCCTCGTCGCCGTACCGCTCCATCATCAGCCGGTCGATGACCGCCAGATGGTGGTAGATGTCCGCGCTGACCTTCCACTGGGTCAGCGTGAGGTAGGGGTCGCCCCGCAGCTCGACGCCGACCGTCCGCCGGCCCATGGCGATCGACCACAGCATCGCCATCATGTTCGCCCCGCCCAGACCCACGGCGAGGAAGTCCGGGTCCGCCACGCCGGCCGGGTCGACCTTCCGGAGACCCGACGCCGAGGCGACCTCGTCGAGCGTCTGGGGTGCCGTCTTCGGCACCTCGCTCTGCACGGCGAAGATGGCGAGCACGATGGCGGCCACCATCGTGCCGAAGCCCACCAGGAACGCCACCCGGAAGCCCCCGGTGAGGGCCGCCGCGGTCGCGTCGCCCCGGGCCAGCGCCGCCTCGGTGACGTTCGCCGCCACCGGGGCCAGCACCGCCAGCCCGAGCGCCGAGCCGATCTGCTGGGTGGTGTTCAGCAGACCGGAGCGGATCCCGCTGTCCTCGAGGGTGGCGTCGGCCAGCGCGATCCGCAGCGCCGGCGGCGTCGCCAGACCGGAGCCGATACCGATGAGCAGGATGGCGGGCAGCACGTCGACCAGGTACCTGCCGTCGGCCGGGATCCGGGCGAGCAGCAGCAGGCCGATCGCCATCAGCACCATCGCCGGGATGAGCAGCACCTTGGCGTCGTTCTTCCGGATCAACCGCGGAGCGACCTTCAGCGAGGCGACACCGATGGCGACCGCGGTCGGCACGAACGCGAAGCCCAGCTCGTAGACCGTGAAGCCGAGGACGTTCTGCAGGTAGAGCGCGCAGAGGAAGAACATCGCGGTCGGGCCGGCGATCATCAGTGCGATGACGACGTTGGACCAGGCGACGTTCCGGGCCCGGAGCACGCTCGCCGGCACCAGCGGGTTGCGGGTGCGCCGCTGCCACAGGACGAATCCGACCATCAGCAGCAGCGCCCCGCCGCCGAGGAGAGCCGTGCGGCCCGCGTCGGCGTCGGCCTGCACGATGGTGTAGACCGTCAGCATCAGCGAGCCGACCAGGGCCACCGCGCCGACCCAGTCGATCCCCTTGCCGGCCTTGGCGTCCCGGACGTTGTCCAGCAGCCGGGCGCCCATCAGGATGGTGACCAGCCCGATCGGGGCGTTGACGAAGAAGATCCAGTTCCAGCTCAGCGAGGCGGTGAGCGCCGCGCCGGCGAGCTGGCCGAGCGCGGCCCCCGAGGACGCCACGAAGGCGTAGAAGCCGAGCGCGCGCGCCTGCTCCCGGGGCTTCGGGAACATGTTCACGATCATGCTGAGCACGACCGCGGTGGCCAGCGCACCGCCGACGCCCTGCACGAACCGGGCACCGACGAGCACCGCCTGCTCGGTCGCCAGGCCGCAGACCATCGAGGCGACGGTGAAGACGGTGAGCCCGGTGAGGAAGACCCGCTTGGTGCCGATCAGGTCGCCCAGCCGGCCGGCGAGGAGCAGCAACCCGCCGAAGGGAATGAGATAGGCGTTCACCACCCAGGCCAGGTTGGCCTGGGAGAACCCCAGGCCATCCTGGATGGACGGCAGGGCGACGTACACCGCGGAGCCGTCGATCACGGAGATCAGGATCCCCACGCAGAGCACGACCAGCGCGAGCTGACGCTCCCGCAGGCTCCGCAACGGCTGCACGGTGTCGCGCAGGACGACCGTCTCCCCCGAGGCGCCGTAGGAGTCGCCTCGGGGGGTGTTGACTGCGGTCACGACGCCGAACCCGCCCCGGCGGCGACGGGCTCCCGCATCTGCGCGGAACCCTCGGCAGCCATGGACATGTCCCCGTCAGCGGCGGCGCACATCATCCGCCGCTCGGCCGGATGATTATCGAGGATCGGTGGCAGGTCGACGGTGTGCAGCCGCCCGCTGCGCACCGAGAGCCGCCGCCAGTCCGAGTGGTCCAGCGGAACGAGCGAGTGCCGGTGCCGGCGCGTCGCGTCGATCGTGGTGGCCCGCTCGCCCGAGCTACGCCCGGTCTGCTCCTCGATCGCCCTGATCCGCTCCTCACCGAAGTTGATGGGCACGGCCTGGCTGAACTCCTGGGCGCTGACCTGGAGCCAGCCGAGGGTGTCCACCTTGATCTGGTCGGCCAGCTCGCGGATCGCCTGCTGCGGGCTGGCCCCCTCGTCGCGGGCCTCCCAGTACCGGTGCACGCGGGAGGCGTGCCCCACCATGCCGGTGACCGCGCCACCGCTGGTCATGAAGTGGCCGTTGCCGAAGGAGTCCCCGGCGACCACTCCGTTCGCGGCGACCAGGGCGTCCGCGCCGCACTTCTCGATCAGGCTGAACAGCTTCGGGCCGTACGGGCTCTGGATCTTCTCGAGCTCCGACACGGGCACCTCGGTGATCAGCGAGACCTGCTCCAGGTAGTACTCCCGCAGCAACTGCTGGTACGCGTTGAGGTACTCCTTCGAGCGCTTCGGCGTGCCCGGCGGGACGAGCCCGGCCAGGATCGGGTCGAAGGTCTTGAAGTCCGGCACCTGGACGAGGATCCAGCCCACCTCGGGGTCGTCCTCGTGGCCCACCGCGATCTGGCGGACCCAGTACTCGTTGCCCTCCTTGTCGAACTCGGAGGCGATCCGGCGGCGCAGCCGGCCGCCGACCTGCATCTCGAGGAAGCCGGCGAGGTAGTCCGCCTGGGCCACCACCGGACCACGGCCGTCGTGGTGGTCGACCTCGACCTCCTCCTGCCGGAAGCCGAGTCGGTCCGCGTCGCTGCTGTCGAAGCCCTGGGCGATCATGAACAGCTCGGGGACGCCCAGGTCGATCAGGGGCGAGCCGGGCCTGCGGATCCGGCGGTACCGGCCCCGGTAGTCGAACTCCTGAACCTCCTCGATGAGGATGCGCTTGCGCCCGTCGGGGAGGCTGACGAAGCCGTCCTCCTGACGCATCCACTTGAAGAAGCCGTCGCCGTCGCCCTCGTCACCGACGGCGACCCGGTGCGACAGGAAGAGCCGCACCCGGGGGGTGACCCCGCGGGCGATGTCCATCTCCTCGATCATCTCGAGGTAGCGACGCAGCATGACCAGCACCTCAGAGGCGCCGGCCTGGAACGTCGACGGACCGTCGAGCACGGTCACCATGTCGCGGCCGACCTTGGCCGGATCGTGCTCGTCCGGCGGCTTCGCCGGATTGAGGACGGTGATGACCCGCTGCGGCTTGCCGTCCACGTACCGGTCGTCGATGAACTCCGTGTGGTGGACGAGGCCCGAGACATGGGCCGCCTCTCCGGCGATGCACTCGTCGGCGTACACGTCGCCGGGCTCGGTGACGGGGCTGTAGAAGGCCTCGCGGAGCTTGAAGAGCCCGCCGTCGCCCTTGCGGGGGATGCCCTCCTCGCCGTACCGCTCCAGCATGAGCTGGTCGATCAGGCCCAGGTGGTGCCAGAAGTCCTCACGGATGTTCCAGTGCACGCCGAGCGAGGGGTCGCCGCGCAGCTCGACGCCGACGCACTGGCGACCATGCGCCAGCGACCACAGCATGGACATCATGCTGGTCGCTCCCAGCCCGAGGGCGAGGAAGTCGGGATTCTGGATTCCGGTCCAGTCGGCCTCGATCCGGGTACGTCCCCGCCTCCGGAATCGCTTCGCCTGGTCGAGCGCATCCGGCGCGGCGCTGCCCGACAGACGCCCGACCAGAGCTAATCGAAGGTTCTTCATGGCTTCCTCAACTCCTGAAGGTGACCGATACAGCCAAGCAGGAATCGCCGAATGCGACACGAATAGCCGTCATTCGGCTACATCAATGATAGAGAAACTGTCAAGGAGATTGCCGTTGATCAGGTCCGGATGCATTCACGGAGACCTGAGCAACTGCCGTAGGTCTACGCTCCGCAGTGGGCCAGGCACGAATCGCGTGGTCGACCTCGTCCGCGTGCACGTCAACGGCCAGCTCGTTCGCCGCTGGCCGGTTGCATCGCTGTCGGCCGATCGCATCCCACCCAACATTCGAGGCAACACCGGGCTCCGACTTTAACAGCGAGATCGGAGAGCGTCCACATGCGGGACTCCTCGGCGACCCGGTCGGTCCGGATTTGGCGATCTGCCCCGACTGCGCTCCACGGACGCATCCGGCATGTCAGTTATTCCCGATGCGGCCAGCCCTGCGCTGGCATTTCACCGGCGCATGGCGGCATTCGGGGGCCACGGACTCACCGGATGCCGGTCGGGAGAGCGCCTACCCGCGGGCCGTGTCCGCGCCCCGGCGACGGTGGGATTCGGGACGGCTGTCGGAGGCCGGACCACCGGCGGGGGTGGCCGAGCCTGGCCGTTCGGTCGCAAGGCGCACCTGCTCGTAGACCCAGTTCCGCGGCAGCCCGGTCACCTCCCGGACCACGTCGCGGACCAGCCGGGCCTCGGCGCCGTGGCGCAGCAGCGTCTCGGTGAGGCGCGCGGCCAGGGCGCGGTCCTCGTCCGCGTGCTCCTCCGGGGCGCCGGCGACGACCACCGTGAACTGCCCCCGGACGACCGGCTCCGCGCCGAGGCGGGCGGCCAGTTCGCCGAGCCGGCCGCGGAGGTACTCCTCGTCGTCCTTGGTCAGGTTCCGGGCCAGCGCCGCCGGCCGGTCGCCGAGCACCGCGCCGAGGTCGGTCAGCATCGCGACGATCCGGTGCGGCGCCTCGAAGAAGATCAGCGTGGCCGGGGTCGACCGCAGGGCGGTGAGGGCCGCGCGCCGCGCCGCCTCCTTGCGGGGCAGGAACCCGACATAGTGGAACTGGTGGTTCGGCAGCCCGGAACCGATCAGCGCGGTCACCGAGGCGGTCGCGCCCGGCAGCGGCCGGACGGGCACGCCGGCCTCGACCGCCGCCGCCACCAGTCGGTAGCCCGGGTCGTTCACCAGCGGGGTCCCGGCGTCGGAGACGAGCGCCACGTCCGTGCCGTCCTGGAGCAGCCGCAACAACTGCTGGCTGCGGGACTCCTCGTTGTGGTCGTGGTAGCTCAGCAGCCGGACGTCGCTCTCCACCGACTGGAGCAACCGGCGGGTGTGCCGGGTGTCCTCCGAGGCCACGACACCGACCCCGCGCAGGACATCGATGGCACGGAGAGTGATGTCGCCGGGGTTGCCGATGGGGGTGGGCACCAGGTAGAGGGTGCCGGGACCGCGTTCGTCCGACCGCCGCGTTCCGTCCGCCGTTGCCACCCGTTGCCCTCCGTGTCGTCGGGCCAACTGTATCGGAGCCGCCGGCACGACCCCCGCGCCAGCCGGCGGGGTCCACGATCCGGCGGGCCGAGGTTCCGGAACCGCTCCGTCGACGTCCGGCGGCCGACGCCCCCGTGATCAGGGAAACCGCCCCCTGTGACCAGGGAAATCAGCCGATGGGATCGGGAGAAAACGGGTGCCGCCACCCCCGGGCGCGGAACCTTTCTAGCTACGGACCGTCACCAATTGAATACCTTGACACGCTATTTTTGCATAACTTAAGATCCAACTCCGTCGGCAGCCAGCCAACCATTACCGATAGCGCCCCTCGACGATCATTCCAAACGGATCCCGTCTCGCTTCCGCCATAATCGCTCGAAAGGGCGCTGAATGCCTGAGCAGGATCACCTGACGATGACGGACATCGTCGTCTCACCCCATTTCGACGACGGCGCGCTCTCGGTGGCGTCGACACTCAGCAAGGGCCCGTCGGCGCTTCTGCTGACCGTCTGCGGCGGCGCCCCGACGGGGGCCGGCGACGACGAGTGGGACCGCCTCTGCGGCTTCGAATCCGGCCCCGCCGCGGCCAGCGGTCGCGCCGCCGAGGACCGCGCGGCGGCGGCGCTCGCCGGCCACGACGTGGTGCACCTGCCCATCCCCGACGCGCCGTACCGCACGGCCTTCCCGACCGCCGCGGTCACGGCGGCCCTGGCCCCGCTGCTCCGACCCGACGTGCGGGTCTGGGCCCCCGTCGGCATCGGCAGCCATCCGGACCACGTCGGTACCCGGGACGCCGTCCTGACCGCCGCCGCGGGGACGGGCTGCCAGCTGCTCTTCTACGCCGACTGCCCGTACGCCTTCGGCTCGGGCTGGGACGCCGCGGACCGGGACCGGCCCCCCGCCGACCGGTGGGAACCGCAGCTCGCCGCCCTGGCCCACCTGGTCGACGTGGATTGCCCACGGATCACCCGTCTGGACGACTCCACGATGCGGTTGAAGATCGCTATGCTTCGCTGTCACGCCTCGCAGTTGGCCGGTCTCTCCGTGGACCACCCTCATTTCATGGCCTGGGAAGGGCCGTTGCGCCAAGAGGTCTTCTGGCCGGCGTCCGTCCTCGCCCCCAGCCTGGAACCGACTCTCGGGAGTAGCGCATGATCGTCGGAGGCTCGACCATTCAGCCGGAGCGCGTCGACTCGGCGGCACTTCGGCAGCTCGGCGACGCCATGCGGAAGGTGGTCGGCGGCACGGAAGCGACCCCCCTCGCCAATCTTCTCTCCGGCGCGCCGGTCGACGCGGACGATCTGGCCGGAGAGATCGGGGCGGACGGGCGACGGGCGCTGCTCAACAGCGGCATGGCCGTCGACGAGGGGACGTCCCTCACCTCGCCGCTGCGCGGCCACCACCTGCACGGCGTGGTGGTACTCAGCGACCCGGACGTCGAGGAGGAGATCCAGCACCGCTGGTACGTCGACCCGCTCTGGGAGGCGGACCTGCTGATCCGGCTGATGCTGCGCCAGGGCGGGAAACGCGCCCTGGACATGGGTTGCGGCTCCGGGGTGATCTCGCTGGCGCTCGCCGACCGGTACGAGACGGTGCTCGGCGTGGACGTCAACCCCCGCGCGGTGGCGCTCTCCCAGCTCAACGCCGCCCTCAACGGCCTGGACAACGTCACCTTCCGCGAGGGCGACATGTTCGAGCCGGCCGAGGGCACCTTCGACCGGATCATCTTCAACTCGCCCACCAACGAGGAGGGGTCGGAGTTCGTCGACCTGCTCGAGGCCGGCGAGCCGATCCTGGAGACGTTCTTCCGGGGCGTGCCGAAGAAGCTGGAATCCGGGGGCGTGGTCGAGGTCAACCTCGCCATGAACGACTACCCGGGCGACCCCTTCCGCAACCGGCTCGGCGACTGGCTCGGCCTGACCGAGAACGGGCTGCGGGTGCACATCTTCACCTCCCAGCGCCGCGCCACGGAGAGCGGCGGGGAGTGGAAGCGGGGTTGGCTGGTGATCGCGCCCGGCCCGGTGGGGCTCACCGAGACCGACTGGCCGTACCACGACCTGTACGAGGAGAACCCGGACGCCCTCCTCGGCGCGACGGAACGACAGCTCCGCGCCTGACCACCGCGCCCGACCATCGCGCCCGACCACCGCGCCCGACCACCGCGCCCGACCACCGGGGCGGGCCACAGCGACGCGGAAACGATCAGCGGCCGAACCGACGCCACCGCGTCGTCGGCCGTTGCGTCGACGCTGTGGCCCGCCGCGGTCGGTCCGCCGCGCCGGGCATTTCCGTTCCGAATCGAGGATCGGAACGGCCGGTCCGAGACGGGTGGCTGCCGATCCCGACGGCACCGACGATGGAATCGATCGAGGTTGACCGTTACGTGACCGACTGACAGACTGCGAGTCGCGGCGATATCCACGGTGAGATCGCGGCTCGCCTGCACTTTGGACGGCCCTGGAGGCGACGGCGCCCCGCGACTTCCTCACCCCCCCCTCGTGCCGGCTGTCTGGAGGTCGCGGGTGACCACGAACGACAAGTGCTCGACCCGCCGGACATGCAGGTCGGCGACCAGGTCACCACCGGCGTCGGGCAGTGGAGCCCCGGCGGACGCGGACCCGGCGGGCTGGCGCGCACGTCGCTGTCGTTCGAGGGCCACCCGGCCGTCCGATGACCGAGCGGGAGCCTCTCTCCGGGAAGGCCAGGCGATTTCTCGCGAGTCAGATGATCAGCCTGCTCGGCGACAACGTCACGCCGGCGATTCTGGCACTGGCCGTCATCGACGCGGGCTGGGCCAGTTCCGGTATCGGCCTGGTCCTCAGCGCGGCGATGGTTCCCAAGATTGCGATGTTCGCCTTCGGGGGCCTGCTCGGCGACGTACGCGACCGGCGGACGATCATGGCTGCCGCCTCGGTGCTGGCTGGCGCGGCGCAGGCGCTCACCGTGGTGTGCTTCGCACTGCACCTGCCCCTGTGGACGGTGGTGGCGGCTCAGGCCGGGTACGGGGTGGCCACGGCGTTCCTGCGGCCGGCCGCCTCGGCGTACCTGCCGGCTGTCGTCAGCCAGGGCGCGCTGGCCCGCGCCAACGGCCTGCTCGGGTCGGCCTCCGGCCTCACGGCGGTCGGCGGCCCGGCCGTCGGCGCGCTGCTCGTGCTGTTCGTGTCCCCGGTTGTCGGGCTGGCCGTGGACGCGCTGTCCTTCCTGTTCTCCGCGGCCCTGCTGTTCGGCCTGCCCGCCAGCCGCGGACCCGCCTCGACGAAGCGGACCTGGTCCATGATCACCGAAGGGGTGCGGGAGCTCCTCAGCCGGCGCTGGCTCGCCGTCGAGACCGTCGCGTCATGCCTGATGCTCCTCCTGGTGACGAGCCCGTTCTTCGTGCTCGGGCCGCAACTGGCCGAGCGGATGAGCGGTGCGACGGCGTGGCCGCTCGCGCTGGCGGCGTTCGGTGTGGGGCAGATCGGCGGCAGCGTCCTGGGCGGCTGGGGCCGCATCGACCGGCCCATGCTGCTCGCCGGCGCCGGCGTGGCCCTGCTCAGTCTCCCGCCCGTCGTCCTGGTGCTGGGCCTGGGGCTGTCCGCGCTGGTCATGGCCCAGGTAGGGGTCGGTGTCGCGCTCGGCTTCTACAACGTCGTGATGACCACCGCGATCCAGCGTGACGTGCCGGGTTCCGTGCTCTCCCGGGTGGTGTCGGTGAACTACCTCGCCTCCTTCGGGCTGGCACCGCTGGGCTACCTGCTCGCACCGGCTGCCGCCGGGTGGCTCGGCGAGCGGCCGGCGATGGCGGGCGCCACGGTGGGCGCGCTGGCGGTCAGCGCGCTGCTGTTGTCCGCGCGGCCGATCCGGCAGTACATCGTCGCCAGGGTGGCGGGGCGGAGTACGTCGACGGCGCGTCACCGGGTCAGCCGCCGCTGGGGCTGCTGCCGGTGCACCTCGACGCACCGACGTCCAGTTCCCGGTACGCTCCGGCCCAGCTGCTCCGCGGGCTGCCGGCTGCGCTGGTGGAGCAGCCCTGGAGTTTCGCCGGCCCGGTCAGCGCCTACCACACGGACGTGCCGACGGTCGTCGCCGCGCCCCGGGCGTCGTCGGCCGCCGCCCTGCTACGACAGGCGCAGCGCACGGCGTCGGCCGAGGGCCGCCCCCTGCTGGTGCCGTATCTGACCGACGCCGTCGCGCAGGTGTTGCCTGCGGACCTGGCCGGCGCCCGCCTGTTGCAGGCGTTCGACTGCTGGCACGAGAGCGAGGCGGGCAGCCCCGAGGAGTACGTCGCGACCCTGCCGCGGAAGCGCCGGCAGGCCCTCAACCGCCGGGTGCGGGACTTCGTCCGGGCCGGTCTGACTGCCGGTGTCGAGCCGCTCCGCGAGCACATCGACGTCTTCGCCCGGCTCGTCACCAACACCTCCGCCAAGTACGGTCTGGCGTCGCGGCCCCAGGCTATGGCCGAGCATCTGCGGCACATCGCGGCCGTGTACGGCGACGACGCCGTGCTGTTCGTCGCCACCGACGACCGGGGCGAGATCGTCGGGGCCGTGCTCGGCCTGTTGCACGCGGACGAGCTGTACCTCCGCATGACGGGATTCGACTACGCCGCCACCGATGGCTCGTCGACCTACTTGGTGCTCGCCTACCACCAACCGCTCGCGTACCGACGTGAGCGTCCGCACCGCCGGGTGCACCACGGCACGGGCCTGCTGTACACCAAGCTCCTGCACGGCGCGCGGCCGCGGCCGCTGTGGACGCTGCTGCTCGGAGCGCGTACCGAGGGCGTCGACTTCGCGGGAATCAACGGGCTACGCGCCGCGGAGTTGCTGGAGGGACTGCCCGCCGAGATGGTCGACCTGGCGGGCGGGACGCTGCCGGTCTGAACGGCTCTCGGGCCGGGCCGGGCCGGGCCGGGCCGCGGGGAGCGGACACGCGGGCATCGGCGTCCCACATTTCGGGAAGATCACAGCCGACCGTGGACGTGACGACCAGAGCACTCGCTTCCGCTGGTCACGGCCATGACGCGGCACGTCCGAGGGGTTCGGAGGCCCGGCCCTCCGACCGACAGTCCAAGGCACTCGGTCAATGCGTATTTCGCGAATTTGAGTGGGGCCGAACCAATTTCGACCCCTCTGTCCGCTACCGCGCAGGGATTCACCCACCGCCCGACGTGAACGGGCACGCGCGGAGGTTGCCGAGCAGGGTCGTCAATGCGGAGGGGCCCGGCAATAGCACCTTCAGGGGGCGGTCAAGCTGACCATGACGGGGTGCTTGATATCCATGGACGGGAATCCCATATGGCAGGACCGAGCTGTTTCCCAGGCGTCAATGAGCCAAGCTCGGCTGGGCCGGCCCGAGGGCCCCGTCCCGACAGTCCACATTGGACATATAATCCACCGTCCTGCGGTGCGTGTAGCCACGCTGGCCCGAGCAGATCGACTGGATCACCAACCGGAAGCTGACCCATGACGGAGCATCGGAATAACACCATCTCCCCGGCGAGTGCCAACGGCGGTCCGCCACCCGCACTGACCGTGCCGACCCTGGGGGAGGCGCTGGTCCGCGCGGCGCGGCTGCCCGGGAGCGGGCACCTCACCTACATCGCCGAGGACGGGAGCGAGTCGCGCCAGACGTACGCCGAACTCCTGCAGGACGCGTCGCTGATCCTCACCGGGATCCGCGGTCACGAGGACGGCCCGGTTCCCGGCGACCGCGTCCTGGTGCAGATCGACCACGCACCAAGCCTGCTGGCCGCGTTCTGGGCCTGCGTCCTGGGGGGATTCGTCCCGGTCCCCGTGAGCGCCGACCCACCGCCGGCGGCGGGGATGTCCGCGGCGAACCTGCTGGCCGGCGTCTGGGGCGTGCTGGGGCGGCGCGCCTGGGTGGTGACCGGTGACGACCCTGGGGCGACCACCCCGGTGGACGCGACCTGGTCGCGGGCCTGGGCGGAGCGACTGCTGGGCTCGGTGACCGAACTGCGCCGGTGCGCGCCGGCGCCGGAGCGGCAGGCCGCCTTCCACCGCGCCGATCCGGACGACGTGGCGGTGCTCCTACTGACCTCGGGCAGCACCGGACTGCCCAAGGCGGTCCGGCTCACCCACCGCAACATCCTCAGCCGCGCCGTCGCGGCGACGGGCGTACGGGGGCTGACGACCGCCAACCGGTCCTTCAACTGGATGCCGCTCGACCATGTCGGCGGGCTGGCCATGTTCCATGTGCGGGACGTCCTGCTCGGCTGTCACCAGGTCCACGCCAACCACCGTTGGGTCATCGCCGACCCACTGCGCTGGCTCGCCGCCATGAGCAGGCACCGGTCCCACTCCACCTGGGCCCCGAACTTCGCCTTCGGCCTGATCAACGACCGGGCCCAGGACCTCGCCGGACAGTCCTGGGACCTGAGCCAGCTGGGCTACATCATGAACGGCGGAGAGGCGGTCAAGGCCAGGATCGCCCGCCGGTTCCTCGCGTTCCTCGCGCCGTTCGGGCTTCCCGGTACCGCCATCCATCCCGGCTGGGGCATGTCCGAGACGTCGGCCGGCGTGGTCGAGAGCGTGTTCGATCCGGAGTCGAGCAGCGACGAGGACCGGTTCGTCTCGCTCGGCAGGCCGCACCCGGGGGTCGAGCTCAGGGTCGTCGACGAGCGCGGCGCGATCCTGCCGGAGGGGACGGTCGGCAGGCTCCAGGTGAGGGGGGCGGCGATCACCGCCGGCTACGACAACAATCCCGAGCAGAACCGGCAGACCTTCACCGACGACGGCTGGTTCAAGAGCGGCGACCTGGCCTTCATCCGGGACGGGGAGCTCACGGTGACCGGGCGCGCCGACGACATCATCGAGGTCGGAGGCGTGAGCTACCACAGCCACGAGATCGAAGCCGTCGTGGAGGAGATGTCCTTCGTCGAGCCCTCGTACACCGTCGTGTGCCCGGATGGCGCGGCGGACTCGGCCGGATTGTTGATCTTCCTGCACCTGCGGCCCGGCACCGACCACGAATTGGCCGAGCGTGAGGTGGGCAGGCACGTCTCCGACCGGTTCGGAACACGGCATGTTCGCGTCATACACGTCGACAGGGACGAAGTTCCCAAGACAGGGATAGGCAAACTCAAGCGCGCCCAGTTGCTTCAGCGGTACGAACCCTAGCGGCGCCTCGTTCCCGCAGCAGTCAGCGCCGTGCATGAACCAGCCGTCCGCGGTACGCATGCCATCGAACGGGCGAGGGCTCCCCAGGTGCGGTGACAACCGGTCGCCCGGGCCAGCACCCCGACTCCAGTCACACGGCACGCGCCCGGCTCCTGGAGCCGCGCCAAAACACTGGAATGCCGAAAAGGGGAACTGGATGTGAGTACTGGTGGGATACGCGGGGCCGAAATTGCCGTCGTCGGCGGCGGGGCGTCCGCGGTGTGCCTCCTCGACACTCTCGCACAGCTGGAGGAACCGGCCGGGGGCGTCACGATATTCGAACCCGGGCCGCACCTGTGGCGCGGGCGGCCCTACCAGTGGGACACGGAAGTCCTGCGCCTCAACGCCACGCCCGACGACATGTCGGTGCGCCACGGCGACCCCGGACACTTCGAGCGGTGGCTGGCGGCTCGCGACCTCGTCGTCGGCGTGGGTGCCGACGAGACGAGTCCGCTCGACCCGTACTCCGGAACACGCTTCGCCCCGCGCACCGTGTACGGCGAATACCTGGAGCACTCCGCCCGCGACAGCCTGATGGCACTGATCGCCCGGGGGTGGCGCGTCAACATCGTCCGGGAGCGGGTGGTCTTCGCCGCGCCCATCGCCGAGGGCGCCGTCCTGAGAACCGACCAGGGCCGCCAGTTCCAGGCGGACTACGTGGTCCTCTGCGTCGGTGGCGGCAGCCCGCAGGACAGCTACGGACTGAGCGGCTCGCCCCGCTTCCTGCCCGACCCCTATCCGGTGTCGCGCACCCTCCACGCCTTCGACCCGGACGCCGAGGTCGGCATCATCGGCAGTGGCCTCACCGCCGTCGACGTGGTGCTGGCGTTGGTCGCGCGCGGCCACCGGGGACCGATCAGCCTGCTGTCCCGCACAGGTCTGCTACCCGCGGTCCGGCAGCGCCCGGTCGCGTACGAGCTGCGCCACTTCACCCCGGAGCGCGTTCGGGCGGCCGCGCAGCAGAGCACGGTGACGCTGGACACCGCCATCCGGATGTTGGGCAACGAGCTCGGTGCCGCCCGACAGGATCTCACCACCGTCGCCTTCGAGATCGCCGCCCTGTCCCGGGAACAACCCGTGGCGCGGTTGCGACGCCAGTTCGCCGACGTCGACTCCGCCAGCACCGCCCTGCGGATCATGCAGGCCGCGGTACCGGACACCGGTCCCGAGCTGTGGTCGCTGCTGCCCGAGCACCAGAAGGCCGAACTGCTGCACCTGCACTACCGCACGGTCCTCACGCTGTGCTGCCCGATGCCGGCCGCCAGCGCCGCGACGCTGCTGAGCCTGATCGACTCCGGGCAACTGCGAATCGTCAAGGGCCTGCAGCGGATCGCGGTCACGAAAAGCACCCCGGCGACCGCCCACGACGGCGGATTCACCATCACGACGGATTCCGGCACCCTGAGCGCCGACCACCTCGTCAACGCGGTGAACCCACCCGCCCACAAGATCCCGGCCGCTGCCGCACCGCTGATCGATTCGCTGGTCGCCGCCGGAGTGGCGGCCCGCAACCCGCTCGGCGGGCTGCATGTGGAGCGCGTCACCAGCCGGCTGACCGTCGACGGGACGCCGCATCCGCGGTTCTACGCCCTGGGCGACCTCGCCTTCGGCAGCCTGTTCTTCACCTTCGGCATCCCGGCGATGGTCAACCGCGCCCACGAGATCGGCGCCTCCCTGCGTGACCACATGTCCGTTTCCCGGCGCGCCCTGGGGCCGGTCTCCGCCCTGGCGAGTCCCCGGTAGGGCTGCCCGACCGTCCTTCGACCCCTCAACAGATTCCACGGAGAGAAGATGACCGACCTGTCCACACCCGACGCCACCCCCTTCCTCGCGGACACCCACACCGGCCTGCCCATCCCCGACGACCCGGCATTCGCCTCGGTGGCCGACGAGCGGCGCTACCGCAAGCAGCGGCTCACCGCCGCCCTGCGCCTCTTCGGCCGGTACGGCTTCGGCGAGGGAATCTCGGGCCACGTGTCGGTCCGCGACCCCGAGCACCACGACCGGTTCTGGGTCAACCCGTTCGGGGTCTCCTTCAACCGGGTCAAGGTCCGGGACCTGATCCTGGTGGACAGCACGGGGCAGGTGGTCGAGGGCAACCACCGCGTCAACCCGAGCGCGTTCGTCATCCACTCCAAGATCCATGAGCTGCGGCCCAACGCCACGGCCATCGCCCACGCCCACACCGTGCACTCCCGCGCCCTCGGTTCCCTGAACCGGCTCCTCGAACCCCTCGACCAGGAATCCTCCGCCTTCTACCAGGACCAGGTCCGCTACGACGACTACAAGGGCACCTCGGTCGGGCTCGACATCGGCCAGGAGATTGCGGAGACGCTCGGCGACAAGAAGGCGCTCCTCCTCAAGTACCACGGCCTGATCACGGTCGGCGGTTCGCTGGAGGAGGCGGTGCACTGGTTCTTCACCTACGACAGCGCCGCCCACGTACAACTGCTGGCCTACGCCGCCGGCGAGCCGCAGCGCCTGACCCACGAGCAGGCGCTCGCCGCCAAGGACGGGTTCGGCGACGCCCAACTTGCCCGGTTCAGCTTCCAACTGCTCTGGGACGAGATCACCTACGAACAGCCCGACCTGCTCGAGGAGTAGCCCGGATGGCTGGATACGAATTTCCCGGGGACGTCTACGAGATCATCCGCAAGGACTTCCGGCAGCTGGCCCTCGAGACGGAGTTCCTCGCTTCGCTCGCCCCTTCCCCGGGCCGGTTCCTGGACCTCGGAAGCGGCACCGGGACCAACCTGCGGGCGCTGGCGGAGCGGGGGCACTCCGGGGTCGGAGTCGACCAGAGTGCCACGTTCACCGACTACGCCAAGAACGCGGGCGGCGCGAACATCGAGTACGTGCTCGGTTCGGCCACCGAATTCGACACGGACACACCTTCGACGTGGTGTACAGCCTGTTCTCCACGCTCAACCTCGTCCCACCGGACCAGCTTCCCGGGCTGCTCGACAAGGCCCGACGCTGGCTGCGGCCCGGCGGCCAGCTCGTACTCGACTCGGGTCACCTGCTCAACTACGTCGACAGCTGTCAGCCGTCCATGGTCGCGCACCACCAGGGCGACGGCGTACTCGTCACCCGGCTGGTCCGGACGCAGATCAACGCGCACGCGGCCAACTGGCGCAACGAGGAGACGATCCTGGTGGGCCGGCCCGACGGCCAGTGCTCGCTGTACCCCAACTTCTTCGACCAGTACGTGGTCACCGCGCCTGAACTACGCCGGCTGCTGTCGGCGGCCGGCTTCGAGCTCACCGCCGAGTACGGATCCTTCCGCAAGGACCCTCCCCCGCCCTTCGGCCGGGGGCCGCTCATCCAGGTGGCGCGTGTCGCCGGGAGCTGAACCGGGCGGCGACTGACGACGATCCGCCCCCGTACCGGCGCGGGAACCACCGTCGCGGTGGTTCCCGCGCCAGCCCCGGGCGCTGTCGACTGCCGGGCCGTCAGGGGCGCGCCGCCGCCGAGGCCGCGTGGGCCGGAGCCGGCGGGTTGAACCGGGAGTACGCGTGCAACTGCCAGCGCAGCCGGCTGGCCCGCTCGATGTCCACCACGTGGTCGACCTCGAACTCGACCATGCGACGCGCCCCCGGGAACTGGCGCGCCTGCTGCGGATCCCAGTTGATCCGTCCGGTCCCGCTCAGTTGCAGGGTGCGACCGCTCTCCCAGTCCAGGAAGACCAGCCCGCACCGGGGATCGAGCTGCATGTTCCCGAGGGTCATGAAGAACGAGTTGCCCAGGTAGTCCGGCCAGGTGAGCGTCCTCGGACCGGTCACCGTGACGAAACCCGGCTGTCCGCCCCGGTGGTTGGCGTCGGCGCCGTGACCGGCCGCGCGGCTGCCGATGAAGAAGGTGTCCGCCGCCCGCACCATGGCCTGCTGCTCCCCGGTCAACTCCCGGCCGACAGTCGCGTGGGGCGGGCCGGGCGGCGTGGCGTCGTCCACGACGGTACGGAGTTGCAGGTACTTGGGGCAGTTGCCGAGCACCTGCTCGGTCCGCAGCACCAGGCGGTCCCCGTCCCGGCGAGCCGTACCGGCCGCCTTCACCCGGCGCAGGGTCTCCGGCGAGAGGACCACCATGCCGAAGTCCCCGGGCTCGGCGAAGGCGTCCCGCAGCGGGTCGCCCACGGGTGGCAGGGTGTGGATCACCATCGTGCGGCTGTCGAGGGTGTCGACGAACCCCTCGTCACCGGTGAGCACGGTGCACCAGACGTTCCCCTCGGCGTCCGCCCCGGACAGCGCGACCAGGCGCTGGTGGCGGATGAGCTCCGTGAAACCCCCGATCTCCGCGCCGAACATCGGTGAGCCCCAGCCGGGACCGCCCTCACCGGCCATGCGCTGGACGGCCTGCTCTCCCTCGTGTGCCAGACCCATTGGACCACCTCCGACTGATGTCCGGACCCGCCGCACCGGCCGACGCCTGCCGGCTGCCGAGCGGGCTCCTGCGCCCGGGAGGCGGTGCCGCGGCCCGGGCTGCGATTTCCGGGGTGTGCGAAACAACCAGATGAGCGGATGAACGGAGCCCCCGAAAATAGTTGCGACGACGCGGCCGAACTCACGGTGAAATCCCGCGAATCCCGCTGCCGCACTGCCCCGTCCGGTGAGCGGATCTTACCCGAGCGGAGTTCAAGCCGGTCGATGGTCGGAGACCGAGCCGGTGGTGCGGCAAGATGTCGAGCGGGGCTGGCCTCAACTCCGTCGAACAGATTTGTCCCGGGTGACACCGCCAGCGACGACATCGTCCTGCACCAATGGTGCGACGACCTTTTCGCCGTCCGGATACGGCACCGTAGCCGGTGATCCATCGCCGTGATCCGACAACGCGGCCCGTGCCCCGGTGCCTTGCGCGCGGGCACGGGGGCACGGGCTTACCGCGGCGGCAACCTCGGCCCTGAACAGGTGTTGCTCCACGAGGATGCGGCTTGCAGATCAATCGATGCCTGCCGATGCCACCGCCGCGTTCGCGCCGGCGACGGCTGTAGCCGCGTCCCCCCAGGACTACAGCGCCAGTCGACTCGCCGCCGTCAGCGACGCGGTGCAACGGTCGGGCGTCGAGGGCATCGCCTGGTACGTGGACGAGGCGTCCGGCCGCGTCGTCGTGACCGCCGACAGCACCGTCTCCCGTGCCGAGATCGCGAAGATCAAGCAGAGCGCCGGGGACACGGCCGGTGCGATCCGAGTCGAGCGCACCGGAGGGGTCTTCACCCCACTGCTGTCCGCCGGTGACGCGATCTACGGCGGCCGGAACCGGTGCTCGCTCGGCTTCAACGTCGTCAGCGGCAGCACCTACTACTTCCTGACCGCCGACCACTGCGGGAACGTGGCCGGCACCTGGTACACCAACTCCAGCCACAGCACGCTCATCGGCGCGACCATCGGCTCCAGCTACCCGGGCAACGACTACGCGCTGGTCCGGTACGACAACACCTCCCTCACCCACCCGGGTGGGTTCACCGTCGCGGACGCCTTCGTCGGGGAGGCCGTCGAGCGCACCGGGTCGACCACCGGCACCCACAGCGGAACCGTGACCGCCCTGAACGTCTCGGTCCGCTACGTCGGCCAGGGCGGCGGCACCGTGAGCGGCATGATCCAGACCACCGTCTGCGCCGAGCCCGGCGACTCCGGTGGCCCGCTCTACGACGGCACCAAGGCGCTCGGCATCACCTCCGGCGGCAGCGGTGACTGCAGGTCCGGCGGCACCACCTTCTACCAGCCGGTGCGCGAGGCAGCCAACGCGTACGGGGTGACCATCTACTGATATCCGTAGCGAGGCGACTGAAGGGGCTCCCGGCCGTGGCCGGGAGCCCCTTCAGCGTCTTCTGCCCCGTCGCCCCTCGACGTGGCGGCCGGACCCCGAGCCGGACAAGTCAGGAGGTGGGACGAGCGGTCGGGCGGTCGCCGCCGGCGGACTTGTTGGGAACGCTCGTCGGAACGCTGTCCGGCTTCCCCGCCGTACGGGACGGGCGAGCCTCAGTCGGCCGGGCGCTCGGGGACGTCCTGGCGTCCTTCCGCGCGAGCAGAGTGTCGCAGTAGGCGGCCACCTTCTCCTTGGTCCCGGCGATGCTGACCAGCCCGGTGAACGCGGGACTCTCCAGCCCCCTACCGACGTCACGCCACCCGCATCCCGGCCCGCCACGTGCGCTCACCACCCGGCCCGGCCGGAGGCGGGTTGGCCCGCCCCCAGACGGGTACCGGGCCACCATGCGACCACCTACCTGGATCAAGACCGGGGCGGCCGTCGCCGCGGCGGCCGCCGTCGGCGCCGTGGCCACCGACCCTTCCGCACGCTGGTACCAGCGGCTGCGCAAACCCCGCTGGCAGCCCCCGTCAACGGCGTTTCCCCTGGTATGGGCCCCGCTGTATGCGCTGATGGCGGTGGCCGGCGCCCGCGCACTGGACCGCAGCAGCGGCGCCGAACGGGCCGCATTCGCCCGCGCCTATGCCCTGAACCTGGTGCTCAATGCCGGCTGGACCGCACTGTTCTTCCGCGCCCGTAGGCCCGCCGCCGCGCTGGCCGAGATCGCCGCGCTCAACGTCTCCAACCTCGTCGTGCTGCGCGGCGCCGCTCGCGCCGACCGCGTCGCGGGTATCGCGCTGGTCCCCTACGCCGCGTGGACGTTGTTCGCCACCGCCCTCAACGGTGCCATCGTGGGCCTCAACCGCGACAGGTGATCGACAGCAGACCTTGAGCAGCCCGTCCGGGTCACGTCACTCAGCGCCGCGGCCATCTCCGCACCCCTCCCCACCAGGCACAACGCCCGGTGAACCAGGCCGAAAACACAAGGCGCCGGTGGGCCGGGGTCGCGCGGGCGAGTATGAGCGGTATGGGACTTCGGGACGGGGGTGAACAGGGTCAGGACCTGCTGCAACGTCGCGAGGAGGTGCGGCAGGCCAACTTCCTGGAACTGTTCGTCGACCTGGTGCTGGTGTTCGCCCTGGCCGGGGTGGTCAGCCGGGTCGCGCGGGACATCGTCAGCGACGATTTCGTCATCCGGTGGCGGGCGATGGCCTTCCTGCCGGTGCTGGCGCTACCGCTGATCTGGCTGTGGATCACCACCGCGCACATCACCAGCTGGTTCGACCCCCGCCGCCGCAAGATCCAGTGGGTCGTGCTGGCGAGCGCTCTCGGGCTGCTGGTCATGGCGACGTCGCTGCCGTACGCGTTCGTCGGCCGCGGATGGTCGTTCGTCCTGCCGTACGTGATCCTGCAGTGCGGCCGGCCACTCATCCTGATGCCCGCGTTGCGCGGACACCCCCTGCGGCAGCTCTACCTCCGGTCGGTGCTGTGGTTCGCGGCCACGGCGGTGATCTGGTTCGCCAGCACGGCCTTCAGCGGCGGCGCCCGGGCCGCCCTGTGGGGGGCCGCCGTGACCGTGGACATCGTCGCCGCGCAGCTGCGCTGGCCGGTACCGGGGATGGCCAGGCCACAGGTCAGCGCGTGGGCCATGGACAGCCGCCGCCACCTGCCCGAGCGCTACCAGCAGTTCCTGATGATCGCCCTCGGGGAAACCGTGCTCGCCGTCGGCACCACGCTGACCACCCAGCCGGTCACCGCGGCGACCGTCGCGGGGCTGCTGGTGGCGTTCCTGTCCACGGTGCTGATGTGGCGCATCTACTTCTATCGATCCGGCCAGATCCTCGCCGAAGCCGTCGCCGCCGCCGGAGACAGGGACGCCGCCGGCCGCGCCACCGGCACCGCCCACGTCGTCATGGTGCTGGGCATCGTCGCCGCCGCCGTCGGCTTCGAGATCGTGCTGAAACACCCGTACGGCTCCCCGCGCGCGGTGTGGCTCCTCGCGCTCCTCGGCGGTCCGGCGCTGTTCCTCTACGGCCGCATCCGCCTGGAACGCATCGTGTTCAACCGGCTCTCCCTCCGCCGCGTCGCCGCCATCGCCGCCCTCGCCGTCGTCGGCATCCCCCTGTATCTCGCCCCGCCGCTCGCCGCCGTGGTCGTGGTCGCGCTCGTGCTACTCGCCGTCGCACTCGCCGACGCCCGGCACGCCGCCGGCCGACCGCCGGAAGCCCCCTCCCCAGCCCACTAGCGGGCAGATCCACAGCCTCAGGGTTCGACAGCCACCGCTGCGCACCCGCGATGGTCGCCTGCATGGCTATCCAGCCATTCCTGCCTGTTCGCCGGCGGTGATTCCGTCCCGCGCCAGGCCCTGACCGGGTTGACATGTGGAAGTCTGGCCCTCGACGACTTGTCACACCCGACGGAGCGGCTGGCAGCGATGGCAGCCAGGACCGACCTTCTGAGGAAGGGTGAGAGCCCGCAGCAGGCGACATTCCTGGAACTCTTCTTCGACCTGGCCTTCGTCTTCGTCATCGAGCGGATCGCGCTACGGATCACGGAGCAACTGGCCCGTCCCGGCATCGCGGAAGGATGGACCACCTTCCCGGCAGTGGGCAGGACTCTGTTGTTGCTCATGCCGCTGACCTGGGTGTGGACCCTGACCGCATGGACCACCGCCAGGTTCGACCCACGGCGCCTGCCAGTCCAGGCAGTGGTCATCATGACCATGCTCGGGGTGCTGATCATGTCAGCCGCGCTGCCCAGCGCATTCCACTCGGGCGGCCCCGCCTTCGCCATCATCCTCCACGCCCACGAACACCAGCGGGCCTTCGCCCGCGAACTCGTCCGGTTCACCCTGACCGGCATCCTGTGGCTCGCTGGCGCGCTCGCCCACGACGGCACCCGGGTCTGGCTGTGGACTGGCGCAGCCGCCCTGGACTACCTCGCGGCAAGATTCGGGTGGCCGGTACCCAGACTCGGCCGGTTACGCGTCACCGTATGGGCTGCGGCCGGTGGGCACCTGGCCGACCGCTACCGCCAGCTCCTCCTCATCGCCCTCGGCGAATCGGTCCTGTCCCTCGCCGCCGCCTACCCCAGGGGCCTGTACAACGCGGAGTCGACCACCGCCTTCATGATCTGCTCGCCACCACCGTTCTGCTCTGGCGGATCTACTTCTACCGAGCCGGGCAGATCCTCTCCGACGCCATCGCCACATCCAAGAACCCGACCCACCTCGGCCGCGTAGCCGCCTTCACCCACGGGATCATGACCCTCGGCATCATCGTCACCGCCGTCGGCTACGAACTCGTCATCCGGCGACCACTCGGCCACACCGGGGACGCCTGGATAGTGATCATCTTCGGCGGCCCCGCCCTGTTCATCGCCGGACGCGCCCACTTCGAGTACGTGGTCTTCGCCCGGGTCTCCCGCCCCCGGCTGATCGGAATCCTCATCCTCGCCCTCGCGGCCCCGCCGATGGCCCTCCTGCTGCCCCTGGTCGTCTCCCTCACCGCGGCACTCGTCCTGGCCGGAATCGCCACCGCCGACGCCGCCCGGGCAAGAGGGCGGCCACTGGAAGCCCCATCACCGCCAAGATGAGCGGTACGGGAGCCACAGACACCCAAAGGTGCGCGGGGACCGGGCCCTGACCCGCCATGCGTGCTCGGTCAGCGCAGTCCGGCGAACAGGTCGTCCTCGGGCGTCGGCGCATCGGTGGTGTCGCGGACCCGGACGAAGGTCTCCACGCCCATCAGCTCGGTGAACCGTTCCTGACCGAGTTGCAGGAAGAAGATATTCTCGGCCTGACTGGCGTGCGCAGCCAACGATGCGAACTTCTGCGCGCCGTAGCCGCTCGTGTCCACCCAGGTGGTGATCTCGTCGTCGGGCAGACCGAGCTGCGGCATCTCCTCCGGCGGCCCGTCCGGCTCGGGAAACTCGACGCCGATCTCCTTCATGACGCGGCCGAACTCCTGGAACGCGCTGCGCGGCACGGTGGTCCAGTACACCTTTGCGGGGATGTCCGTCCGCTCGACGGCGGCCATGGTGATGCGGTGCGCCTGGATGTGGTCCGGATGGCCGTAGAAGCCGTTTTCGTCATAGGTGACGACGACATCGGGCCGGTAGCGCCGGATCAACTCGGTCAGCCGGTCGGCCGCCTCCGCCACCGGCGTGTTCCAGAACGCGCCGGGCGCGTCGTTGGCCGCCCAACCCATCATCCCGGAGTCGGCATAGCCGAGCGTCTCCAGATGAGTGACCTTCAGCGCCTCGCAACTGGCAGCCAACTCGGCCCGGCGCATCGCTGCCACGGCCTCGGGGTCGTGCCCCGGGTCGCCCGGCTTGACCCCGCCGGGCCCATCGCCGCACCGCCCGTCCGTGCAGGTCACGAGCACCGTCGTGATCCCCTCCGCCGCGTACCGGGCGAGGATGCCGCCAGTGCTGGTCGCCTCGTCGTCGGGGTGCGCGTGCACCGCCATCAAGGTCAGAGATCGCTCAGCCACCCCACCACCATACGAGGAACGCCCGACGCACTAGCATTGCCGCGGTCCGCGACGGCGGCTGAAACGAGGCGAGATGCGTTGGCTCCGGCAGTTGCTGGGTAGCAGGCGAGTCCAGCTCGATCCGGGGCGGCAGCAGGCACTGCTGCGGGACGTCCGACACCGGTACGGCGCCCGCTCGCAGGCCCGGTTTCCGGAACAGATCGAAGCGATCACCCGGATGCTGCACGACGACGACGGCCTGGTGGTGGCGGCCCAGATCGTGAGCAAGGCCGCCGACGAGGCCCACGCGGACCTACAGGCCCAGGCCCACGACGTACACCGACGGACCGGCCGGCGGCTCCTGGTGCACCGCCGAAACTACCGGCCGCTGTGGAAGGAGGCCGGACCGGCGCTGCGCTGGCCCCTGTTCGCACTGCCGTGCGGCTTCCACCCGTACGCGCAGGTGGCCGCCGCCGTCGTGGTGGTCGGCAGCCGGGCGCCCCGGCTCGGCCAGGTGACCGACCCGAACCCGCTCCTGACCCGCGTATTCGAGGTGCTCGACCTCACCACCGCCAGCTGGGAGTACGGCCAGGTACGGGTGGACACCGATGCCGCGGCGCTGGCCGATCGACTGATCTCGACCGCCGGGCAGATCCTCGCGGACATCGACGACCCGCCCCGGCTGCCGCCCCCGGTCCGCGAGCTGATGCGCCGCAACAACACCCTCGACGTCCACGATCCAACCGGTCCTCGGGTGGTCGGCGGAATCAATCTGGGCGCGAGGATGCGAGAAACCCTCCTGGTCTGAGGGGTGCCGCCCTCGGGCGTGGCGGTGGTCGTACCCGCCGGGATGGGTATCGATCGGTGGGTCAGTTAGGGTTGAGTCCGCGATCGGTCCGACGGGCGTACGCGGGACACGTTTGTTGTTGCTCGCGGCCTGGGCCGGGCGCATCGTGGCGAAAAGCGCGGGGGCTTGACGAGGAGGGCAGCGATGGAGCGGCCGGACTGGGCGCCCGAAGGTATAGACCTCAGCAAGCCCAGCGTCGCGCGCGCCTACGACTACTGGTTGGGTGGCTCCCACAACTTCGCGATCGACCGGGAGTTCGCTCGGCAGGCCATCGCGGCGGTGCCGGACCTGCGACTGGTGGCGCGGGCGAACCGGGAGTTCCTGCACCGCGCGGTCCGCTTCATGATCGACATGGGGATCCGTCAGTTCCTGGACATCGGCTCGGGCATCCCGACCGTGGGTAACGTGCACGAGATCGCCCAGAAGATCGTGCCGGACGCACGCGTGGTCTATGTGGACATCGATCCGGTGGCGGTGGCACACAGCGAGCAGATCCTGTCCGACAACGAGTTCGCCGCCGCGATCCACGAGGATCTGCGCCGGCCGGAGGTCATCCTCGACCATCCGGCGACGCGGGCTCTGCTGGACCTGGACCAGCCGGTGGGACTGCTCCTGGCGTCGGTCGTACACGCGATTCCCGACGAGGACGATCCGTACGGGATCCTGAACCGGTTGCGCGCGGCGCTCTGCCCGGGCAGCTACGTGGCCATCAGCCACGTTACGACCGACAGCCGCCCCCAGGAGATGGGTGAGGGGGCGCGGCTGAGCGGCCGGACCACCACACCGGTCACGGCCCGTACCCGGGCCCAGGTCGAGCGGTTCTTCGACGGGCTCGAACTCGTGGAACCCGGCGTGGTGTGGTCACCGCTGTGGCGTCCGGAATCTCCCGAGGACGTCGGGGACAATCCGGAGCGAATGAGTTTCTATGTAGGAGTTGGGCGTACGGCGTGACAGGCCACCCCGATGCGGACTCGCTCGCCGGCCGGCACCGTCACGGCCTGGACACGTTCGCGAAGGCGTGGGCAAAGGCGCTGCACCGGGCGCACTACGTGCCGATCAGCTCCGCCGAGCGGTACCGGATCGTCAGCGCGCTGGCCGAACGGCTCGTCGGCGGCCTGTTCGCCGAGTCGCCTGACCCCACCTGCGGGTTCGGCGTCGGGGAGGATCTCGTCGCCGCCGGGTTCGCGTCTCCGGACGCGTTGGGCCGTACCATCGCGGTCCTGAACACCCGCCTCGCGGCCGACCTCGGGCTGCCCGCCGACGCCGCGATGTGCGAACGGCTGACCGCGCTGCTGGAAGGACTGGCGGCCGGGTTCACGGCCGCGGTGCACGACCGCAGCCTGGACGCCCAGGACGCCGTCCGCCTGGCCGCGTTGGCCGCGCAGGCACGCGCCGAGCAGGCACTACGGGCGAACGAGGCCCGGTTTCGGCATCTCGCCACCCACGACGCGTGGACCGACCTGCCCAACCGGACGCTGTTCGTGGAACGACTCGACCGCGTCTTCACCACCGGGCCGCCGTCGAGGCGGGTGGGCATGTGCTGCATCAACCTGGACGAGTTCGCCACGGTCAACGACGTCCTCGGCCACGACGTGGGCGACCGGCTGCTGGCGGCGACCGCCGATCGGCTGCGGGCCCTCGCCGAACCCTCGGGCCACCTGGTCGCCCGCTTCGACAGCGACCAGTTCGCGATCCTGATCGAGGACACCACCTGCGCCGAGGACGCCGTCAAGGTCGCCGACCGCGCGCTGACCGCGCTGGCCGAACCGTTCCACGTCGACAACACCGAGATACCCATCACCGCCAGTGCCGGAGTCGCGGAGCAGTCCGTCGGGTCCGGCGACACCGCCGAACTGATCCGCGCCACACAGATCGCGCTGCACTGGGCGAAGGCCGACGGCAAGGCCAGGTGGATGCTGTTCGAGCACGAGCGTAGCGCCGCCGATGCCGAGCGTTACCGGCTGTCCGCAGCCATGCCGGCGGCCCTGCGCAACGGTGAGTTCGCCCTCGCGTACCAGCCGCTGGTCGACCTGCGCGACGGTCACATCGCCGGCGTCGAGGCGCTGGCCCGCTGGCACCACCCGCGCCTCGGCATGCTGGGCGCCGGGCAGTTCATCGAACTGGCGGAGCACACCGGGCTGATCGTGCCGCTCGGGCGCCGCCTGCTGGAGCAGGCCTGCCGGCAGGCAAGCGCCTGGCAGCAGGACGGGTACGGCCTCTACGTCAACGTCAACATCGCGGTCCGGCAACTCCACCAGACCGGGCTGGTGGCGTCCGTCGCCCAGATCCTCGACCGGACCGGCCTGGCGCCGTACCGGCTCCAACTAGAGGTCACCGAGCACGCGGTCATCGAACTGACAGACCAGATCCGCGCCACCCTCGCCGCCCTGGTCGAACTCGGTGTGCGGATCGTGATCGACGACTTCGGCACCGGGTACGCCAACCTGGCCAACCTGCGCGCCCTGCCGTTGCACGGGCTCAAGCTCGATGCCAGCTTCGCCCGGCCCGCGCCACGGATCGGGAACCCGCCACCGCCAGCCGTGCGCCGGCCGGACGACGCGGCCTTCCTGGCCACCGTCGTTGCCCTGGGCCACACCCTGGGGCTCACCGTCACCGCCGAAGGCATCGAGACCGCCAGCCGGGCCCGGCGAATGCGCGCCGCCGGCTGCGACACCGGCCAGGGCTGGTACTTCGGCCGGCCGGTACCGCCGGGCGAAATCACCCGACGCGTCGCCGCCCAGCGACGCTGACCGCCAGCCCGGTAGCCCTGAGGGCCCGCCGGTCACGCTGACAGCTGCATCGTCCAGAGCGTCGGCGTCGACACCAGCCAGGATCCGCCGGAACCCTGCCGCTTTCGGGAAGCCTCCGGTCTTCTGAACGAACGCCTAGCTCGCACCGACGATGAGCTCGTAGCGGTCGCCGCGGTAGATGGAGATGGTGTCCTCGGCGATCAGGCCGTCGGTCTGTTTGCTGCTCGACTTGACCTTGATGCAGGGGATGGCTTGCGGGTCGATGCCGAGCAGCTTGGCCTCCTCGGCGCTGGCCATGACTGCGGTGATCCTCAGCTCGACGCGCGACAGCTCGACGTCGAACCGCTTCCGGAGCAGCTCGTAGAGCGAGCCCTCGAGGTTGAGGCCAAGGATGCCCGGGAACTGAGCGGCCCGCAGCACCGAGTATTCGAGGCAGAGCGGGGTGCCGTCGCCGAAGCGCAGCCGGGTCAGGCTGATGACCTGCTCGCCCTCCTCGATCTCCAGCCGTTCGGCGACCTCTTTGTCGGCCCGGTTGAGGCCGGCCGAGAGGACCTCCGTGCGGGCGGACATCCCGGCGGCGCGCATCGACTCGGTGAAGGAGGCGAGCACGAACTTCGAGACCGTGGGCTGGGCCACGAAGGTGCCCCGGCCGCGGATGCCGATGACGCGCTTGGCGTCGATCAGGACCTGCAGCGCGCGGCGTACGGTCATCGTCGAAACATCGAAGTCCTTGGCGAGTTGCTGTTCGCTCGGCAGCCGCTCCCCGGGGGTCATGTCGGCGATCCGCTGGGACAGGTCTTGCAACACGGCTTCGTACTTCGCGGGCATGGCCTCTCCGGTCAGGTCTTCAAGAATTCCTCAGACTAGTCGCCGTGGGCCCACGAGCGATTCCCGGAACTCGTTTGCGGCCCGGACCAGGTCGCTGGCGAGCGCGTACGCATCGGTGACCGCCCGGCCGACCACTACGACGGCCGCGCCGGCCCCGAACGCGGCGACGATGTCGCCGGGCGTCGCGAATCGGCCCTCCGCGATGACCGGCAGGCCCCAGTTCGCCTCGGCCAGCCGCCGGATGACGGCAATATTGGGCCCGCCCGGCCGTACGTCCTCGGCGCTCGCCGGAACCAGGGTGGTGCCGAGGTAGTCCACGCCCGCGTCAACGGCGCCCTTGGCCTCCTCGGAGCCGGACAGGTCGGCCATCACCTTCAACCCGCGCCTCTTGGCGTGGGCGACCACCTCGGCCAGGGTCTCACCACCGGGCCGGGGTCGCGGCGTGGCATCCAGCGCGACCAGCTCGGCGCCCGCGTCTGCCACCGTGTCGACGTCGGCCTTGGTGGGAGTGATGTAGACGTCGCTGCCCGCGTACCAGTGCTTGCGGATGCCGATGACAGGCAGCGAGCAGACCGCCCGGATGGCGGCGATGTCCGCTCCGCCTTCCGCGCGGATGCCGATGGCGCCTGCCTTCTGCGCCGCGAGGGCCAGCTGCGCCATGACGTGACTGTCGCGCAGTGGGCTCATCTCGGGTGCCTGGCAGGAGATGACGACGCCGCGGGCCCCCGGCTCGTTGAACGGCATGCTGCTGTCCCTTCATCCATGGTGATATTCGGCAACCAGGGCCGATTCGTGTAGCGCTTTGCCGGCGCCGGGCAGGTGGCGTGCACCGTCCAGCGCCGTGCCTTGCGGGGCGACCCGGCACGCCTGCGGGAACCGCTGTGCCACGGCCGTCGACAGGGCCGGTTCCAGCAGGTCACCGGCCTCGGCTATCCGGCCGGTCAGCGACCAGGTCAGTTCCGGGCCGAGGTTCGCACCATCGGCCGCCGCGCATACCGCGTTCGCGATGTGTGCGGCCGCAGCGCGCCAGACGCCGCGGGCGATCTCGTCGCCCGCTCGGGCCGCCGCCGCGACCTCGACCGCGAAGGAGGCGACGACGGCGATCGGTGCTGCGGCGCCGGCTACTTTTCCGGGTACGTCGTCCACGTCGCCGAATTGCTCGCGCAGCCGGTCAAGGAGTGCCGAGGAGCCGCCCGTACGCCCGTCGCGTGCGGAGAGGGCGGCGATGATGCCCTCCCGGCCGATCCAGAAGCCCGCGCCTTTGTCGCCGATCAGCGGGCCGACGCCGTCGACGCGGGCGACCCCTCGGCTGCCGGCGCCCAGGGCCACCAGACCGGTGCCGACAGCGGCGAGCACGCCCGGCTCGCCGGCGAAGGCGCCCAGGTGCGAGGTGACCGCGTCGTCCGCGAGGTAGAGGTGGCGTACGCCGGCGGTCGCGTGCAGCCGGGCGCCGAGTTTCTCCAGCGGCGGGATGCGGCCGTGCAGGCCCGTGCTGCCGCCGGCGGCAGTGTCGAAGGCGTCCACCGGCGAGCGCGAGGCCGCATATTCAACAACTCGGGCAATGTGCCCTTCCGGGCTGCCACCCGCCGAAAAGCCCTCGGTTTCGCCTTCCCAGAGCACCTTCTCGGAGTCCGAAACCCGGGCGCGGGAGCGCGTCTGCCCCACGTCGAACGACAACTGCATCCTCCGCGTCACCCCCTTTCGCCAGCCAGTATGCGGTGCTACCGTACGGCCCTCTAGGGCACATGCAAAACCATAGGGTTGAGTCCGTCGAGTGAATGAGGAGCCTGCGGATGGCAAGGGATCGATCACACGCCGGCGCCTGACGCGCCTTGCCGGAATAGCCATCGCGACGACAGTCGGCCTGAGCAGCGTCGGCGCCGTCGTCGCTACCGTCCTGCTGGCCTGGTCACACCCCGGACGCATCCGCTCCGAGGCCGCGATCGCCTGTCTCGCCGGCGTCAACCCGGTCCCCGCCAGCTCCGGCCGCGCCGCTCGCCACAGGCTCAATCGCGGCGGTGGCCGAGCTGGTGCTTCTTACCACCTACGCCTGGTGGCTGAACTGGATCGAGGCTTAGTGCTTCAGTTCGCAAGTCCTTCGGGGGTTGACGGTTCGGTGCTTGGATGCGGCCAGTCGGTGATCGGGCTGATGAGGACGTCGCAGACGAAGTCGAGTGCTTCTTCGGTGGTGCCGCTGAACCAGTACTGGTCTTCGTAGCTGTTGTTACTGGCCCGGTAAGTGGCGAGGCTCCAGCGGTGGGCGGATCCGCTGTAGCGCAGTCGCATCACCGGCAGCTGCTGGCCGCCGGTCAACTCGACGGTGACGTAGGCGAACTGACCCTGGTAGCGCACGTGCACCGCGGCCAACTGCGGCCAGTTCGCCCTGGCCCGTGCCCGCAGTCGCTGCGGCAGGGACGTCTTCGTGGAGGCAGGGATGACCGGCATAGGTTCACATCCTGCCGCCTCCGGCGTGTCCTGTCGGCTTGCGGCCCGCCTGACCGGCATCCTCGACCAGCCCCGAAACGAGATCATCTTCAATGGAAGCTGGCCGGTGCCTGCCCCTCACGCTCGCCCGATTACCCTGACCGCCGCCGAACGGCGCGGGCTCACCGCTCTGGCCTACCCCCACACCGCCGCATATCAGCAGGTCGTCCGGGCCCGGATCGTCTGCGATGTGGCCCGTGGGCACTCCAACGCCGCGATCGCCCGCCGACACGACCTCACCGTCGATACCGTGCGGCGCTGGCGCGGCCGGTTCGCCGACGAAGGCCTCGCCGGCCTCACCGACCGGCCCCGCCCGGGACGGCCACCACGGTTCACGCCGGTCCAGGTCGCCGAGGTCATAGCCCTGGCCTGCCAGCTGCCGGCCGAGACCGGCACACCACTGTCGAAGTGGACGTGCCCGGACCTGGCCGCTGAAGCCGTCGACCGGGGCATCGTCGCGGCGATCTCGGCGTCCACCATCCGCCGGATCCTGGCCCGCGACACGCTCAAGCCCTGGCAGCACCAGTCCTGGATCTTCATCCGCGACCCGCAGTTCGCCGTCAAAGCCGCCCGCGTGCTCGGCCTCTACGCCCGCACGTTCGACGGCGTCCCGCTCGGCGATGACGAGTACGTGATCTCCAGCGACGAGAAGACCAGCATCCAGGCCCGCTGCCGCTGCCACCCCACCCTCGCACCCGGCGTCGCCCGGATGATGCGGGTCAACCACGAGTACCAGCGCAAAGGCGCCCTCGCCTACCTGGCCGCCTACGACGTCCACCAGGCCCGAGTGTTCTCCCACCGCAACGCGAAGACCGGCATCCTGCCGTTCATGACCCTGGTCGAGCAGGTCATGACCCAAGAGCCCTATGCCTCGGCGAAACGGGTGTTCTGGGTGGTCGACAACGGCTCCTCACACCGCGGCCAGGCCGCCGCCGACCGGCTCAGCCGGCGGTTCCCGAACGCGGTCATGGTCCACACCCCGATCCACGCCTCCTGGGTCAACCAGGTGGAGATCTACTTCTCGATCATCCAGCGCAAGGTCCTGACACCCAACGACTTCACCAGCCTTGACCAGGTCGAAGACCGGCTCACCGCCTTCGAGCAGCGCTACAACGCGACCGCCCGGCCCTTCAGATGGAGATTCACCCCGGCCGACCTCGAGGACCTCATGGCCCGGATCGAGCGACACGAACAGAAAGAGCAGAACCTCCAACAGCCCACCGGCTGCGATCACCAGCCTGCCGCACACGCCCTGGCCGCATAACCCCCGAAGGACTTACGCCCTGAACCACTTAGCGCCGTGCAGTACTTCGCCCTCAACGGCGATACGGCGCGCCAGGCGCTTGCCTGGTCAGACGGACGCAGCCTAGCCGAAGCCACCGGAGGCTCCGCGCCGTCTAGCGGGCTGACCGCTGCACCTCGCCACGATGCCGCCCTTGAGGATCGGGCCTCTTCGGTATTCGCGATGGCATCGTTGCGCTGGTATCGACATCACGACCAGGAGCTGGCGGAAGGGCTTGAGAATTGGGGGCTAGCCCTTGGGCGCAACGTCGACGCCTTCGGCTGCTGCTGCGTGTACGAAGGGTTCGTGCAACGCGGCCGAGATCATTCCTAGCCGTCGCGCATCGGCGTCCACATCCACGCGCTCGATCATCGGCGGCCGCTGCTCCAGACCAGGATCCATTTCGGGGCGAACGAGTCGTCCCTGCCGCTGGCGGTGCACGGCGGATAGGATGGCCGCTGCTTCGCCGGCCGCGACCGCCCCTTCCTGGTCCCAGCCCGCCTCGACGGCGCGTCGCCGGGCCGCCGCCTTCAGTCGCGGATCCAGTTGGCCTATGGCTTGCAGTCCGTCGCCGATCTCCACGCATCGCCGGTACAGCCGCTGGCCGACGCCCCATGCAGCACCGCGGGCGCGTTCAGGTCGACGTGGTGGATGCAGCGCGATGGTCGGTACCGCCTGATACAGCAGGAACCACAGGGCGTGCAGTTGCCGGTACGCCGCGCTCCGACGCGGCCAGGCGCGCAGGCCGTCGACACTCTTCCATATCGTTGCGAGCACGAAGCTCGAACAGGTCAATGACACCGACAGGGTGATGAGAGTTTGTGAGGCGACGGGCTCCGGCCAGGGCGCGCTGACGTCGGCCAGCTTCAGAGCGATGAAGAAGGCCTTGTGGCCGACGTAGGCCCCGCCGAAGGCAGCTCCTCCGCTGAGCAGGCGCATGACCACTTTCAGCCGAGTGCCGGCGTATCTGGCGTAGCCGAGGGACATGCGCAAAATGTCGGCCACGGACACTGCGAGATACAGCAGGAACGCCAGCATGTAGACGCCGACTTCCGGTTGGTCCCCGTACCGGTCGGCGAAGTGCAGCGGCTCGGAGGTTGGAAAGTCTGCCGCCAAGAACATCGTTGCCATCACCGTGAACACGACGGCCAGGAGCACCAGCCGCTGGCGTATGTGCCGCCGTGCCCGTTGCGGGTCGCCCAGGTGCAGGAAGAGGAACTGGATGGCGGTCGCCGCTAGCAGCGCCGAGCCGTGCTCGGCGAGCTTGGCCAGATTCGGCACGCCGGAGATCTCATCGATGGCGCTGTGGACTGGCGCCCAGCCGAGCGTGACGGCGAGACCACAGCCCAGGCAGATGCCCACGCTCGCCCAGATCTTCTGATCCTTCGGGTCCCGCACCAGCGCGCCCAACTTGACGACGAGCGCCGCTGCGGCTACGAGCGCGGCGACGACATGGCCGATGGCCACCAACACGTGCTGCCCCTGTCTAGTCAGTCAACGTCGCTGCGATGCGGTACATCACTGCGGCGGTGTCCTCGTGCAGGTTCTCGAAGGCGCCGACCTGGTCGACCCGGTCCAGCCGGGCTCCCAGGTACGTCGCCAGCAGTTCGGCGTCCATCTCCTGCTGTTGATCGAAGGACGACGACGAACGGGCCAGCATCGTCTCCGCCCCATCGGCATCGACGCTCTCTACCAGATGCGCGACACCGTCAACGACCGCTGCGCCGGTGTGCTTCAGCGCGATGTGCATCAACTCGTGCAACGTTGTCTGGACCTGCAGCACAGGCGATGAGTCGCGGTTGTAGAGCACGTAGTCGGCCTCGGCCGTCGCCACCCACAGCCCGCACGGTCCGGCCGGCTCGTCGACGGTCATCGCAACGAACTGGATCGGGCGACCGCGTTCCTCCTCGAGCGCCGATACCAATGCCGGAACGGTCAACGGCACCGGCAGGGCGACACCAAGCCGACGCAGCAACCTACAAGACCGGCGCTTCTGGTGCCACATCGTCTGTCGTCACCCTTCTGCGGGCGGTGCCCGAGACGCCTCCCGTTCGTACCATCTCTCCGTCCGCCCAGGTCAGCGTCCGGCCTTCAGCGCTCGCCTGAACCACAATAGTGGCGGTCGCAGACAGGCAGCATAGCGAAGCAAGGCGCATCCGCAGGACCCCGCGAAGACTGCTCGTGGCAACGGCGAGCGGCGGGGGGGCAGAAGCAGCATCGGCGAACCCCCGAGTGACCTGCTGAATGAGGATCCCAGGCGGCGGACCGGCGCGGAGCCCATGAGTGGCACCTCTCGGTCGTTTGCAGAAGGCGGTTGATGCAAAATGCGAGGGGTGCCTGATGCCCTCGACTTACCCAGCCGCAGCGTGTCCACCCGAATCGCCCGTGTCGTCACTGAGGTATTCGCGCCGGCGCTTCTGGCCGCGGTCATGCCGGTCGTCGTCGCCCTGCACACCACCGCGCCAGCGGTCGGTCGGGGCCTCGGCTGGGCTCTGGTGGGCGCGCTGTTCTGCTCGGTGATCCCCAACGGCCTCATTTGGTGGGGGGTCCGCCGGGGGCGCCTCAGCGACCATCACATCCGGGTGCGAGAGCAGCGCCGCACGCCCCTGGTGTATGGGCTCGTCTCAGTGCTGGTCGGCTTGGCCCTCCTGGTCGGCTTCCATGCACCCCAGCCGGTGATCGCCATGGTCGTCGTGATGTTCGGCTTGGGCCTCGCCGTGACTGTGGTGAATCTGGTGTGGAAGCTCAGCATTCACGCTGCGGTCGCCGCCGGATCGGCCGCTGTCCTGATAATCGTTCTCGGACCGAATCTACTTCTCGCCGCTCCCGCGGTCGCCCTCGTCGGGTGGTCGCGGGTTCAGCTTCGCGACCACACGATCGGCCAAGTGATCGCTGGCGCCGTAGTGGGGCTCGTCGTGGCGGTGCCGACATTCCTTCTGCTTCGCTAGCTAGGGCCTCGTCATGCAGCCTTGAACGGGTAATCCGGGTGGCGGATCTTGGAGTTGATCGCGAAGCCGGATTTTGGTCGGGCGTGTTGGTTGCGCCATCGGATGTAGTCGCCGATGGCGGCGTCCTGTTCGGGGTGGGTGCGGTGGTCGGTGCCGTTGAGGGCAAAGTAGCGGACCGCGGCGAACTCGGCTTCGATCCAGTTCAGCCATGACGCGTAGGTGACCTTCAGCAGGTGAGCGATGTCCGGGGCCAGCTGCCCCTGAGCCGACATCAGCACCACGACCGCCCGCCGCAGCTTCACCGAGTCCTTCGCCGTCCTGGTGATCCGCTGCAACCGTTGGCCCTCGGCCATCGACACCTGCCGGACGAACACCTCCAGCTGCCCACCGGCCATCACCTCCAACAACCACAAGCTCGGGAGACAGCCTGCCTGACGGGTCCTCAGAACCGACGGATTACACGATCAACGTTCAAAGACGAGGCACGAATTCCTCGACGCAGCTATGGGCCTTCTGCTATGTCGGCCGGTCCCGGCGCGCCGACTTGTTGCGAGCCTCCAGCGCGGCTACCTGCTCCACGATCTTGCGTAGGCTGGCGCGCGGAACTCCCGGTGGCAGCCTACGCGCCAACACCGTGATGGTCTTCAGGTCGGGGTCAACGTCGATGTCGCCCGAGTCAGCCTCCTCCACCGCGTCGAAGAAGTAGTTGGGCTGCACCCGAAAGAAGTTCGCCAACTGCTGGATTGCCGAGCGCGAGGGATTGTCCCTCGCGCCGCTGAGCAGATAGTTCACATAGCTGGTTGACAGTCCCGTCCCCTTGGCGACGTCGTCCGGAGAGTACGGCTCGTCAGTGCCTGGCTTGACATGCGTGTCGATCAGATGCCTGAGCCGCGCCGCGAAGGACGGTCTCCCCTCGCCCGCGCCACCGTCCACCATGACCGCCCTCCCATCCCAGCGCGCCACAATCGTGGTGAAGCCGCATTCGCAACCCACAATAGTTGCAGTAGCGGGTCGACCATGCTTCACTAGCGGAGCCCGACCACTTAAGTGGCCGCGACGCCGCACCGGACAACCATAGTGACGGAACGGCCGCACTCGACGTCCCCGAGGGGTCGAGACTGCATCACGGTCGGGTAACGATCGCCAGACGCGGCGGGGTCGCAGAACGGGGGATGTGCGACTCGCGCCGGCACGTATCCGGCCCGGGATGCCCGGCAAAAAGAGCGACAACCGGACCAGCGCCGCCGCACATTGCACCTGCACCGACCCGCGATCTGGCATCCGGTGGCCCCGGGCCCAATCGCCCGGGGCCACGGCGCCACTCAATGCCCGTCCCGCGCCCGCTCTCCTCTCGCGACCCTCAACGCAGCTTGCGAACCAGGCGTACCCCCCCCGGGAGGGGGGTAGCTGCAGGGGTCGCGGCCACGCCCAATGTGTGATGTCGTACTTACGCGCGGCGCCTCCACGATCCGCCGGATCCTCAAGCGTCCGGGCATACCGCCAGCGCCGGTACGTCGGGACCACACCACCTGGCGCCGGTTCCTCCGCGCGCAAAGCGTCGACCATCCTCGCCTGTGATTTCTTCCATGACGTACACATCCTCGGCGTCACCGCCAACCCCGACGGGCTGTGGACCGTACAGCAGGCCCGCAACCTGCTCATGGACCTCGGCGAACAAGCCGACCAGTTCAAGGCGCTGCTCCGGGACAGGGCAGGGCAATTCACCGCCTCCTTCGACGCCGTCTTGGCCGACGCCGGCATCACCGTCTGCAAGATCCCACCGCAGAGCCCACAAGCCAACACCTACGCCGAACGTTTCGTCGGCACCGTACGCCGTGAGGTCACCGACCGCATGCTCATCGTCGGTGAACAACATCTCCGCCGAACACTCGATCAGTACGCCCGCCACTACAACCAGCGACGACGCGTAGGGCACTGCAGTTGCAGGGCCCCACGTTCAGACCGACACGCCGTCGATCTTGCCCACGAGCCAACTGCGCGCCCACCTGGCCACCGCCCTGCCAGCCGCGGTGGACCTGTTCGCCGACATCGACTCGCAGACCAGCCTGCGGTTCCTGACCCGGTTCACCACCCAGGACGCCCTGGACCGGCTTTCGCCCAAACGCCTGGCCGCCTGGCTGAAAAGCATCGGCTACTGCGGCCGCACCGACCCAGCCGTGCTGCACGCCGGGATCACCGCCGCGCCCCGCGGCGCCACCGGTGACCACGGCCACGCCCTGGCCGGCATCACCCGCGCCTACCTGGCCACCCTGCAGGCCATCACCACACAGATCGACGCCCTTGAACAGCAGATCACCGAAGCCCTGGCCCTGCACCCAGACCGAGAGGTCTTCACCAGCCTGCCCAAGTCCGGAACCGTCCGCGCCGCTCGACTGCTCGCCGAGATCGGCGACGCCCGCGGCCGGTTCCCCACCCCAGACTCCCTGGCCCGCCTCGCCGGTGTGGCACCATCCACCCGCCAAGACCCTGTTGCCGAATTCGTTCAGGCGGCGAGGGTGTAGTCGAGGCGGGCCGCACGGCGGGTTCGGCGAGCGGCCTGGAGAAACGGACCAGCGGCAACGCGGCACCGCGCTCCAGGCCGACTCAACTAGGCAGAAAAGCAGGCCCGGCGGATCCTGGTCCCCCGCCAGCGCGCCGAAACCACCCGCCCTGGACCCGGCCGTCCCAAGGGCCGTACCTCCATCCCCGCACCCCGCCACGCAGCCGGCAATAAACACCCCAAAAAGGACACCAAACGGCGCAGCAGAACCGAGGGGAGCGGTTAAAAGCGAAGCTGAAGTAAGCCGTCGAAAGCCTGATGCCGAACAACCGACCAGGGGGTATCGAGGTGGACGAACGCGAAAGGGCCGGACACCCACATGGCGTCCGGCCCCCGCACCCTGCCCCAGCTACACGGCGTCGAGCACCCTACACCGGCCCTCATCGGCTATCCGGCGGATGACCTCCGCACCCACCAGCCGGCCACCGCCGGCACCACGGGCCGCATCACGGGCGATGCAGGTTTCCACCGGCACATCCCGCAGGTCGACCGCCACCAGGTTCGCCCCGACCTGCTTGGCGAGCCGCCGCCACTGCTCCACCGAAGCATCCGGCAAGTTCGTGTCGTCAACGATTACACTCAGGCCTGCGCGCAGCAGCGCGAGCACCTGCGCTTTCTGCGCGGTGGTCACCGCGTCCTCCTGCCACCGCACACCGATCCTGCGACCGTGGCCCATGGTCCGCAGGTCGTCGCGGTTCACGCGGAAGCGACGCTCAGGATCCTCGGCAACCCACCTTTCGGCGTAGGTGGTCTTACCGGAGCCGGGCAGGCCACGGGTGATGACAAGGGCGAGCATCATTCCTCCTTGGCGGATATGCGCGGCGAACAACTCTCTCCCGGTCAGCGGCAAGCCTAGGGCGCGACGTGGAAGAACTCTGTAACCGGAACCACGAAGCCCCCCACCTGACTCACGTTCGGTGGGGGCTTCGTGGTTCACGAAACCGTCGAGCAGCAGACCGAAGCGATCCGTGCGGAGGCCTACCTACGCCGCTTGGAGCGGCTCGCCGTCAGGGCCGGTATTCCGGTCCTGCGGGTGTCGGCGGGCAACATCCGCCACGACGCGCTCGACCCCGCTCCGTACGGGCCGAACGCGATGTCGGGCGGACGATGCAGCGCCAGGCGGGTCGACGCTCTTCGATGCAAGGGCAAGCCGCGGTCCCCGTCAGCGATGCAGCACCTGCGCGCCGCGCTCAACCTCGCCGTCCGCGAAGGCCTCATCGACACCAACCCCGCGAGGCACATCGAAGTCGTCGGCTACTGCAAACCCCCAGGTGTGGACCGACGGCCGTGTCGAACACTGGCGGCACACCGGAGAACACCCGCCGTCGCGTCCAGACCCGATACAGGTTGTTCTTCAGGTCGGCCTCGAAGTCCCCAACCGAGCAGCCGTCCACCCCGGCGGCGCCCTTGTTCGCCCTGACCTTCTCCCACGCCTCCCATACTTCCCGCTTCGAAATCTCGAACGACTTGCCTGCTGACTTCAGCTCGCTCACGCGACTCCTCCCAGACCCGAAGGGCCCGGTTGATCGAACGAACAAACCACGGATGACCTGACCCCTTGGCTCCACCCCCACCGTGTCCAGCAGGAGCTTCACAGCTACTACGAGTCAGTCCGCCGGCGCCTCCCGCATCGGTACTCAGCCCCTCACGGTTTCCGCCGCTCGGGACGCTCCCTCTCGCACCCCGACCTACAGGGCGGCGGTATCGGGGACCGCCTTCTCACGTTCCGCGTAAGAGCCGCAGATCAGGCTCACGTCGCCTCCATGCCGGGCACCACCTGGCCGGTAAACGGGTAACCTCCAGGCTCATCCCGGAACTATCCACATGCTCCGGTTTCGATGCCATCGAGCCTCTTTCGGCACCTCAACAGCTACGACACTCGTCTTCCTGATCCCCACCTGACGCATCACGCGCGCCTTCTCCCACACGCTCACCACGACAGTCTTCAGCTAACGCAGCAGTGGGCGGTTTGAAGCCTGCCCCCGCAGGCCGACTCCGAGGGGCCAACCCTCATCTCTTAACGCAGCACCGCATCCAGAAGCTCCTCCTACATCAAGCTCCCTACAACGTTCGTGACACACGTGGATCGAGGCTCAGCCCTGGCTGCGCGCCGACTCGGCCGCCATGCGTTGGCGAACCAGGTCGATCGCGGCCTCAGCCGCGGTGATGCCGGCATCGGCGGCTGCGAGCTGTGCGTCTGCCTCGCCAGGCTGAAGCCCGATGTCATGGGACGACATCGTCATGACGTCGACGCGCATCGAGTCGGCCGCCGACTCCAGACCGGCGCGAGCCGCCGTCACCGCGGTGGCCACAATTCCCAGCACATGCAGATTGACGCTGTCGACCATCCGCTCGACCAGTCGCACCAGTTCCGCGGCGACAGCGGCGATGTGTGGCGGCAACTCGACGCACCTGAGCGTTGCCTCCCGTAGTTGTTCCGCGCGGATGGCTTTTTCGGCGTTGTCTCGCTGCGGCAGTCGGTATGCGGTGGTCACGGCCACAAACGCTATGGCCTCCTTGTCGGCGAGCTCCACGGCTCGGTTCCGGAGCTGCAGAGCTTCCTCGCGCGCACTTGTGAGAATTTGTTCATGGCTTGTGACCGTAGGTTCTGTCGGCTTGAATCTCGTCAATGTGACCGCCGCCGCTTTCTCTGCGAGCGCGGCTCCCATCGCGATGCTCATAGCCCCCACCGCGCCCGCCCCGGGGCCGGGTGTGGCGGACGCAACCGAAGCCAACCAGTTGTCCAGCATTCGATCCGTCATGTCGACCATTGCTCCTTTGATGTTGTGTAGAGGCGTTCTCGTAAGCGATCGGGCTGCGTTGTCCGAGCCGGAAATGACGGCGTCGGGTGTTGGAGCGGCTGAGCCAGCGAAACGCGTCGCGGAGTAAATTGTCAGGAGTTGTGGATCGGGTGACTCGTCCCAGGCTGCTTCAGCCTCGGAGCGCTCGACGAGGATGCCGCGTTCGAACCTTGCTCCGGCGCACACGAGCGGGACGAGATAGGGGTACACGGGCCGCGCGCCAGCAGGTAACGTCGTTTCCGATGGGTGTCCGTCTAGTGTCCTGAGCCGGAGATCCGTCGGCAGAAGTGGTGCGGGATTCAAGGATCTCTTCGGGGCTCTTCGTTCAGATGAACGGCTTGAGGTCCTCGTTCCAGTTCCTGATCCAGTGGCGGATGTCGGCTTCGAGCCTGGACGTTCTTGTGGCGTCGCGGCGGCTCATCTGGTCGGCCAGGAAGCCAAACCATCGCTCGTCGGGTAGCCCCGTCGCATGACTGCGCCGGGGACCCCTCAGAACCGGCCGCGCCCGATTCCCAGGCAACCGGCTCAAGTAAACCCTGAAGGATTGCGGGCAGGTGATGGCGCTATCCTTTTGCTGCCGTTGGTGATCCGGCGGCGGCAGGAGGCGTGTATGAGTCGGGTTGCGGCGCGTTCGTCCGGCGTGCCAGCGCCCCAGGCGGTGACCACGTGTTTGCGGATCGCCGTGCGGGTGGCCTTGAGCCACTGTTCCCACTCGTGCGGGGACTGTGGTTCGTTCTCCGAACGACCCGCACCTGACTGGCTACTGGCACCAGCGGCGACGCCGCAACCCTCCCCCGATCGGCACGGTCACGCTGCGGCTCCTACGAGCCCAGCAGGGCCGATGCCCGATCTGCCGAGGGCTGCTGCTCCACGCCGGGAGCACGGCCGTTCCTGCGACCATTTGGTGCCGGACGATGGTGTCCAGGCGAACTTACGCAGGTAGACGCCGCCTTACGGCCAGCGTTGAGCTGCGTGACCCGCCACACCGCCACCAGGGCGTTGCTGCGGGACCGCAGCATCGACTTCTGCAAATTCCGAACCTGTTTTCAGGTTCGCCGCCCGCGTGGCCGTGAAGATCCGCTGCCGCAGCCGCCGTACGTTGTCCTCACAGGCCGCCAGTCGATGGCGTTCCAGTCGGGGACCTCGCCCTCCGGTCCGCTCACTCCGGAGGGCCCGCCATCGCCACCGCGAAAGCCATCGCCGTCGTCGTTTCTAACTTGTCCTTCAGCTCTGGTGCTGTGACGCTCCGTCAACGGCGGATGACGGCTGCGACTGCTGTGCGACGTCGAAGGACCACGTCGTCAGTGACTGCGGCCGCCACGGTGGTGGCGTCGACTGCTCACCTTCGGGGAAGACCGTCGGATGGGACCGCTTCAGGTAGTCGGTGAACCACCTCTCGAAGTCCGCCTCGGTTCGCCACCGGGTGTACACGAGGTAATTTTCGGTACCGTCGGTCGGCCGGAGCAACTCGAACCACTCGAAGCCCTCGACGGTTTCGACCAGGCGTGGCCGTTCCGCATAAAGTCGCTCGACTTCCGCACGCTTGTCCGGCGGAACCTTCAAAACATTCATCCTGACGACACTCATGACACACTCCGTGTAAGAGTAAGGAATATCGGATAAAATCTACGCGAGGATTACTTTCGGTGATCACTCACCGGATCTTCACCGGCAACCATTTCCACCCGCTGGAGGAGTTGTTGCCAAGACCTGTGGCTTGGGTTGCGTGAATCAGGCTGCAAGGGCGTTGTCAACTTGGTTTGCGCTCGTGGCCTGCGCCGACGCAAGGTCCGGCGGAGACAAGCGGCATCTGGACGAGGTCTTTTTTTTGAGATCAACGGAAAGCGGCAGTACCTGGCGGACGGTGGTCCAGGACGGGGACGTCCTGGACATCCTGGTGACCGCCCGGTGCAACACGAAGGCCGCGAGGTGGTTCTTCCGAAAACTGCTGAAGAAGCATTGTGCCGTGCCTTCCTGGCACTTTCAGATACGCGGCGAGCCGGTCACTCTCGGAAATGAGATTAAGGGGCGTGACAGGCAAGCCGGGAAGAGCCCTGTGCTCCATGGCCAGGAGTTCCGCGAATTCTCCAGGTGCCCGCAGCACCGCAGGGAAGCCAGGGAAAGGCGCAATGTGAACCTCCATGTCCGGTGCCATGATCTCGTGGAGGACCTTCGCGTCCTCGCCGTTCAGCACACCGCACAACGATCGGAACACGTCTGCGTTGGACATGGGAAAGACCTCCTGGTGATGCAGGGCTGATATCGCACTGCTACGGCAGCTGCAGATAGGCGGGTGCGCGTTTGCTGGTCAGCAGCTCTGGAGGGGGGGTGGGTACGATGGCGACCCCCCATTTGGTACTCCGGTTCGGGAGCAATTGTCAAGACCCTGCCACTACTGAGCCTATCCGAGTAACGGCGCAAGGACTTGGAGTAGCCGCCCCGGACGGTCGCATCCAGATCCATGCGGTGCAACAAGAAGACGCAGAACCTCGGTATAAAGGTGGTTTTTCCCGGGATCACCGTCATCGACGTTCTGCGTCGCTATGGGTGACACATACACCGCCATCCTGCCCGTACGCGACGCTCGCGGTTTCGCGCGGTGCTGGCAGCGGCAGTGCCACGTTGGCTCTGTCGCTGCCAGCGACTGATTGAACGAGACCGAACACAGCCTCGACCAGCATCCGGTTCATCACACTACATTCTTGCAGGTCTGTGACGTGCCCTCTGCAGGACGTCAACCTACGCGATCATTCCGCTTCCGGACCCCACCCGGGATCGGGATAGCCCGTTACCTTTTTGATCGCCCCCAGCCGGGGACTCCTCGGTCGCCCGGCCCGGTATGGCTTATTGCCCCTGCCATCGATGATCCGGGGGGTGTTGCCGCCGGGTTGGGTGGCGTCGGCGGACCGCTGATAGGGGCCCGGCCACCCTTCGGGTAGGTCTCCTCGTAACGTGGCTGCCGGCAGTCCGACGCTGTGACCTGCGACCGAGGCCGCATCGACGGAACGGAGGCATCCGGTGCACGGCCCCTACGGCGTCTACCTCGGCTTGGACGTCGGCAAGAGCGACCACCACGCGGTCGGGCTCGCGCCCGACGGCAGACGGCTGCACGACGCCCCGCTGCCAACACCGAGCAACGCCTGCGCACCCTGTTCGAGCGGCTGGGCCGCCACGGGCAGATCCTGGTCGTCGTTGACCAGCCCGCCTCCATCGGCGCGCTGCCGGTCACCGTCGCCCGCGCCTGCGGCCACGAGTTGGCCTACCTGCCCGGACTGGCCATGCGCCGGCTGGCTGACCTGCACCCCGGGGACCCTGTTGCTGAATTCGTGACATGCCGTTGTGGATCCGGTGTGTTGGCTGGTCTGTCCTGAATGATCGTGTTGCTGGTCGGCCTTTCCCCTCTTCCGGCCGCAGGATGGTTTCCCCGATGTCGATGCGGCCGCGCCCGTTGGCGCGACGTGGAAGAACTCTGTAACCGGAACGACGAAGCCCCCACCTGACTCACGTTCGGTGGGGGCTTCGTGGCTCACGAAATACCGCTCCACGATGCTGCGGTAGTTGAGCACCGTGTTGGGCCTCACCCGGCCCTCAAGCTCGGACAACCAGAAGCCCAGCCAACGCCGCACCGTCCACGTCCGCGCCACCGCCTCCGGCCCCGGCAACTGGGCCAGTTCCCAGCAGGCCCGCTCAGCCTCCGCCAAGGTGGCGAATCCGCCCCGACGAACTCGATCACGACCTCCGTCGACGCCGCCGACCTGCAACGCGAAGTACCAGCGCCCATGACTGAGGTCCGCCAGCCGCGCGCACCGAGCGCCGAGTTGCTTACCGGTCTCCTCGGCGCGGCAGCCGCACCGCCGGTACACCCGACCCAGCCCATCCGAGGTGCGCATCAGCATTCACCCAGGGAGCCGGATGCAACAGCAAGCAGGGGCGGCGGTGCGGCCGGGCAGACATGAGCAGCCGGAACACGAGCACCGGACTTCACTTCACCAAACGTCACGGTCTTCCTCAACCAGATTGAGCCCGACAGACCGAAAAGTTAGGAGTCCGAGCCCTTCGAGCGCACCTACCTGACGAACCCACGGCGCCGCCACGCATGTCCGCAACTCGGGGGTGCCGAGTCCAAGAACGTGTGCCACAGGCGTGACTCGCACGTGACTCACACGACGGCAGGGAAGATAACCGGTCGGCTATCTTCCCTGATCAAAGAAGCGCGCCCGAAGGGACTCGAACCCCTAACCTTCTGATCCGCGCCCACACCCGCAACCGCCTGACCAGCGCGAACACCACGGCCCAGCGACACGCCATGTCACCGGGCCAATAGGTGTTTGCCCAGTTCAAAGCCCAGATTCGCGGACTACATCGATGCGGAGCTGCGGAACGCAGGGATGTAGGGGAACAGGTGACGCAGGTGCTTGCGGGCGTAGCGGATCCAGTGCCGTTCCCGGGGAAAACCCAGCAGGACCTGCGCGATGGCCAGGCACAACAACTCGGCGTCGGACAGCAGGGGCGGACGACCGATCCGGCGACGCCCGATGACGTGATCGTCGAGGAACACGTAGAGTGCGGTCAGAAGGGTATCGGGGTCTGTCTTCACAACTGACATCGATACTCTTCGCCATGCTGCATTCAAGCCCGCGCTGCCGTACAGCCCAGACTTCGGACTCAATCATCTAGCTAGGGCGAGGTTTTCGGCACCCGCAGGGGCCTCCGTGGTGCGTATCTCGATGTTGCCGACGACCCAACGGGTTCCCTTGGGACCGCCGACCCGGATCACGGCGACCGCGGTGAGCTGGTATCCCGATGTGCCGTTACCGTCAGCCGATTCGATGGGGGTACCGAACCGGATGATCTCGCGCCGCTGCCCAAAGCCGCCCGCGCTCTGATCCTGAGCCGCCTCAACCCCGGCGATCGGCACCATCGGTCCGCCGTAGTTGTTGCCGTCATGAGTGAACGGGGCGGTGTGGCTGAAGCCGAACGTCGGGATTACTGACGAGTTGACGATCGTGGCGAAGGTGTCGGTGTTGGCGTAGACGCTGTCGATGGCCACGTTCCGACTGGTGCTCGTGGATCCTGGCGTGTACAGCGCGAACTGGAGCGACGTACCCGGTGTGCCGGCGCGGCCCAGCAGCCGACCCACTGCAGCCGGTTCCAGCATGGTGACCTTGCCTGAGCGGGCAAGCTGGGCCAGACGGAGGAAGATCCCCTCCGCGGAAACGGAATTGTGCAACTGATCGTCGCCGGCAAGGGAGGGGTCGACGGTCCGGATCGCTTCGGCGAGTTGCGCCACGGCATCGAAGTCATACACAGAAAACGCTCGGCTCGGCCGCCAGGGCGCACCGGCCACCAGCGCACGAATTTCCGCCGGGACCTCCATGTCGACGGCGACCGTGTCGGTGGGCGGAGGTACGACAAGTGTCGGGTCGGACGTAAACATCGCCGGCTCGACGCGCTCCTGTTCGACGATTGGATCCCGAGGCGTCTCTGCCTCGCTGAAACGCAACGTGACCAGGGCTGGGAAGGCCAGGTACGACTCGCTGGTCGCGCTCACCCTCGGCAGGTCCTGCCAGGCCAGCCGGACAAGCCGACCCACGGCGAGGAGCCCGTTGATCGCGGCCCTACCCACGGCGACGATGAGTGCGTCGCTCAACGGCATCGATCGTGCGGTCACGCCGAGCGTGTAGGGGACGCGGTCGAACTGGGTGGTGGCGAGGGTCCGCTGCCAGGTCCGGTACTCCCGTAGCGACGATGCGGCGTTCGTACGGCTGTGCTGTGTCGCAATCGCGAGAGGCGATTGCGACTGGTGTTCTTCCCGTTTGGCCAGCGGCGAGAAGGCTACCTTGTTGCCGGTGGCGCGGGTGACGCTCTGTCTGCTCGCGCCTGCGATCTGCAGGGATCCGCCTTCACCGGACGAGTGGGCCAGGATAACGTCCAGGCCCGCGGTGGTCGAGGTTTTCCGGCCGCGCAGCCCCGCGAGCTGGGCGGCAGTCTGTGCGGGCTGGGCGCTGATCTCCACCTCCACCAGTCGCGGCCCGAGCCACGACCACCGGTGCACGAAGTGGAAGGTCGCGCGGCCTTTGGGACCAGCGTTGATGAGTGAGCGCAGAGCGAGCGGGGAGCTGTGGTCGGCGATCCGCGACAAGATGCCAGGCACGTAGGCCGAATGGCCGGGACGGGTCACCCCCGGCACCTGCGCCTCGACCAAGGCACGGATGCCTTCGCGGAACTGCGGACGCGAACCCCGGGCTATCACCGCGGTGGCCACGCCGAAGCCAAGCTCCCCGCCGCTGCGAACGAACCAGTGGGGAAGCATCCGGTCGGCGGGTTCGGCAGGCCTCTCGGGGTCGGCTTGCGGGACCCCCGGGATTTGCCGCAACTCCGGATAGTTGAACAGGTCGTTCTCGGTGAGGAGGAACTCCACGGCCTCGGGCAGTTCCACCGCGAGCTGCTTCTCGAAGAACGGGCTGCCGGAAAGGGTCCCGGCCACCACGTTGCGGCTGCCTTTCGTGACGGTGACGATGTAGATCGCCCTGGCCTTGAAGCGAAACATCGAGACATCGTTCTCGGTCGTCACCCTGAACGCCATCGTGTTGTCGCTGAACGTCGTGTGGGCGTCCTCGCGGGTGCCGTAGGTGTACGTCCCTGAGGGTACGAATTGCGTGTCGCTGCCGTAGGTGCCGGTTACTGCCGTCGGCACTTCGTACAAGACGCTGCTCTCTGCCGTCTGCGACGACCCGTCAAAGGACTGCAGCCAGATTTCCATGTCCATGGTTCCTGGCGGTGGCAGGGGCTCCACATCGGTGAGGTAGCCCTCAACCGTTACCGACACATCGGTGCCCCACACCATGCCGTGCTCGCCGATGTTCTCGGACACGTACTGGTTGTCGAAGACCTGCAGGGCGTTGGCCGCCAAATGGTGGGGCGACATTGCGGCGTGCGCCACCTCCTGGCCCATGCTCTCAGGTCGACTCAACGACTCCCCGATCACCCGCCGCTTCGCCCACGTCCAGCCACCCACCACCAACCCGCCGAACCACGACGCCGTACGACCTGCACCGCCCGAAGGCGCGACCGTCTGATCGTCGGCGACCGGCTCGTTCCCCCGCGCCTGGACCGGCCCGGTTGCCTCGTCAGGAGGGAACGCGCCAGGCATGGCCGGCGTCCGATCCTCCCCTGCCTCCCCATGGGGCACGCGCGAGTTGGTCTCCGCAGAGTCCGGCGGCGACTCCGCAGTCTGCATCTGCATCTCTATGTCACCCGCGACCTGCGGCGGCACAGCCGCATCGTCTACCGGGAAGGTGCCGGGCATGACATTGCTCGAAGCGGCGGACCGTTCCGCGGCCGCGGCGGCGCGACGTACGGCCCCGATGAGGTCGCTGACCACCGCGCGGATCGATCGGCTGCCCTCCACCCGGTCCACAAGCGCCGACTCCGGCAGCCGAAGCACTCCGTTCTGGTAGACCGCATCACCGTCCGGTTGGTTCAGGCTGGCTCGATCCTGATGGGTGACCTCACGAGGTGCGGGCATCTGGTACGGACTGATCTCCACCGACTGGGTAAGAGTGCGGTAGGTGGGCACCGCCAACGCGAACATCCCGTCGACGATGCTCGGCTCGGGCACGGGGCCGTAGCTCCACGATATCTCCATCCGTAGCGCCACCGGCACCATGAAGGTGTGCGACCCGTCGGCGCTTGGGCTGAGCGCGTACAGTTCCTGCCCGAAGCCGATGCTGGTTTCCGTGATCGTGGCAGGGCGAGAGGACCGGTTGACTCCGCTGGAAATACTCTGCAACGGCCTGCTCTGATCGCCCAGATCAAGTGGGTTGGAGTACGAACCAGCAATGCCTGCGCTCCAGCCGAACGGAGACCGGGCGCGCTTTTCGCTGGCGGGTAGAGTCGAACCGGTCCAATTCAACGTCTGAATGTCGGGCAGGAACAGATTGTGGCTGACTCCTCCCTCGGGCTCGTCGGCGAAGCGGCGATCGGCGGACAGGCGTACTTCGACCCGCTGGATTTCACCACGGACCGGCAGTTCGAACACGATCGGATAACCGCCCTCGATCAGCTCGTCCGCGGCGCCGCGCAGACCCATACCGGAGCGTGCCAAATCAAGCTTGCGAACGTTTTCCAACCGCTGGATCCGGGTCGCCTCGTCAGTCAGTCTGTCCGCCAGCGACGGATCGCCGTCCGGCGGCAGGAAGCCCCGCTCCCTCAGCCAAGTCTCGGCCGATGCGAACAGCGGCTCGGCACCCGTGACCCGCAGCGGCGTGGTGGAGACGCCGAGCGAACGCAGCTGCGCGATCTCAAGCGGCAGGTAACGCGGCGTGGTCGGCTTCGTGACGGTGTCCGCCGGCGGCACGCGCAGAATCACCAGGTACGGCGCCCCAGACCACCCCAAGGGGGTCGACGGTTCGGGGCGGACCACAGCACCATCCGCCCGGACGAGTTCCATATCGAAAATGACGTCGGCGGCCAGCGGGATCAGCGGCTTACTCGTCCGCAACGAGTGCGAGGTGCGTGCGCCACCGCCTGATCCCAGTGTGTGCGACACCTGATGCCGCGCACCGAGTTGCCCCCGGACAGTTCCGCCGGTCGGCTCGACCCCCGTGACAGGATCGGCGGGCGCACGTGACATGCCAAAGCTCACGGAACCATCAACGCCGACCGCGTTGGTGACCTTGGCGGAACCCTCGACGCGCAGGATTCGCAGCACGTGCGACTCCAGCACGGCATTCTGCGTCGCCGGACCGGCAACACCCCGCTCGTACAAGTCCGCACGCACCCGCAGGTAGCCGATTACCGAACCGTCTTCTGCGAATAGCAACGGCGATGGCTGGATTCCCACCCACATCAACGGAATATCGCCGCGTAGGCTGTATTCGCCGAAGAACTCCTGCAGGTCGTCTCTCGACTCTTTCGACAGCGACGTGAGCTGCGGCCGGAACGACGCCATGACATCGCTGAGGATCCGGTCGGCATTCGGCACCGACTGGACCCCGAACAAGGGAATGTCGTTGCGTAATGTGTCCAGCCGCGCCGGCCGGGGCTGCTCCGTGTTCTCGGGCGGGATCTCCACGACATGTTTCGGGAACCACACCGGCAGCCGCTCGGCTGGCGGGGGGAGGTCGATCCACGGGCGGCTCACGTCGTCACCCACGCGCATTTGCCAACGCATCTGATACATGTACGGCCAGGAACGCTCGCGACTGCGCAGGATCGTCAGCGCCTGCACCCCGCCAGTGACCCTGACCGAGGTCGACATCTGGTTGTATGTGATGGTGGGCTGCACCGTCAGCACCGCCCGCCGCAACTTACCGAGGTTCTCGACCGGCCATTTGTGCGAATACGAGAACGGGAGATTCATGGATCGAAGATCGGAGGCGGTCGCGGTTTCAGCCACCTCCCATCCGCCGAACGCCCAGCGCTGGAATGCGACCGGCGGGCCGTCGCGCAGTTGCTCGATTCCGGGGTCCGCGGCCGCCGCGTCGCCCAGCACCACCCGCAGCCAAGGGGTCTGCCCGCCATCGGCGGGTATCGACAGCGGTAGTCCCGATTCGCTACGCACCCGTGGCCACTCCGCAAACAGGTACCTTGCGGTAAGCCGCCGATCGAGCTGCGTGCCGAAGGCGGCTTGCGTTCCCCGAGCGCCCGCCGCCGCCTTCACCTGCTCGCGCAGCCACTCGACAACGCTCTCCGGCACAGGCATGACGTGCTCGAGTCCCTGCATCCCATCCAGCTGTGACCCGTATTGCCGTACCGCCTCCGTCATACCGCCGTGCGCAGGGTCGGGTCCTAGTGCCTGCGCAGATTCGTTGATCTGCGAAACGACAGGCTGCGGTTCGATCTGCCGCGCAGCGGTCAGTTGTGACTCCACCTCCTGTCGCACCAGATCGTCGGCCTCCCGGTGGTGCTCCGTGAGCGCACCACCGGAGGCCACTGCCTGAGTCTGCTGGCCGGTCTGCTCCTGCGGGTCTTCTTTGTGGTTCAGCACCGTGTGGTTCAGGACCTTGCCGTCCACCTCCAGCGCGGACTCGCGTTCGGACTCCCCGCCAAACGGGAAGGCGCCGGTTGTCTTGTCGCCGGTCTCCTCCTTGCCACTCGGGTCGGTCGCAACATGGGTCCGTCCGAGGGCGCTTGCGTCCGCCGCGAGGCTGGCGCCGCTCATACCCGGCACCTCCTCCGCAGAGGTCGCGATCACACCAAGGTCATCTCGTGCCGTGACGCCCTCGGTGACCCCCACCAGATGCATCAACTGCGTGACAGTGTCCGTCACCTCCTGCGGCCTCAGTTGCTGCACCGCCGAGACACTCAACTCACCGATGGCTCCGTCGGCGAAGGACCGCGGCCTTGCCGGATCGGGTTCCCCGGCATCCCCCTTGACTGCGGCCCGAGTGGCGTCGGCTTGATCCCTCTCCCCGACCGCACGCTCCCAGGCCGTACCCGCATCGAGCGCCGCGTTCGCGGCACCGTCGAGCCGCTCCTGGTGCCGTATCACGGTCTGCTCCAACCGCGTCCGATCCGCCGCACCGGCCGCCGCGTCGACCCCGTCCCTCGGCTCGGCCTGACGCCACGTCTCCGCCCGCCGCTCCGCGTTTTCGGCGTCCCGCCGCTCCGTTTCGACCCGCTCGTGTTCATCGTCGGCCGAGTGCGGGTCGGCACGCTGCTGCTCGTCTTCCTGCCGCCGCGCGTCCTCGTCCGCCCGTACCCGATTGGCCTCCGCCAGCAGATCCGACTCGACCTGTTCGGTGCCCCCCGGCGGCTCCCAATCCTTGTCGAGCATCGGCGTATCCAGATCAACTCGATCCGGATCAGGGTCCACTACGTTCCGGAACGCCTGACCAATAGACGCCAGGCCAGTACCAGCCGGTTCGTCATTTTCCGCTGGTTCGGATGGCTGTCTGGGAGAGTCGGCCGGGTCGGGGGAGGTGGTGTCTGCCTGCATCGCCTGGGACGGGCTGCGTGGCGTGCTGGTGGAGGCGAGCAGGAGCGCGCTGGGGTCGGTGCCGGTCGTGGTGATCGGTTGCGGGTGGCCGGTGGTGTGGTCGGGTAGGAGGTCGGTGATGGTGGCGGGCTGCCCGTCCCCGTCGAACGCCGCCACCCGGGTGCTGGACATGAACAGGTGTCGCAGCCACGGGTCACGTATCGGATCGTTCGGTTTGGGTGGGTCGAAGGGGTCGCGCGCCAGGGTGTCCCGCACCTTGATTTTCGGCGGCCCGGATTTTTGTGGCTCGTTGTGGAGGGCGAACACGTGCTGCGGTTCGTTCGGTGGTGCGGCCCTGACCACGACCATCGACCCCGGCACCGCCCGCAACGCGGCCAGCACGTCCTCTCCTGCGACCCCGTCGGGGTGGGGGGCGACACGCTCGGGCACCACGTCGAGAATCTCCAACAGTTGCGGCCAGCCAATCTTGGCCGCGAATCGGCGATCCGGTCCGATGAACCGGTCGTCGAACACTCCCCGGTTGCCCCACCTCCCGTACACATCTTTGAACGCGTCGAGAGTGGCCGGCACACACCACAACCGGTCACCGCTGCTGACCGGGCGCGCCAGCGTCTGGTCAGCAGCCGTGACCTGCTGCGCGGACTCAATCGCCCCGACGGCCTGCCCGGTTGCCGTGACGACCGGCTCGCGGTGTGTGCCGGGGTCGCCGCTGAACGACTCGTCCGGCGACGACACATTTCTTAGCGAATCCGTGTCGCTGAAGCCGCCCTTACCCGACGCGCCACTGACCGGCTCGTCCGGCAAGGACACGTCACTGATCGAAATTGTGTCGCTGGTGTCGAGGTTGCTGAATATGCCATCGCTGGAGACAGACGTGTCACTGGCGCTGTCACTGTCACGGTCGTTGGCGTTGGCGTTGGCGTTGTGGTGGATCGGCGTGTCATCGGCGCGGGAGGCAGCGCCGGCCGGCACCGTGCTACGCGCGTT